>CAMJLD010000006.1 GCA_946406645.1 uncultured Candidatus Saccharibacteria bacterium | reverse complement strand
CAACGGATAGGACATATCCCCTCTAAGGATACAATGCTGGTTCGATTCCAGCCGGACCTACCAAAATAATTATTAAAGGAGTATTCCATGACATTATCCGAAGAGCTCCAGTGGCGCGGTTTCGTTGCCGAGCACACGCTGGACCAGATATCAGACCTAGACAAAGCTCCGCGTAATTTTTATTGGGGCACCGACCCTAGCGCCGATTCTCTACATATCGGCCACCTCGCTGCTCTCATGATGTGCGCCTGCTTCGTTCGCCACGGCTATACTCCGTATTATCTCGTTGGTGGCGCCACCGGTCAGATCGGCGACCCGAAGGACACCGTCGAGCGCGACCTAAAGGGCCTCGACGAAATCGCGAAGAACAAAGTCGCTCTCGCCAAGCAAATCGTCCGCGTCACTCATTCCCCAGCTGACACCCAGGTTCTCGATAACCTCGATTGGTTTGGCGAGGTCAAATTCCTCCCATTCCTCCGCGAGATCGGCAAAGCTTTCAGTATGACTCAGCTTCTCGACCGCCAATTCGTTCAGAAACGCATCGGCGAAGGTGGCTCCGGCATCAGCTACGCCGAGTTTAGCTACACCCTCATTCAGGGCTACGACTTCCTACATCTATTCCGCACTCATCACGTTGATCTCCAGCTCTGCGGCGCCGACCAGTACGGCAACTGCACCTCTGGCATTCACCTCATCCGCCGCCTCGAAGGCGCCAAGGCCGACGCTTACTCTTGCCCTCTCATTATCGACAAGGTCACCGGCCGCAAATTCGGCAAGTCCGAGGGCAATGCCGTCTGGCTTGACAGTGAGAAGACCAGCATTTTCGACTTCTACCAGTTCTGGCTCAACCAGCCCGACGAAGTTCTCGAAGAATACTTCAAGTACTACACCCTCGTCACCCCTGACGAGCTCAGCGAAATCCTCGCGAAGCACGCCGAGAATCCAGGTGCTCGCTATGGCCAGCGCACGCTCGCTCACATGGTTACAGAAGTTGTTCATGGCATCGACGCCGCAAATTCCGCCGAGAAAATCACTGGCATTCTCTTCGGCGAAGGCCAAATTTCCGACCTCAGCGCCGATGAACTCGATCTTCTCGCCAAGAGCTTCCCTACCGCCACAAAAGGCGCCCAACTCCTCGATATCCTCGTCGAGACCGGTCTCGCCTCCAGCAAGGGCGAAGGTCGCAATTTCATCGCCTCTGGCGCCATCTCCGTAAACGGCGTAAAAGTCACCGAAGACACCCAAATTAGTGAAATTACACTCATTAAACGCGGCAAGAACAAGTTTGCCCTCGTAAAGTAGCCAAAAAGCCACCTCTGCTATGACAGGGGTGGTTTTTTGTGCTTGCAAAACCGCCAAATTCCCCTTGTGGCTATTGACTTTTTTGGCAAAGTGTGATAAAATAAGGGCATATGTGAGGTGATCTCATATATAGCTCTTTAAGAGAGATGTTTAGAAATGTCTCAATTCTTACTCCGACCGCATTACTTCGGGCATCAAGCGTAGTAGCCCTCCTCTACTGCGTTTAATGCCCGACATAATGTGGGGCTGCAACATTTAAGTCCAAAAAACAAATATTGTAAAGGAGTAAAGATTATGGACAAACTGTATTTTTTGAAGAATGGTGCGCTCATGAGCACCGCAATCACAAATGAGAAGGTTGTTGGCAAGAAGTCACCCAAGGCTTTTTGCACTAATAACGGCAGAGTAATGAGGGTTGTCGCCGCAGAAGAACAGGAAATCATGAGTCAGAACGACTTGAACATGTTCCTCGGCGCCATCAAGGAGTATTTTATCGAACCTAACAAGAATTCGAAGCCTTTCCCCGCTGACGGAAAACAGCCTACAATCAACGATGGCGACGAGCTCATTATCGAGTGCCCCGAGTCGGTATGCATTGATGATAACGGCGAAAAGGCCATCAATACGACCCTCAGAGACTGGATGACCAAAAAGGGATTCGTCCAGAAGAAAGCCGATGCGCCTACAGACGGAAATGCAAATGCAAATGCAAATGCAAATGCAGGCAACACGACCACGACCACAACTTCTGGCGACGGTTCAGGATCTAGCACAGCCACAGGCGGTGATGCAAATGCAAATGCGAATGCAAATGCAAACGCAACCCCGACAGGCGGCGGCGACAATCCTGCGCCCACAGGCGGCGATGCGAATGCAAATGCAAATGCAACCCCGACAGGCGGCGGTGACAACACCGATCCGGCAAACGGTGGTGGTTCCGAAATCACACCGGTCACATTGACCGGCAGGGACTACGCAAAAGCGATTCTGACCAGCCAGGTCAGCGTCGAAGAAGCGGCAGCAGCAATCGTCCCCGAGCTCGCGATTTACGTCGGAAGCTCAGACTAATCCAAAAAACACATCTCTCAAAAAAGGCCCGTGCAACCAGCACGGGCTTTTTCATGTATAATGGATATATGAAAAAAGTACTCTCTTTTGATATTGATCAAACTCTTAATATTGCCAAGACGCCTATCCCGGATGAGATTGCCGAACTCCTCCGCGACCTCTTGGATTACTACGAAATCTGCCCAATTTCTGGTCAGAAATTCGACCAATTCCTAATTCAAATCGTCAACCGCCTAAAAGACGTCAACGTCACCGACGAGCAACTCAAGCATCTCCATCTTTTTGTCGCTCAGGGCACCCAGTATTATCGCTATAACGGCACGGAATGGGAGCAAGTTTACAACTACCCACTCACCGACGACCAAGTTTCCGAGATTACCAAAGCCATCCAGCAAGCCGCCGAAGAGCTCGGCTACTGGGAGCAGGACAAGGTTGCCGAAGGCGACGAAATTATCGAGAATCGTCTCAGCCAAGTTACCTTCTCTGCCCTCGGCCAAAAGGCCGGCACAGAGGTTAAATACGCCTGGGACCCAGATTGCAAAAAGCGCGAAGCTATCGTCGCTCGCGCGAAGGAGCTCGCCCCATCTTATGAGTACGAGATTGGTGGCACCACTAGCATCAACGCCTTCATTCCTGGCATGAATAAGGTTTTCGGCATGACTCACCTCCTCGAAGAGCTGAACGTCACTAAGGAAGAAGTTCTCTACTTCGGCGACATGACGCAGCCAGGCGGTAATGATTATCCAGTCGTCCAAATGGGCGTCGACACCATCACTGTTCGTAGCCACGAAGACACTGCCTATGCCCTCCGCGGCATCCTCGCTATCAGTAAAAAATAGCTAATTCTTCTCGCTTATGCTAAAATATAGATATGAAGAATAATCTTTTTGCGCGGGTGTTGCGTGCATCAGGAAGACTTCTCCTTTTCGTGGGCGCAGTCTTTGATCTTGGGCTAATTGCCCTGGCGATTTATGCCATTATTTATCGAATTAACCATCCGAGCGAAACGATTCCCGACATCTTCGGCGTCGTTCCTGCCCAGACTGCTTCCGGCGAAGCGACCCCAGGCGTCAACTTGAACCCGGCCCTCAACATCGCCATCACTATCGGCGCCATTATCCTGACATTAGCGCTCATTATCATTGCGGCTCGCATCTACAACAACAGCCTCCGCAAATACATCGCAAAACTCGCCAAATTCTTCCATATCACCATCTTCGGCGCAGAAATCGTTTTCTCGCTCATCGTCTGGACCCTCGCGACCATCATTCTCCTCTTCATCTTCCCTGCCGCCAGCGTCGTCACGATTTTCGCCCTCATTATTACGGAGCTTTGCTTCATCTTCGCTTGGACCGCCTACGGCCAACCGAACTATAAACTTTAACCGAGGAAAACTATGGACAACAACCGCAAAACTTACATTATCGCAAACTGGAAGATGAATTTCACTCCAGGCGAAGCCAGCCTTTACCTCAACAAGCTCGCGAATCGCTATCAGCCAGTTCGCAAGGTCCAGGCTATCCTCGCCCCAGGCATGGTTTCCCTCCAGACCCTTTCGCTTCAGATTAATCGACGCCAATTCAAGCTTGCCGCCCAAAACTGCCACTGGCAGGATTACGGCTCCTACACTGGCGAGGTTTCTCCAACTCAGATCCGCAGCTTCGTAGATTACGTCATCATCGGCCACTCCGAACGCCGCTATGTTTTCAACGAGACCGACAAAATCATTGCACAAAAAGTCGCCGCCGCCATTCGTAACGGCCTCACCCCTATTCTCTGCATCGGCGAAACCGAACTCGAACGCCGTGACGGCGAAACCAAAGCCGCCATCTACGACCAACTCGCCGCTGGTCTCAGTCAGGTGAGCGCCGAAGACATCGACAAGGTTATTATCGCCTACGAACCAGTTTGGGCTATCAGTAGCAACAAGGGCGCTAAGCCTGCTAGCCCATTAGATATCGAAGAAGTCCAAAAACTCATCCGTAAACACATCGCTCGTCGCTATGACGCACAGACTGCCGAAAACATCTCTATCCTCTACGGCGGCTCTGTAAATAAAGACACCGCAGCCGGCTATCTCTCTATTGACGGCATCGATGGCCTCTTGATCGGCAACGCAAGTTTGATTGCTGACCAATTCTGTGCTATCTTAGAGATAGCTAAAGGTGTCAAAAATGAGCGATAACAGTATCAATTACGATGAATTAGATAAAGCCGTAAATGCAGCAATGAGCGCTCGCGAGACCGCGAAGGCCAAACCTGTTGCTGCCCCAAAACCAGCCGAACCAAAGAAACCTGTTAGCCGTGGCATGTTCATGGATTTTGCCCCGCGCCGCCCACAGGTAATCGCTCACGTCACCACTACTACTCGTACTGTCGCTATCAAACCAGCCGCTCGCCCAGTTGCGAAACCGGCTGTTCGTCCAGCCGCACCAGTCAAGCGCCCTGCCCCAGTCAAGCCGGTCGCGCCACGCGTCGCCGCTAATCCGGCCGCCAAGGCTGCCCATCTTGCCGCTCATCCAACTACAAAGCAAGTCCAGCACCCTGTTGCAAAGCCAGCTGCCCGTCCAGTTGCACCAGTTGCAAAACCAGCACCGAAACCAGTCGCAAAACCGGCCGCCAAAGTTGCTCCAGCACCAAATGCAAATAATTATTCTCTCGGCGTTCGTTCGCCATTCCTCGATCCTAACGCTCAGGTCGAAAAGCGCCCACTCGGTTCAAACATTCCGGAGACTAGCGCTTCCCGTCTCAAGAGCACTCATAATGTTTATAGCCACAAGAGCCCACTTCATGACAATACCAACACCGGTAAGCACGTCATTACCGAATCTCCAAAGAAGAAGTCCGGTTGGCTCTGGACCCTCGCCGTCATTGGCGTGATTGCCGCAGGCGCCGGTCTTGGCTACCTCGCCTATCTCTTAATCCTTGCGAATAAGTAATAATCTGATATAATTAGTAAAGCGTATCTCACTTGGTGGGTATAGCTCAGCTGGTTAGAGCGTCGGTTTGTGGCACCGAAGGTCGAAGGTTCGAACCCTTTTACCCACCCCAGGTACGCGCGGGTTTCATATAACGGTTATTATGTGAGTTTTCCAAACTCAACATGAGAGTTCGACTCTCTCAACCCGCACCAGTAGAATAAAAAAACAACCCCGCAGGGGTTATTTTTTATTCTACCTATATCGGAGTTCGAGAGAGGCGAACGTAGTTCGCCCGAAGTAGGAGCCGAGCGAAAGCAAATGCTCGCACTTCTCTTTCCGAGGCGACGCCCTGAGGTATAGCCTTGGCAAAGCCAAGGCGCCCTCTCGAACAGTATTGTGATATAATATACGCAGTAGCAGGGCGCTAGAAACCCTGTTCTGTGGTTATCTCCCCAAGCCTACGGGCGAGGGGATTTTTTGAGTTTTGGACCGACCCAAATACTCAGCTCCACACTTACGCCTAGAATCGAAATTCTAAAACTTGTCATGCTTCATCACCTTTCTTTAGAGGGGACATTTTTAGCAATTCCAAAAATGACACCATTAAAAAACCGAGGCTTTCGCCTCGGCTATTTTGCATTTTAGTCCTTTTCGCTTACTATGTCCTGCAAAGCCATAACAGCCGTATCGGTCTCGCAGACATCTCTATGCTTCGCGCGCCAACGAAGTTCCCGCATAAACAACCTCCAGGGTTCCGCCGGAAGAAACATCGCTGCCATCAGCAAGTATTGCCAAGGGCCAAGTTCGTCATCATATCTCAGACTCCTCATCGTCTCCTCGACTATTTCCAAAACCTGGAATACGCTCTTTTTGCGATAGTTTTTCCTAATCTCGAGCGGAGTAAGCCGATGCCTATGAATACCATAGTATTCCCTCACTATCAGGATCTTCTCATCGGCGCGCTTCTTTGCGGCAAAGCCCAACATCTTCAGAACTAACGGCTCAAGTCTATTCTCGACGTAGTCCTCGCGAATCATGCGCATATTGTCCTTAGACCCAAAATAGTCAAAATCCTCAAGACCGACCTCGTGCGCACAGGTATTCATCATGGATTCCACAACCGAAATCTCTTCTCCATCAGAGAAAATCAGATCTTTTACGAAATCAAGTGTCATAGAGTTTCCTCCTTTTCAAAAAATGTAAAAATGCAAAATATCTTTCTATTATATCACAAATTACTCAAAAAGTCAATCTCTACCCCTATAGAAACTAGGCCAAATCGGACGACACGCGGTTCACTTCTTCGATTGTAGTATAACCAGCAAGCGCCTTCATGATACCGTCCTGGCGCATCGTAATCGTGCCCTTCATCTTCGCAACGCGCATAATATCGCCAGACGTTGCGTGTGCCACAATTAGCTTCTGAATATCGTCATCAACATCAATTGTCTCGAAGAGACCAATACGGCCTTTATAGCCACCTGGCGCATCTTCCGTTTCAATGCCCTTCACGAGCGTAAAGTGCGACGCAGTAGCAAGCGGCAATGTGCCATAGCCTAACTTTTCCGAGACAATCGCCACGTCGGCCTGGGTTTGCGGGAGCAAGTTCCCTACAGCCTGCTTAATCGCTGCAGTTTCGAGCTCTGGTGTCTGGAACGACTCCTTGCGCTCGGACACGCGGCGTGCGAGGCGCTGGCCAATAACCGTATTAAGAGTCGAGGCAAGAAGGAATGGCTCGATACCCATATCGAGAAGACGAGGCAAAATACCTGCTGCCGAGTTCGTGTGCAAAGTCGAGAACACCAAGTGGCCCGTCAAAGCCGCCTGCACCGCAAGGTTCGCAGTTTCCGCATCGCGAATCTCACCGACCATCACTACGTCAGGGTCCTGACGCAAAATCGAACGCAAACCCGACGCGAAAGTCAAACCAGCATCAGTGTTAATCTGAATCTGATTCACGCCGTCCATCTTGTACTCAACCGGATCCTCGAGTGTCACAATATTAATTGTTTCATTCTTAATCTTTTTCACGAGCGCATAGAGTGTAGTCGTCTTACCAGAACCAGTAGGACCAGAAGTCAAAATCATGCCATTCGGGCGCGAAATGCCAGCAATCACATCCTTCAATGCGCGACCAGTCATGCCCATCTCCTCAACTTCCATCGAAGTGCCGCTCTTGTCCAAGAGACGAATAACAACCTGCTCGCCCCAAACCACTGGCGAAGTTGCAATACGAAGGTCAATCTCATTATCATTCACGAGCACTGAGAACTGGCCATCCTGCGGTAAGCGGTGCTCATCAATCTTTAGCTTCGCCATAATCTTAATGCGCGACACCAAGGCCGGCTCAATCGATTTCGGCAACTCCATCGTCTTACGAAGCACGCCATCCACACGGCAGCGAATGACAAGCGAATTTTCGAGCGGCTCAATATGAATATCCGAAGCCTTGGACTTTGCGGCATAATCAAGAATTGAGGTCAAAGCCTTCGAAATTGGCGAGTCCTGCGTAATCGTCTGAACTTCTTTACCGCCAGCACCACCAGCTTGCTCTTGCTCCTGGCCCCTCTCTGCAATACGGTCGACGTCCTTAAGGTCCGCCACATACTGCATGAGCGCATTCTGAATACCCGCTTCCGAAGTCATTATCGGGCGTACCGCCATCTTCACGAGCGTGGCGATGTAATCTATGCGCTGGATGTTCGTCGGGTCAATCACCGCGATAAACAGCTGACCGTCCTTCTCGCCGAGCGGCACAACCTTGTGAGCCTTCGCCGTATCCTGAGGAATCTTCAAAAGCTTATCTTTATCGAATTTAATATTGCGCAAATCAATGTATGGCGTATTCGTCACAATTGCCGTCGCGTGCTGGATAATATCATCCGAAGCAACACTCTTCGAACGTAGCGCCGCCAAAACTGGCTGGCCAGCACTCTGCGCTTCGGCATATGTCTTCTGCGCTAATGCGCCATCAACAAGACCATCCTCAATGAGGAGTTTTACTACGCTTTGTTCCTGCTCCTTCGTCAGAAGCATGCTATTCCCCCGTATTGTTTTCTACGCCAGAGCTATACTCGTCATCAGCATCAGAGCTGTCAAACGAAGTATTGTCGGATTCTTCATCGGATTCTTTGTTGGATTTCTCGGTTTCTTCCTCTTCGTCGCTAGCCATCTTCGAGCGGCAAACCTTAGCGTTCGCATCCCAAACTTCCATTGGGCCACAGTTACCGACGTAAACCTCAACTGTTGGGTTGAGCGCATCGCTGTTAAACGATTCGACATCTGGATCGCCAACATCACTGCTAATCACGTCCATGTATTCGACGCTAGTTACCTTCTCGTTTGGATCACCAAGTAAAGCGTTACCGACGAAATAGGAAATCACAGTTGCTACGAGAGCAATCATTATAACTAATGCAATATCAGTATTTTTCATTTACTTTTTCCTCCTACCAGTACACTTAGCACTCGTATCGTCAGCGCAAATCTTCTTGGTTTTCTTCTCAATCTTCTTTGCGTTCGAGTAGTAAGCGCGGTATGTCGCGTTGAGCTCAATCGTCTCTGGGATATAAGTATTGCGCTCGTTCACGGTACCGCCAGACCAAGTAATCGTTGCCGATGCGATATCGTAATTGCGAATCGAGTTCTCAATCGTATCGAGCGCCTTGTGGACCTTCGCGCTACCATCATTAATTGAAATCGCGGCGCCAGTTGGCTGCAAGGAAGATGCACTTGTGCCGCCGTCTCTGTCAACCAATGCGACACCTTCAACTTCCGTGCCAGAAATACCATCAATCTTGAGCTGTGGATCGCTCCAGAGAAGCAGCCAGTTCAAGCTTGCGAGTGTCGCCTCATCGTTCATCTGCGATGGCAAAGCATCAGGAATCACGCGAAGCGCCGTGCAAGTACGAGTTAGCTCGATATCTTCAACAGAACTCGTAGCACCAAGCTTATTAATAGCTAGGCCAGCACAGTCTGCTGAGCGCGTGCGTGCCACTACCTCGAGCGCGCTATCGTCTCTGAGTTCATTTACTCTATCGGAAATCACCTGAAGGTTGTTCTGAATCTTCTTGTAATCTTCAATAACCTTGCTCTTCTCACCAATCACTTTCGCATTGAAAGCGATCACCTTCGACAAGTAGATTACGCCAACCGCAGTGACACCGAGCACAACCGACGCGAGAGAAACTGCGACGAGCATGTTACGCTGAGCGCGATCAATCTTCGCCCATTTGGCAAATGCGACGCCTTTCCCGCGACCATTGCTAGTCTTTGGTGCTGCTTTTTTAGTTTCAGCCATTACTCGTTCGCCTCCTTATCTGCTGCTTCAGTAAACATGTCGCGAACCTGGATGTAGCTATCCGTCACGTTCTGGCGGGTAGGACCAATCACCTGAACATGCTTGTTGCGAGCTAGGAAAACATCACGCGTGATTGTGAGCGTTGACGAGAACGAAAGGACCATCTCGTCTTCACTGTTGCGACCGTACGAAGAGTCACCAATATTTGGTTCTTCGGACAGCAATGGGCATTGCTCGAGCGTTGCCGCTTCGTCAAACTTGCCATTATCGTACTGCAAGCAGCTACTTTCGAAGTAATAGCCCTTCGTAGCGCTGTCACCATAGTTATCCTTACCGCTACGATACTTTTCCATATCGTTCTGATCATTGTAAGTACGGCGAATGCGGATATCGGTAACCGTGCTCTCCTCCGTAGAAGCGTTCGTCTTCGTCTGAGTTTCGGTTTCTGATTCCTCATCCTCAAGCTCTTCGTCGCTCTCGGTCTCCCCCTCAATCATTGGAGCTTCGCAACCAGACTTGCCCTTGTGGTAAATACCAAAGGTTACGCCGTTTGCATCCACCTCTTCGTCGATACAGAAGCTTGGGATTTCAACATAGTCGCCAGTTTCCTTATCGAGGCGCATATAGCTACCATAATCGTAGTAGGAAAGCTTTGCATTCTTCTTAAATGCTTCAAGTGCACGATAACCAATGTTATTCGAAGCGCTAGCCACGGCGTCGAAGTAAAGAATGTTATTATTGATATCGGTTCTGAGCTGAGAAATCTTCACTTCATTGTCGCCCGTTGGCAAAATCACATCGAGCACGCCAAACACACGAGAGAACTTAATCTTATTATCGTTAAGAAGGCGGAGATTATTCATCTGGTCCTGAATCGTGAGGAGCTCTTCGGCATTAGTAAACTTCAAGACGGCCGTACCGTACTTCGTGTCACATCTGCCACCCTTCACGACGCCATCAGCACGACATGCGATTTCCGTATCCATCGCGCTAAGTGCGATGCCCTGGCTACCGGTTACACCGAGTAGGAGGAAGATTACGACACCACAAGCGGCTGCAGCAATCAAACAGATAAAGATAACTAGGTTGCGAATGCGAAGCTTCTTGAGAAGCTCGGCTTTTACATCTGGAACAAGACTAATTTCGTACATAAACTACCTCGTATTTGTCCTTTCCGCTAAGCCAATCGCCACCGAAAACTCTGCTGCCACCTGTGAAAGTGCCATTTGCTGCTGTGGAGTAACCTTGACCATCTGCCATGGATTACCCTGAATCGTCTGAATACCAGTCTTTGCCTCGATGTACTCAGGCAAGAATGGAATAACACCAGCAAAACCAGATAGAACAATACCGCCAACCTGGACATTTGGATACTTTGTCTGGAAGAAGCGTGCAGATTTCGAAAGTTCAGATGCGAAGTTTTCGAGCGTGCTATCAAGCGCGCGGAACACCTGACCATCGAGCTTATCCTGGGCAAGACCAAACTTCAAGATGAATTGGCGAGCCTGGCTCTCTTTCACATTGAGTGAGTTTGCAACCGTGCGGACTAGTACAGATAGACCGCCAGGAAGCATACGAACAAGCCTTGGAGCACCATAAACAATCGACAAATCCGTCGAATCTTCACCGAAATCGATAATTAGACGTGCGTCAGAAAGCCCTGGAGGCGTCAATGAGCGGGACATCGCAATCGCTTCTGGCTCTTGAGCGACTAGGTTAAAGCCAAAGGATTCTACGCTCTCCATCTTCTCTTCTGCGTACTTGATAGAAGTACAAGAAAGAAGCACCTCGGTTATGGCTGGATCATTCGGGCTTGGCCCAATAATTACGTAGTCAACTTTCGCATCCTCGACAGGCATCGGAATATACTGGTCGATGTGATACTTAATAATCTTTTCCATCGACTTCTTATCTTGCGTTGGCACCTCGACAATCGCCGTAAAGGTCTTGTTTGAAGGAAGGCCGAGCGCGATATTTTTAGTTCTAATGCCTGCTTGTTGCGCAGCAGTTACAATCGTCTCGCCGAGACGACGCTTACCAGCATCGCTGCTGTCTTGTAGAATTTGGCGATCAACAGGCACATAAGCGAAGCGCTGCAAAGTCCAGCCGTGCTGTGCACCGCCGGAAAGTTCAATCATTCTTAGTGCGTCTGTACCGATGTCTAATGCAAAGAAATCGCCCACACCATAACCTAGACTCATACCAAAATTATAGCATAACCATTTTTATTTTCGCAAATATTAAATAACAAAAAATCAGGACATGTGCCTGACTTTTTGTCACACTCAAAGGGAGTCCCCACGGGGGGGATATGCCCCCTCGTGGAAGCGAAGCGTTCTAGACGTTAAATTTAAATTCAACAACGTCGCCGTCACGCATCACGTAATCCTTGCCCTCCGTGCGCATGAGGCCGGCTTCTTTCACGGCTTTTTCCGAACCAAGTCGGACCAAATCGTCATAAGAGCAGATAGATGCCGCGATAAAACCACGCCGGAAATCGGTATGAATCACGCCCGCCGCCTCTGGAGCCGTTGCTCCCTGCGGAATCGTCCAGGCGCGCGTTTCTTTCTTACCCGCCGTCAAATAGCTCTGAAGTTTCAACGTATCATATGCAACATGTACGAGCTGAGTTAGGCCGTCTTCCTTGATGCCGTAGCTATCGAGGAACTCCTTCTTCTCTTCCTTACTCATGTCCGCCATCTCTGCCTCAAGTTTTGCGTTCACGAATACGCACTTCTCTGGCGCCACCATCTCGGCGAGCTCCTTACGCTTCGCTTCATCGATAAGCTCATTTTCGTCCATATTGAACATATAGAAAACCGGCTTGCCGCAAAGAAGATCTAGGCCGCTAACCGGCTCGACATGCGTCTGGCCATTCTTCAGAGCCTCGAGCGCTTTCTCTGCCTGTTCGGCACGCTTCGCCGCATCTTTGTCGCCACCGCGCGCTTCCTTCTGGATCTTCGGAATCGTTTTCTCTAGCGTCTCAATATCTGCTAGCGCGAGCTCCATCTCTACTGTCTCAATATCACGTTTTGGATCTGGGCCGCCCGCAACATGGGTCACATTGCTATCAGCAAACACACGCACCACATGGCAAATCACGGCACACTCACGAATATTCGCGAGGAACTTATTGCCGAGACCTTCACCCTTCGATGCGCCAGCGATAAGACCAGCAATATCTACAAACTCAACCGTCGCCGGCACTACTTTATCTGACTCGTACATCTTCGCCAATACGTCAAGACGCTCATCCGGAACGCCAACGATACCAGTATTTGGTTCAATCGTTGCAAATGGGTAGTTTGCCGCGAGTGCACCAGCATTCGTCAGTGCATTAAAAAGCGTGCTCTTCCCCACATTCGCCAAACCAACAATTCCGATTTTTAAACTCATATCCTACATTATACCTCAAACCAATAAAAATCCCCCGGATTACCGGGGGACGTCGCTATTAACCTTCGACTTCAGCCAAATCAAAGAGGCGTTGCTTATACTCATCTCTCGACAACGGCGAACGAGAAAGCTCTTTATCGTCCATATATACTGCAAGAACTAAAACGGTCTTCTCGTCGATACCGGGATTAGGATGCGGCATTTCCGTGTACTCCAAAGCGTACTCATGCCCATTATCGTTAAAGCATATTTTATTAATCACATGCGTCAAACGACTACTCGCAAAGTCTTCCTGCTCAGAATCACGCTCGTCCGAGACGAAAGAGTCCATATTATGCCATTCGTCGAGCAAACGCACCGGCAATATCGCGCATTTGCCATCCTTCTGGCCTTTAACTATAAACTCCACAGCCTCATTAATAGTGCCTAAAAGAGCAGCTTCTATTTTCATTTTCATTTTGCCCACCTCCTCAGAATTGAAGCTATTTTATAATTATACCAAAAAATCGCGAAAAAGTCAATCTCGCCCTCTATTGGATCCGTCTACACCAAATTAAAATTCAAATACGTGTAGTAGTCCATATCGTAGGCCAAGTTTTTATCAATTGCCCTTTTCGCAATCTTGCAGGCCTTCGACATACGCACGCCGTTCCATAGCGGATCAATGTAGCGAATCTTCGCGCCATGGTTGACGTAATAAACGCCCTTCGGCTCGGTTTTTGACTTATGAATCTTCTTCGCTTTGCGCCATGCATTGAATACGTCTTTATACTTTGAGCGTTCTATAATCCTCATCACCTCAGACTCTTTCAAATCATAGAGCTCCTCGACCGTAATCTTCCCCTCGTCTTTCAGCCCCTTCAGCACATCGGCTATAAACTGCATCGAAAAGCGCAGCCGTTCATCACGATAAACCACCGACATTTTGTTCGTCAGCAAGACAAACTTCCTAGCTATCGCTTTTGTCTTGAAGCCTAGTTCTACTTCCCCATTTTCATTCTTCTGAATCTCAATGTCGTCATAAAACTCTTTCACCTCATCAAGCGTTGCAGTCTTATAAATAAACAGCGCATTCGAAAGCGAATATTCCAACCTATCCGCCGACAGCTGCGGCGTATCATTGTCCGCAATTGGATAAATATGGTAGTCGCAAATCTCGTCAACCGTAATCCCGTCGCGTTTTAGGAGCTTCAAAACATCATCAGATTTTTCAATAAACGCCCGCGTCAAATCCTCCGTCGACTCCTGTTTCATGTAATCGCCATTCAAAAAGTCTACGCAGTGTTTGAATGCTGGCGTCGAAATATCATGGAAAAGCCCGGCGAGCGTCTGTTTCTTGTCGTGCGTAAAATGCCAAACCACTAACGCCACCGCAATCGAGTGATCTAAGCTTGAATAAAAAATGTCACAATCAAATAAGTCCGTATAGAGCGCTCCGGATGTCACACTAATATACTTCTGCGTCTGGAGCTCGCGCGTATTAATATATTCGTTCAGCCAATCTGGAAAATCGGCGCACAAAACCTTGTAATACTTAGTCGTCCTCGCAGCTTTCATACTCTTCACTATAGCACAGAAATTGTTCAACAAAAAACTAGCGCCCCGCGCTAGTTTTATAATTTATTTCTTTACTACGTCGAAGCTCTTTGGAATGCTCGTGAAGTAACTGCTGCTCTCGCTAGCGCACTCCATCCAGATGAAGTAGGTCGTATTTGTCGTGGCCGATTCGAAGACGTACTTTACGACGTATTTCTGCCTTTCGGCAGCATAATACTTAATCGTATAGACATTCTTAAAGTCGCCAAGCGTTGCCTTATTCGAAGTGAGCGTATCTGCGTCCTTCGCTTCTGCCTTCGAAAGACCGAGCTGGTATTCCGTAAAGCCCTCTGCCGTCACTTCGCTAATCGGGCCAGAGTTAATCAACACGTCGAAATCACCGTCTTCGTCCGTATATCGCACAAGCTTCTCGTCGCTAGCGTCAAGGATTTGCTTCCAAGTAGCCGGAATCGTAATATAACCCTTCTCTGCGCGACCAACCACCTTGGTCTTTTCTTCCTCTTCTTCCTCTTCTTCGTCATCCGGATCGCTCTGGGATGCATTGCCCTGGGTCTGGCTAGAAGAACCATTATTATTCGTCTTGCCTTTATTTAGGTTAGGAATAATCATCATCGCAGCCACAGCGCCGCCAATAAGCACAACTACGATAATCAGAATAATAAGCAAAGTCTTATTCGGTTTCTTGTCTGTTGCTGCAGTCGGCGCGACGCTCGGGCGTGGCTCGCCCGTGAAAGATGGGATATCGTCATTCTGGACTGGTGCCGGTGTCTGGCCAGGAATGTCCGTCGTTTCAAATGACATCGCAGCAGTCTCAACGCCCTGCTCAGCTGGGGCTTCCTGCGCTGGAGCCTCTGGTTCAAGAATCTGAGGAGTTGGCTGTGGTTCATCGACTGGCATCGCAGCTTCAATCGTTGCATCGGCCTGGGATGGCGTCGCAGGCACGTCTGCCGGCGTCTCACTAATATTCCCTAGCTCGATGTCCATTCTTCTCGACATTTCAGAAATAGGCCCTTCTGGTTCTTCCGCAGGCGCAGTCGTCTCCGGTTCTTCCGGAACTTCTGGCGCAGAAATATTCACATTGTTCGTCAAATCCATAATCGGCTCATTTGCGAGCGGATCCACTGCAATATTGTCCGCCGGGTCAACCTCGGCAGCCGCGGTTTCAGGATTGTCCATACTTGCCAATGGGTCGCCATTGGTAAAGTCATAAGTGTTGCTGTTATTAGCTGGTGCAGGATTCCCACCCTGACCGCTCAATCCCCCCTGAAATTGATCGTCATCCATTTCGTATACTTTCTTTTTAAGGCCTAATTACCCCTAATTCTATCAGATAATGCTTATGCTTGTCAAAAAATTTGTTCAAAAAAACAGAAAGGCCGGCATTATCGCCGGCCTCATACTTACACCGATGCGCTTAAGAGATTTCTTAAACCATCACGCAGTTTAAACAACTTTTGGGCTTCTTCCGAACTCGTATCGCCGCCCCAAACATTCTCGAGATAAGAATCCGAATTGAGAGTGTCAAAGACCCGAGAAATTGAGAGCAATGAAGCCTTAGGTCTGCCGTCGGCCAAATCGTGTTCTATTCTCCAAATCATCTTAGATATGTACCACATGGCATCCGGATCTTTCAGGTTAAGGCTCTTCGCGTAGTTCTGTTCTGCTTCCGTCGCATAACCACGACGCTCGGCGGCGCCCATCATTTCAATGAGTTTGTCGTTGACGCACGCCTTAGCGAGCTCCTTGACTTCGTCATCCCAAACATCTTTAAATTTAGCCACAATTATCACCTCCTAACAGGGTGGCTTTTCTACGTCTTTGAAGACGTCTATCTCATAATTATAGCACAAACGCGATATTTTGTCAATAGATTACCTCTTATGCTGTAAAAAACGAACAAAAAATTGTATAATATCCCCCGTGTTAGTTTCAGATTTTAATTACAATCTTCCAGAGGAAGTCATCGCCCAACATCCGCCAAAAGTCCGCGGCACTACTCGCCTGCTCGTCTTGAATCGCAAAACCGGCGAATATACCGACAGTCGCTACGCAGACTTGGCCGACTTTTTGCAGCCTGGCGATCTCGTTGTCCTCAACGATACCCGCGTCATGCGCAGCCGTGTCTTCACCGAACGCAAATCTGACGGCCACCCACGCGAGCTCGTCGTGCTCGAACGCCACGACGGCGAAGTCGACCACGTTATGTATCGTGGCAAACTTCACGAAGGCGAAGAGCTCGTCGTCAAAAACGTTGCAACCGGTGAATTGACAACAGATATTATTACTATCAAAGAAATCCTCGGCAACGGCACTGCGACCGCAACTGCCGCTCGTCCGCTCGAAGAAATCGCGCAAGATTTCGGCAACGTTCCTCTTCCCCCATATATGCATCGCGAGGCCGAAAAAGAAGATATCGAACGCTACCAAACCGTCTGGGCCAAGGATCTCGGCTCCGCCGCCGCTCCAACCGCCAGTCTCA
Source organism: uncultured Candidatus Saccharibacteria bacterium (assembly GCA_946406645.1). Classification (GTDB taxonomy): domain Bacteria; phylum Patescibacteriota; class Saccharimonadia; order Saccharimonadales; family Saccharimonadaceae; genus UBA2834. The sequence goes on along the minus strand of CAMJLD010000006.1, from coordinate 13,808 downwards.
ACATGACAAAAGAACTGCTTAAAAAGCTCGAGGAAAAAGGCGTCAAGGTTAAATATCTCACACTCCATGTCGGCCTCGGCACTTTCCTCCCAATTCGCACCGATAACGTCGAAGAGCACAAAATGCATTCCGAATGGTTCCACCTCCCAGAAGACACCATTGAAGCCGTCAAGGCTACCAAAGCTGCCGGCCATCGCGTTATTGCCGTTGGCACCACCGTCACTCGCACGCTCGAGTTCTGGGCCAGAACCGGCAAAACTTCCGGCGAAGACAACATCTTCCTCTACCCTGGTGTCGAATTTAAAATGATTGACGCCCTTGTTACGAACTTCCATGCGCCAAAAAGCACTGTCTTGATGCTTACTGCCGCTTTTGCCGGCTGGGACCATCTCAAGCCAGCCTACGAACATGCCATAGAATCAGGCTACAAACTCCTGAGTTATGGCGACTCAATGTTTATTTATTAATGGCAACTCGAAAATTCATTAGCCGTGTCCGTACCGATACGGACTTCAAGATTCCTGACATTCATATTCGCATACTTCGTCGCGGTCATTTCCCCGTCCACTTCCTCATATGATGCGCCGAAGTAGAGATCCAAATCGAAGGTATATGGTGGCGTCTTCTGCGTATTCATCTTTATCATCTGACCGTAGCCATCAGAATAGTCATTCTTCACCGCATAGCAAATTGTGCCCTGCTTGCGTACAATTGTAATTTTCTTCGTATCGGCAATATTCGAATACTTCTTCGTGCCATTAGCGCGAACTGCAGAAGTAGCAGTCTTCCAGTAAGTCGTGTTCGAGCCAATCATGAACCTATTCTCGTTGTCGTTGCGCCTTACGACAATACCCGGCCACTGAATCTTATTATTATTCTCGTCATATTCCTTCTCGATAGTGCTGCCGATAAGCGTTGGTCTCTTTGCGTTCTTGTTCGTATCAAACTCGACAAGCTCGAGACTTACGACGAAATCCTTATTTATGTTCTCGTCGCTGAATAGCTGCACATGCGTGTTGATAGCGTTCTGGCCAACAAAGTTCTCATGAGCATCAACACAACCGTCGCCCGTAATCGGGTTCGTCTTAGTCATATAGTTATTAATGTTAGATGGCAAAATACCATTGAACTGGCACTCACCTTCAACCTTGAAGACCGTCGGCATATCTTCGGCATCTTCATATATCGGCTCAAGTGTCGTGTTGCCCGTCAATGTGAAGCTATACTCGAGCGTCGTCTCGCCATTGCTCCACTGCTTGAATACCTTGCCCGGGTTAACACGCGACGCACGAACCGTAATCACGGTACCGTAATAATATTCGCCAGTATCATGTGTCCTATATTCGACTAAGTTCGAGCTATTTAGCGTGAAGTCGTAACTCTCGCGCTCGTAGAAATACGTCACTGCCGCCAAATCATCAATCGTCACTTCGACATCCTGAGCAGTCGGCGTCTTGAAGCCGGCATATTCTTTTACTGCGGCCGTTACGGTCGTGCCGGTCCTCGCTTCTAGCTCCTCGACTTCCGTCAATTCCTCGTCGCCATACTCACCTTTCATATTCTGACGCTTATGCGTAACGGTATAAACGGAATTTGGGCCTTTTTCGTACTCTGGAGTAATCACCGTGTCTTCTTCGAGCGTCAACGAAATATTCTGGTCCTGCTCACCATTGCTCCAACCCATGAAGTTATACCCGGCGCGCGTCTTGGCGCTAAGCGTAATTTCCGTGCCATAGTAATAATTACCAGCTGGCTTCGAAGAAACAGTATTCGCCTCGTCGCCTAGCGAGAAATCATACTTATTGCGATCATAGTCATAAACCACCATTTTGCGCGTATCTTCTTGAAGCGTGAACGTCTCCGCGGTTGGCGCCGTGAAACCCTTGTAATTCTTCACCGCAGCCGTAACCATATCGCCAGGAGTACCGTCGAATTTCTCGACCTCCTCCACCTCAAACTTCTCGCCTTCGATATCCATTTTGCGGTTAATCACGAGATATGCCGCCGCCATGACTTCGTCCGGCTCAACCGGAATATCCGGCACAACCGGCGTTGTATCATCAGACTTGCCGCCATCGCTCTGCTTTCTTGGTGTTCTCTTCTTCGGAGTAGCAGGAGTGATATAAGAAATCGGATCAATTTCTTCTGGCTCCGGTTCCGGTTCTGGTTCCGGTTCCTTGTCCGGAATTGGCTCAACTGGTGTCGGATTTACTGGTTCAGCCGGCTTATTCGGTTCGACCTTAGTAGAAATCAAATTCAAAATCAAAAACGGAGCAGCAATAATCGTCACAATCAGCGCGATAATTGCCGGCTTTTTCGTTCCAAGTTTTTTACTCTTCACAAAAAGAAGAATAACCAAGAAGCACAAAAAGGCCAAAGCGAGCCAGCGCAGTACATTGAGTACGCTGTCAAACCCAATCAGGGCGACCTCAACTGACGTCATTTACCTCCTGACCTTCATTTAGACATAACTATTATACTAAAAAACGCTTATGTTAGTCAACAAATCCACCCCTTTTTTATTCCCTGTAAATTTGCTAAAATAGGCATAATATGTTGCGATTTGAAATCGAAAAACAAAACGGCCTCATGCGTGCCGGCATCATCCACACCCCACACGGCGATATTAAGACGCCTGCTTTTGTTGGTGCCGCCACTCGCGCTAGCGTAAAGGCTATCACGAACGCCCAAATGCGCGAACTCGGAAGCCAAGCAATTCTCGCAAATACTTACCACCTCATTCTTACTCCAGGCCCAGAGCTCATCGAACAAGCCGGTGGCCTCGCTGAATTTACTAGCTGGCACGGTCCTACTTTTACTGATTCTGGTGGCTTCCAAATGCTATCGTTAAAGGATGCAAAAATTGATCACGATGGCGTCACTTTCAAATCTCACATCAATGGCGACAAGATTCGCATGAATGCAGAAATTTCCATGCAAGCTCAGTGGCAAATTGGCGCAGATATTCATATGGCTTTTGACCAGGCCATCGACAGCAAAGATAAAAAGCTCGTCGAGAAGGCCATGCGCCGCACGCACGATTGGATTCCGCGCAACATCGCCGAGCATAATCGCCTCGCCAAGCTTGCCAAAGAAAACGGCAAACCAGAGCAATATCTCTACGCCGTTGTTCAAGGCGGCCTCTTCGAAGATCTCCGCCGCGAGTCTGCCGAATTTATGGCTTTGCAAGCCGTTGACGGTTTTGGCATCGGTTCCCTCTACACGACCGAGACGCCAGAAACCGCTAACATGATCAAGCTCACGAACGAAATCCTTCCGAACGATAAGCCACGTCATCTGCTTGGCATGGGTAGCGAACCACGCGATTTATTCGTCGGCGCCATGTATGGCTGTGATACTTTCGACTGCGTTGCTCCAACCCGCCAAGCCCGTAACGGCGCGCTTTACACGCCACATGGTCGCATTAATATCAAGAACGCCAAATATCGCACAGATTTCACGCCGCTCGATCCAGACTGCGACTGTTACTGCTGCCAGCACTACACTGCTGCCTATCTTCATCATCTCTACAAAGTCGACGAAATCACCGGCAAAACTCTCGCCAGTATTCATAACGAACGTTTCGTCGTCCGCATTTGCGATCGAATACGCGAGAGCATCCTAAACGACACTTTCGACCAATACATGGCCGACTTCATGGACAAGTATTACCATAAGTAGTTTTGCTGTATAATAACCTTATGAAGAGGTTATACAGAGTTACAGTTGATACAAAAACTTTTATTCGCTTTTGGCTAGTTATTCTTGGCTTCGGCGCCGCCGGTCTCTTGATTTGGAAAGCCAGCCTCGGCCTTCTCATTGTAGGCGCAGCCCTTTTCTTGGCGCTCGCCATTTCCCCACTCGTCCGCAAACTATCTAGACTAATTCCAGGCAAAGGCAACAAACTTCCAATCGCCATTGCCTACACTGTCGTTATCGGCTGTATTATCGCCTTCATCATGGTCGTTGTTCCGACTATCGTAAACGAAACTGTACGCTTCGCAAAAAACTTCCCAAATACTATCGACCACGTCACGCAAAACCTCTCTTGGATTAACGACGCCGGCGAACAAATCGGCATCCACAATCTCCAGGATCAGCTCGTCAGTGGCGTCAGCGGTTTCGCAACTTCGATTACCGAAAACCTCGGCACGAATATTATTAATTCCCTCGGCACCCTCGCCACTGTCATTTCTGCCGTCATTCTTATTCTCGTTCTCACGCTCTTCATGCTTACTGAAGGCCCATCCATCAGCGCAATGTTCTGGAGCAATTTCAAAAACAACAAGCAGGCGAGCAAAGCCGAGCGCGTCATTGGCCGCATGGCAAATGTCATTAGCAAATACGTTTCGAACGCCCTTACCGTCGCAATGATTAACGCCGCCGCAACTGCCGTCGTCGTCTTTATTCTCTGTCTCATCTTCCGCCTCTCGCCGGGCCTTGCCTTGCCGTTTGGCCTCATCACGGGCGTCTTTAGCCTCATCCCAATGTTCGGTTCATTCATTGGCGGCGCACTCGTTGCGCTTCTCCTCGCCTTCAACGTCTGGGGCGCCGGTCTCGCCTTCATCATCTACACAATCGTCTATCTCCAAATCGAAGCGAACGTCATCTCGCCAAAGGTTCAGGGCAAAGGCCTTCAGCTCCCTGCTCTTGTCGTCCTCGCTTCTGTCACCATCGGCGTTTATACCTTCGGCCTTCTCGGCGCGATCCTCTCCATCCCAATCGCCGGCTGCATCAAAGTCTTGCTCGAAGAATACGCTTCTAACGACGAAGACGAAGAAAAGAAGCTCGAAGAGCCAAAACCTACCGAGAAAAAACCTGAAGACAAAGTCCTCCTCGCAAAAGAAGCCTAACAAAAAAAGAACCCGCATTAAACGGGTTCTTTTTTATCCTTTGTATTTCCAGATTACTTTATCGGCGCCGTCGAGCAGCTCAATGCCCTGCGCCAAAATCTCATCGCGCAGTTCATCTGCACGAGCGTAATCTTTCTCCGCTTTTGCAGTTACGCGCTCGCTAATCTTTCGCTTCAAATCATCAGAAATGTCCGGCGTAGATTCAACAATCCCAAATCCGAACGCCTCGTCAACAAACTGCAAAAACTTCTCACTCGGCGCCTTGCCGCTCTTAGCAATGCCATCAAGCACTGCAAACGCACCAGCCGAGTTCAAATTTGTGTTCAAAAATTCCTTTATCTGCTTCTGCTCTTCCTCGAAATCTGACTGTTCGACACCCTGCCAACGCAAAGCCGCAAAGTTGCGGTAGTTCATGAGGCGTGCATGTGCCGCCGCTAGCTGATCGAACGTAAAGTCACGCTCCGCCTGATAATGCCCCTGATATAGCCAAGCCCTGAAATCCACCGGCGAATAGCCGCGCTCAACCAAATCTTTTAGATAATAACAGTTGCCAAGCGATTTCGAAATCTTCTGCCCTTCACACGTAATGAAGTTGCAGTGCATCCAAACCTTCGCGAGTTGCTTACCGTAACCAGCCTCAGTCTGCGCAATCTCATTTGTATGATGAATCGGAATGTGATCAATGCCGCCAGTATGGATATCAATCGGCTCGCCGAGCTCCTCGTGAATAATCGTCGAGCATTCGAGATGCCAGCCAGGATAGCCCATGCGTCCACGATATTCCCACTTCATTGCGTGGTTTTCGCCTGCTCGAACCCACTTCCAAACCGCGAAATCAGACGGATTGCGCTTTTCGTCAGAAAACTCTACGCGCGCACCAGCCTTCAAATTCTCGAGGTCAAGCTTCGCAAACTCCGCATACTTCGGAAATTTCGACGTATCGAAATACAAGCCGTCGGTCGTATCATAAAGAAAACCAGCCTTATCGAGCGCATCGACAAGCTTCGTATCCTGCTCAATATAATCCGTTGCGCGGCAAATCTTTGCTGGTTCAATTAGACCCAATGAGCGAAAATCCGCGAGATATGCGTCGATATATTTTTGCGCGATATCCCAAACCGTCACACCTTCACGACGTGCGCCCTTCTCCATCTTGTCCTCACCATCATCGGCATCGGACACGAGATGGCCAACGTCAGTCAAATTCAGAACACGCTTCACTTCCCAGCCATTCAGCTGCAAAGTGCGAATCAGTAAGTCCCAATAAACATACGACGCAAAATTACCAATATGCGCATAAGAATACACCGTCGGCCCACAGGTATAAATCTTCACCTCTTTCGGGTTCTGCGGTACAAATTCTTCTAATTCACGCGTGGCGGTGTTATATAACTTCATATCTATATTTTACAATTCGATACCGTTATAGTCCACCTCGTCACGATCAAGCTGGATGCATTGCAAATTAACATCATAATCATAGCCACCATTCTTTGAGGTTACCGCCTTCTCGCGTAGCTCACAGAAAATATTCGATTCGGACTTCTTGTCGCCCCCAACATAAAGCAAACTGCGTTCACTGCGCAAAATCGTCGGCTTGATTTCTGCCTTGTAGCGCAAGCCACTTTTCTTTAATTCGCGATGCAGCTTCGCCTCTTCTTCGAGCGCGAATTCCGCGCCAGAAAGCGAACGAATCGAAACATCGCTCTCGCCCTCAAGATGCGCGCTAATCTTCGGCTTGTCTTCATTTGTAAAGTCAAAGCCTAGATAACCCTGCGAATTACTCTTCGTATAAACATGCATCTCGCCAACTTCTTTGCCGACCGAAATCGAATCACCATATGATTCCTTCCACTTTTCGACCGTCGATTGCAAATCATTTACTCTCACTCTAATATTCATTTTTACGCGTCCCATCAGCGAGAATACACCAATAAATATCGCCATCGCCACAAAGATAATGGCAATAATCGCAATTGCTTTTCCGACGCCCGCTCTCTTTTCAGACTTCGCAATCTGCTGTGGCGTATCCTGCCCCGCCTGCGTGTCGGTCGGCTTCGTGCCAGTCATGCGGCCAATGCCGAGCCAGTTCGCCATCTTTTCACCCATCATCTTCTTGCCGCCCGATGCGAGTACGCCCTTTACGACCGAGTCGTTAGCGCCAGCGATACGCGCATTGCGTAAGTGATTGCGGCGGCCAATCGAAACATCGGTCTTCTTGAGATCCTTAATCTCCGAAGGCGTCTCCGCCTCGTGCTTGTGCCGAGCATTCATATTCCGATAACGCGCAACCATCACCCAATAGTAAATAAAACCAGGCGTAAGCCCTGCCAAACCAAAGATAAACGGATTATCGTCATCGGCATCGAGATCGACACCAAGCCAAAACTTCATCCATTGCCAACCAAGGAAAATTCCAACGAGCTCGACCAGAGCCGCCACAATGCGAAGACGCGTCTTGTTAATCGGCACCGAACCCATCGTTTCACCAGTACGGCCATTTACCGCTACATAATGAAGCATCTTACCGTTCTTCGTCTCTTCAAGATAGCTATAAAGCCAGACCGGCAAATACGCCGCTTTCCAAATGCTGCCCTTCGTCTCGATTTCTTCTTTTGTCCACCTTGCACCACGGTTGTAATAGGTCATGCTTTCTTTCACGCGGTAGCGCGCGATATCGCCAACCTGCAAGTTTAGCTGATCACGAAGATCGTTCACGTTCGTATCGCGACGTTCCGAAGCGTAACCATGCAAATAATTCGGAGTCCACTCCTCGCAATTCTCGGTATCAAACGGCATAATTGCGTTGATAACATTGTTCGTGTTTGCATGAATATCTTGATTTCTGCGCTTACTCGAAGATTCAAGCGTAAGATCGTCGACGAGGAGATCAAATTCGCGCGTCACCGAGAAGGCCTCTGCGTCATAATAACGCGTCTTATGCTTGCCTCCGCTCGTATAGGTTCGAATTAGGTGCTCCGCCTCGCCTGCCATCGACGCATGCGCGTTCACATCCACCACCATATATGGTAGATAAACGCCCATAACGTTCTCAGCCTTAAATTCACGACGGAACTTCGGATGGGCAAAGAATTTGCGCTTCTTAACAAACTGGCGAATATTCTCCTCAGCCTTCTCTTTCTCGTAACTAAATGGCAAAACAAGGTCTGGCACTGCGCCATTCTTCATCTTCTCATTCAGCGACAAAGTGTGGCGACACCAGTGGCAGCGCGCGCTTACCGATTCATCGGTATTAATCACAACCTCAGCGCCGCAGGCCGGGCACTTCAAAGTCACAATTACTTTTTCGTCTGGGATAATTAGCTCTGCGCCACCAGAAACCGTCTCGCCTTTCAGCTTTTCGACGCCACCGCGCGCATTCGCTTTCTTTCCCTCAAATTCACTCTTACAAAAATTACACTTTAGCTTGCCGGTTTTGACGTCAAGTTTTACATCGGACGAACCGCAATTCGGACAACGGTTGATACCATTTTTTTCGCTTTTTAGTGCCATACCTCTCCTTAATAGTCGTAACTGTAACTAAAACCACTACTCGAATCCGATCCCGAGCTATAACTCGACCCAGAATCATAGCTTGAACTGCTACTACTGCTCCAGCTAGAATCGTAACCCGAAGAGCTCGAACTGCTACGGCCAGACCTGCCGCCATGCCCACCCGTCAAAATCGCGAACATCATAATCGCAAAGATAATCCAGAAGATAATCATTGCGACATTAATCGAACTGGACTTCTTATGCGTATAATTTGCACCGTTCTGGAAGCGTCCCTTCTCGATCGCGAGCATCTCATCGCGACCATGCGACAACGAGCCAATCACGCGGTTGTCATTCCTATATTCAATCTCGCGCGTATAGACTTTCTTGCCCTGCTTCGTCAGCTTATCTTCGGCCTTCATATTCTTCACTTCAGCGCGAGTTTCATTCTCGTGATGATGGCGCGCGTCAATATTAAGCCCCTTCTTATCGTGCGTCGGCAAACAGCCAACCGTCTCGCCGGTGCGAGCGTTGATTGCGATGTAATAAATACGCGCATCTTTCGTACCCTTGTAGCTATAGAGCCAGACAGGAAGATAAGCCGCCTTCCAGCTCGTCCCCTTAATACCAAGATGTTCGTGCTCCCAGTGGATGCCACGATCATATTGAGCCGCCGATTCACGCGCTTTCTTGCGTGCGATATCGCCACTCTGGAGCGCCACAATCTCCTTCAAATTATTAATATTGACTGTGCGCTTCTCGCTCGCGAAACCGCGCAAGTAATTCGCATTCCAAACCGTTGCGTTCTCTGTATCGAACGGCAAAATCGCATTAATAATATTGTTGGAATTGACGTAAGTATCCTGGTTTAATCTGCTGGATGAAGATTCGACTGTCAAATCGTCAACTAGCACATCAAAGTCACGCGAGATGAAGTACTCGTCAACCTTGTAAGGCGGATAACTTTTTTGTTCAACTGTCTTTTCGGCCTCGCCATCAGAGGTAGAATGGGCATTTACGTCCACGATCATGTACGGGAAATACACACCACGCACGTCTTCCGGCTTAAAAGCAGCTTTGAATTCACCGTCCAGCGAATCCATTTTTGGCTCGACGAGTTCGCGGATTTTCTTCTCTGCTTCCTCGCGCGTCATCGAGAATGGCAACACAAGATCCGGCACTGCGCCGTTGCTAATTTGCTCATTCGCCGAGAAAATATGACGGCACCAGTGGCAAGATGCAGATAGCGATTCTTCTGTGTTGAGCACCACTTCCGCACCACAAGCTGGACACTTAAAAGTCTTCACGATGTCGTCGCCAGGAATAATATCCGCAGCGCCGAGACCGCGCGTCTCACCTTTCATGCCTTCTACGCCGCCAGCTTCATTTGCGCTCTTCGCATCAAAAACCGTCTGGCAATAATTACACTTCAATTTGCCAGCTTTTGCGTCAGTGGCAATATCGCTACCCCCACAATGGGGGCAGCGATTGAGCCCATCCTTATTAGATAGCTCGGCCACCTATAATTACTCCGCTGGAGTTGCTGGAGTGTTAGGTGCTTCTGGAGCAACTGGTTGCTGTGGCTGACCAGCAATTGGGTTCGTACCAGTATTGCCAACCATGCCCTGCATGCCGCCCATCATACCGACGCCCATAGCCATGCCGGTAGTGCCAGCACCATTTTGGCCAGCAGCATTGAAACCTTCTGCGATCTGGGTCTGTGCATAGGCAGCACCGACGGTGCCCTGCATCATCATACCAGTCGTGTACTTCTGGACAATAGCAGCAGAAGTTTCGTCCCAGTCGAGACCACGTGGCTGAACATTTACGACAGCGAGACCGTACTTAGTGCCCCACTGGTAGTTAGCTTCAACAGCTTCGTTGACGCTCTTTGCGAACTCAACAGTGCCACCCTGGATGTCATCAATGGATTTACCGCCCTTAGTGTATGCCGAAAGCGCCGTAGCAAGCGAGCCGACAAAGCCCGAGAAGAGGCTTTCTTCGACGCCGCCATCGCCTTCGCCGAGGTCAAACTGACCACGACCCTGGCCGGATGCGATATCGACAGGGATAAGGTTCTTGAACATCAAAACTGGGTCAACAACCTTGATAGTGTAGGTACCATTGCTAGTAACTGCGAGCATCGCGCCACCGAATTTGCCATCCGTGTAGCGAATTGGATTCTGGGTACCATAAGGAAGACCCATAATGTCCTTGAGGTTTACATAGTAAGCCTGTTGCTGATTGCCTGGCTGGCCACCAAACTTGAACTGCTTGAAGCTAGAGCCAAAGGTGGAAGCAAAGAAGCCATCACCAGCAAACATCGAGCGAGCTTCTGGAATGTTCTCGGTCGTGTAGGTGTAGCCACCTGGTTCTGCAATAACGCTTACAATTGCGCCATTTTCAACAGTAATAAGACAGGTGCCCTCTGGGACCATGAATTTAGAGCCGTTAGAAATAATGCCAGCGTTTTCCTCGCCGTCATTGTTTTCGCTGCCGTTGGATTTTACTGCGACTGCACGCGCAATCAAGGTATGATCGGTCATCGTGCTTGGTGGAGCCATGTATTCCAACCACTGGTTGGCAAAGCTGCCACTGAGTGCACCACCGAAAGCTTTTAGAAATGCCATTCTGGGATTTCCTCCATTAAGTTGCTATGGATATATTATACCAAATTCCCCTAATTCTTATGCTATAATAAGCATAGAAAGCGGGTATCTAGGATTCCGCCTTCTACTGGTTGATCTCACCGCCTAACGGCGGGAGATTTTTTTACGCTTCATCGCCGTAAACCGAAGTCCAAGCGAAAGCTCCACACACCACATCGAAATGTGGACGACCATGGTTTCTCCTTTCAGTATCACGGAGACTCTGCGGAGCCTAGAACGACATCGATTGAGCCTCCTCGACCAAAGGTTCAATACTTTGCGCAAACGGGGCTACCAAACCCGTGAGCCAAAAATATACTATCCTCCATCATTTGAGAAGCATTAGCTTAATAAACTCTCTATTAATTTAGCTAACCCTACTTAACGCTTTTTCGTTTTAGACCAAAGTGCTTTTTCTCTTAACCTATCTGACCAATAGCTATCGTTATTCTCGGTACCTACTTGCTCTTTCCATTCTTTCCTAGTCGTCAAAATGGGCTCAGACGCTTGACCTTCACCCGATAACGATAGCGTCTGCACGCAATTATTATTCCGAGAATCACGATAGTAGACCAACACGGCCAATTCCGACCCAATCTTTTTAAAATCATCCTTCGGATAATAAACAATCAGCTCGAGCGCCTCCCCTCTTCGAACCCTGCCATTCAAAAGCGCACGATACCATATTTTGCCGTTCTCGACACAGTCTTCAAAACGACTCAATGGCAATAAAGCTGTCGTTTTAGCATCTAGCGTCCCAACTTCAAGATCATTTATATCCGACTCCCCAGTATTTTCGAAAATACAAACATGTTTGCCGAGACTTTCAACAGACGCTATGCCCTTTGGAAACTTATATACTACATTCCCTTCTTCGTCTAGACAAGCATCATACGTACACAATACCACCTCTAGCACCCTGGTGTTTTCAATATCAACCCGATACCATTCGTTGGGGTTTAATTCTGCTTTATATAAAAACCGCTCTCTTTTCTCTTTTTCTAATTCATCGTTTTTCTGTCGTTGGTAAGAAAAATGCCCCGACAGCAATGATAATCCCCACCCTATGACAACACCCAAAATAGCAACGAGGCCAGGGTTATTGTTCATAAAGTCCAACATTCTTTACAATCCCCCTATCTCTACTCGGCGTCATAAAAACTATCTAGCACATAGGTCTGCACCGGATAGACATATAGTTCATATTTCTTTACGAGGCGCACCAAGTCGTCGCCATCAATGAGCGTAATCGGCGTGCCGGCACGAGCGGCTTCGCGGGCGGAGGGTGTAAAACGTGAATTCGTAATAAACACACCGTAATCAGCCTGGAAGCGATTCATCGCGCCGAGAAAACCGTTAATTTCTGGCGCACCGATGCTGCCCTGCCAACGCTTGCACTGAATCACGACGCGCGAAGTGCGAAAATCATCAGTTCGACAATAACCGTAGCCATCAATACCTCCGTCATTGCTAAGCTGAGTACCAATTTCCGTAAATTCAATACCCATCTTATTTAGAAGCGCACGCGAGAACATTTCGAATTTTGCCGGAGACATTTTGGCAATCGCGCCAAGGAGTTTATCTTTAAACTCCTCGTCATATTCACTAACGCCCTCAGCTTCGCCCTCAGCTTCCTCGTCGTTTTTTTTGCGGCTCTTCCCCTCGGCTTTTTGCTTCTCCCAAAATTCATTACAAAGCGGGAAAATATCTCGTTCAACATCAAGGTTTTTAATATCCGCGTCGATACCCTTCTCTGTCAACGTCACAATTTGACTACCTCTCGAATAATCGACAAAACCGGCAATCTGCAAATTCTTGAATGCAAAATTAAAATTCCAGTTAAACGGTTTCCATGGCGTCCCCGTTCTTTTACTGACTTTTGTTATTTTTTCATACTCGGCAATCTCTTCGTCAGAATCTAAGATTTTTTCGCGAATATCCTGCCGAGCTGCTTGCCCGCCCAACTCCTGCAACGTCTTAAGTACAAATTTAGTCAACGCGGCTTCTTTTTCCAAAGTTTTTAAATCGCTGAACGACATCTACCCCTCCTTTTATCTATTACCCTTAGCGCGGTTATGTGTTTTGCAAAGCATTTGGCAGTTCCCCTCAGTCGTTGTGCCACCTTTACTCCATGCGGAAACATGGTCGGCGTCCATTTCACTAAGCTGATAAATGCGCGTGCTGTTTGCTTCGTGGCCAATGGCGCAGAGTGGACAGTTAGAGATGCCTTTTGCTTCAGCATCTTTGGTCTGTTCGTTATAGACGCGGCGTTTAGTGGCGTCATCAAAGACGCGAACGTCTAGGAGCTTAGCGTCACTACATCCGCTAAGGATGTATTCGAAGATACCTCTGCGGTTTCTGACGTATGGATCTTCGTATAGCTCGCGAAGTTTCTTTGAGACGTCTTGTGGATTATACGGATTCTTATGGAATTCGCGATATAGGCGGCCCCATTCAATGCCGCACATTTCGCTGGTAAGGTCACTAAATACGGACGATACCCAGTCGATTACCGAAGTGAAATGCGTCTTAAGCTCGTTTATGTTATTATCGCGGCGATGATCGCTCATGTAGGCTTCAATATTACCGTCTGATACCCAGTCTAGCGCGGTTTCGAGAAAACTCTGGCGGTTTACCGAGCCAGAGATATATGCGCCCCATTTTTGGACGTTAGCGTTCTGGGAGTTACTGAATTCCTCCTTGGCTGCCGTTACGAACGGACCGGAGTAGATTGCATTACGGAGCTCTTGTTCATTAAGCGGTACGCCGGCGATATTAATCGTCTTAAACCAGTCTTTAATCTCTTTTTCTT
>CAMJLD010000005.1 GCA_946406645.1 uncultured Candidatus Saccharibacteria bacterium | reverse complement strand
CGCTTATGCTATAATATAGGGCAGATAATCAGGAAGAAAAAATGGCAAACAAAGTCATGATCGTCGGAACTGGTAATGTGGGCATGAGTTACGGCTACGCCCTGATTCACCAGCGCACGAGCGTCAACGAATTAGTTTTAGTAGACATTAACGAAGAAGATGCCGCCGGTGAGGCGATTGATCTTCACGATACTCTAGCGGTGTCGCCGAGCTATCTCAAAATTAGTGCAGGGACTTATGCCGATGCGACCGATTGCGACATTGTCGCGATTACTGCCGGTGTCCCACAGAAACCAGGCGAATCGCGCATGGATCTCTTGAAGAAAAATGCTGCTATTTTTAAAGATATGATTGGCCAAATTATGGGTTCTGGCTTCGATGGCATTTTCCTCGTCGTCAGTAACCCGATGGACGTTTTAACTTATCTCACTTGGCGCTATTCTGGCTTGCCAGCCGAGCGCGTCATTGGTTCCGGCACTGTGCTCGATTCCGCACGTTTGCGCTATCGCCTCAGCCAGCGCCTTCATATTCATCCGAAGAATGTCCACGCCTACCAAGTTGGCGAACATGGCGACACCGAGTTTACGCTCTGGAGCTGCGCCTATGCTGGCGGTCAGCCAATCATGGATCTTACTACCGCCCAGGAACGCGACGAAATCGAGGACGCCGTTCGCAACGAAGCTTACAAAATCATCGAGAAGAAGGGCGCAACCTACTATGGTATCGGTAGCTGTATGGCTTCCATCACGAATTGTATTCTGAATGACGAGAACCGTATTTTGCCAGTAAGTAACTACGACGAACTAAGCGATACATATAATGGCTATCCAGCCGTTCTTGGCCGCCAGGGCATCGTACGCCGCCTCGGCCTGAAGATTACCGCCGACGAGCAGATCAAGCTCAATAGTAGCATTCGCGCCCTCCAGGACGCGATCAATTCCGTCAAAGAGTAGAGTATTGACAAAATACTAAAAGTGTGATATATTAGAATCATATACATTACTTCAAAGATGGCCACTCGCGAGTAGGGTGGCTATTTTTGTGGTTTTATTGTATATTGAGGCAATGGAATTATTTATATATATTGTAGGCTCGATTTTGCTGGTCGAAGCCTCCGCGCTAACCGTGCGCGAATTTAGCCGAAAGCACGTGCCGACGAAAAATACTCGTCGCAAGGTCTTTATTGATACGTCAACTTTAATGGACGGCCGCATTTTGTCAGTCGCGAAGGCTGGCTTCCTCGGCGATGAACTGCTTATCCCGCGCTCAGTTATCCGCGAGATGCAGCTGCTCGCAGATGGTTCTGACAGCGAGAAGCGTGCGCGTGCTCGCTTCGGCCTAGACGTCGCGAACGAACTCGAGCGCGTAGAGCTTGCGACCGTTGAGATTTATCAGGACGGTGGCGAACGCGTGAAAGTTGACGAGCGTTTGCTCGAGCTCGCCAAAGAAAATCATGGCATTATTTTAACTAACGATTATAACCTCGCGAAGGTTGCTGCAACCGAGAAGATTGATGCAATTAATATCAATGATCTCGCGCAGGGCCTCCGTAGCGAATATCTTCCTGGCGATAAACTTAGCGTCCAAATCGTATCAACCGGCGCCAACCCACATCAAGGCGTTGCATATTTGCCGGACGGCACGATGGTTGTTGTAGACAACGCCGAGAAGTTTGCTGGCAATAAGCAAAAAGTCGAGATTGAATTCGTTCGTTATCTCCAGACCGCTGCCGGCAAAATGATGTTCGCAAAGCTCGTCGAAACCCCAAAGCCGCGCGCAAAAAGACCAGAGAATCAAAGGACCGGGCGCAGCCGCCAGGCTCCTCGTCGCAATAATCAGCACAAATAAAATATCCCCCTTAGCGGGGGATATTTTTTAATCCGATGATTTTGGTTTACTCCAACTGCCACTTGCGGTGTAGCCTGCGGCGTCGCGGAGACTGACCGATATGCTTGTTGGCTCAGTTTCGGAAGTGACGGTAACGGTTTCGGTTGCTGTGACGCTTCCGTCCTTCACGGCCTTGCCGTTTACGGAAATCGAGTAATGCTCGAGTGTGTACTTACCATTCTTGAGCGTGACGCTTATGGTCCAGGCGCCTTCGCTTCCCCCTACGGAAATCGTGCCCACGCTCGGCTTCGCATCGCTACAGCTGTGAACGTCATCTTCTTCTTCTGGGAGGTAGCCTTCTGCATAGATTGATTCTTCCTGAGTCATTGGATCGAGCATCTTCTCGACCTCAACCTCGATGCGAGTGCTTGCTGGAGTACAATCCGTAGCGAGCTTCTTCGAAATACTATCGAAGACCATCTTATCTTTCGAGATACCAGACGAAGTAGTCTTGTTGTACCAGCTTGGCCAAATATCTGCCTTGCCGTTGACGGTCATGTGCTGCATACCGGCTGGCTCATTAATCTTATCGCCAGACTTCCACTTGCCATCGGCGCCATATACTTCCTCGTGGACGCGGTCCATGTAGCTTGCACTGATCTTGAAACAAATGTCGTGCGTATCGTTCTTGAGAACGCGACCATCATGGTTACCGTTCCAAATTGCTGTTGCGAGCACTGGTGAGTAAGTCATAATCCAGGAGTCCTTAGCAGAACCGGCACCGTTTTCTGTCGTACCAGTCTTTGCGGCGAACCAAGTCTTATTGCTGTAGAAACCGGCAGAGCGGCCAAAGTTACCGAAGTACTTCACCCTCGCGTTGATGTCGGAGAGGATGCTTGTTGTCATATAAGCGACCTGTTCGTTAACGACGCGAGTACCCTCATTGTCAGACCAAGATTCAATAACATCACCAGAGGCGTTCTTGACCTCGAGGACGTAGACGAGATCCTTGTAAACGCCGCCACGAGCAATCGAAGCGTAAGCGTTTGCGTGCTCGACTGGGCGAACGCCACAACCACCACCGATTGCCATCGAGAGACCGGCGGTTTCGCCATTCGCACAATACGAGACGTCACCGAGCTTGTGTGCAATATCAAGGCTGTTTTCAATACCATTAATATATAGCGCCTTCACCGCAAGAATGTTGAGGGAGCCCGCGAGCGCTTCGCGAATCGTAATAGGGCCATAGAACTTGCCGGAAGAGTTACGGACGCGACATTTGCCAGGTGAGCCCTTACAGTAAATCGCATCAATATTTTCATCCATTAGCACGGTGCCAGGACCGAAGTTCATACCTTCGCGTTGCATAAAGAGCGGCGTGTAGTCGAGAACCGGCTTGATGGAGGACGCTGGCTCAAGGAGCGACGTGGAAGCGTTCACCTGGCCATAACCCGGTGCGTTCCAGTCGGCACTACCGACCATTGCGACGACTTGGCTAGTCTCGACATCAACGGAGACGAGCGTTGCGTTGTCGGACCTGTTCTTATAGAAGAGCGATGCGCCATCGGCGACGGCCTGCTCGCCAATTTGCTGAGCACGCCAGTCGAGCGTGGTCTTAATCGTGAAGCCGCCTTCGCGCATAGTCTTCATGCCATACTTTGCTTCGAGCTGAGATTTGACCTCGAGCACGAACCAAGGCGCTTTCATGTCAGCATACTGATCTGCCTCAGGAAGAATCTTTGCAATGATATCAACTTCCTTTGCGGCGTTTGCTTCGTCCTGGGTAATATAATTCATTTCAACCATGCGATCTAGCACTTTGTGCTGGCGGTTGATGAGGCGCTTGTGGCCGGCCGTATTATATGGGTTGAGCACAGCTGGGTTGTTTGGAACGGCCGCGAGCAATGCCGACTCGGCTAGGTCGAGATCTTTTGCGCTCTTGCCGAAGTAGGTGCGTGCAGCAGATTCGATACCGTTGCGACGGCCACCGTAAGGCGACTCGTTGAGGTAGAGCGTAATAATCTGCTCCTTGTCATACATCTTTTCGACTTCGATTGCGAGGATTGCTTCCTTGATCTTACGTGGAATACCGCCAATACCGCGGTTGCCGGCTTCGTCGGAGAAGTAAACCTGCTTAATGAGCTGCTGGGTAAGGGTAGAACCACCCTGGACGTTGCCACCGGTCAAAGTCACGAATGCGGCACGAATAAGTGCCCAGAAATCGACGCCCATGTGGCTATAGAAGTTCTTATCCTCGATGGCGACGGTTGCCTGGCGCATGTAAGTCGAAATATCGCTACCATCAACCACGAGACGGTAATCGCCACTACCTTTATCTTCCCAAAGCACTTCGCCGTTGCGGTCAAGGTAGGTGTTGACGGTGTTCTGGACGCGGTTCGCAAGCTCTTCTGGGTTAATTTCAGCCAAGTCCTTCTTATAGTAGAGGAACAAGCCGCCAATCGCGATAATAATAATTAGGATAAATGCAACAAAAATCTTCAACAAGCGGATCTGGTTATCGCGGGAGAACCACCACTTAAAGAAGCGGTCTGGACGGAGGCGTGCAAGGAAACGCAAAAAAGGATTCTTTGGAAGCTCGGCGAGCTCCTCGGCCTTTTTGCGGGCACGCTGGTCCGCTTTCACGCGGCGCTTGTAAGCTAAATTAGAATATAATTTCAAGCCACGGCTACGAACATTTTCCTGAGGATTTTTCTTCTGGGCCTCTTTGTCGGCCTTTTTCTCAGTCTTTTTCTTCGTGATGGCTTTCTTGATACTCGCAGTTTTCTTAACCATACTCGTCTTATTATACAACACCCATCACGATTTTGGTAATCAAAACGCTCATGCTTATATATTATTCCGCGACTATTGCCATGCGCTATAGCTCTATATCCAAGGGAAGCTTACGGAGGCTGCTGCCGAGTACGAAGCAGTGTCCGCCTGTAAAGACAGGCCGGACGACTGCTGTCTTCCCGAGGATATATGAGATATAGCGCATGGCGTTATTCGATGGTATAATATATGATTATGAGCCATTATGATCCATTAAAAATCGAAGAAAAATGGCAGAAGCGCTGGGAAGAAGAGAAGCCTTTTGCCGCCAAAGACAACGATAATCGGCCGAAGATGTTCCTCGCCGAAATGTTCCCGTACCCATCTGGTGCTGGCCTCCATGTTGGCCATGTCCGCAATTTCAGTATCGTTGACTGTCTCGCTCGCTTTTATGCGCAGCAGGAGATGAACGTTCTTCGTCCATTTGGCTATGACACTTTCGGTCTTCCAGCAGAGAACTATGCCATCAAGACCGGCATCGCTCCGCAGGAAGTGACCAAAACCAACATCGATAACTTCCGCAAGCAGGCTAAGCGCCTCGGCTATGCGATTGACTGGGATCGCGAGATTAATACGTCGGATCCTGCATATTATAAATGGACTCAATGGTGCTTCCTTCAGCTCTTCAAGAAGGGGCTCGCTTATCAGGCTGAGAGTTATCAGTGGTGGTGTCCGGTAGACCAGACCGTGCTCGCAAATGAGCAGGTTGAGAATGGTTGCTGCTGGCGCTGTGGCCACGAAGTCGAAAAGAAAAAGATGAAGCAGTGGTTCTTCAAGATTACTGCCTATGCTGACGAATTGCTCGACGAAATCGATTCGCTCGATTGGCCAGACAAGATTAAGACGATGCAAAAGAACTGGATCGGCCGCAGCGAAGGTGCCGAGATTGATTTCGAAATCAAGGACCACAAAGAAACCGTCCGCGTCTTCACGACCCGCCCAGACACGCTCTTTGGCGCAACCTTCCTCGTGCTTGCTCCAGAGCATCCACTCATTACGAAGATTACGAGCGAAGATGCTCGCAAGAAAATGACTCAGTATTGCAAGGATGCGATCAAGAAATCCGAAATTGAACGCCAGGAAAACAAGGAAAAGACCGGCGTCTTCACTGGCAGCTATGCGATTAATCCAGCTACTGGCAAAGAAATCCCAATTTGGGTTGCTGACTATGTATTAAATGGTTACGGCACCGGCGCCATCATGGCCGTTCCTGCTCACGACGAGCGCGACTATGATTTCGCTGAGAAGTTCGACCTCCCAATCGTGAAGGTTATCGAAAAGCCAGAAGATATCGACGACGATTCGAAGTGCTACCATGGCGAGGGTACGATTGTAAACTCGGGCGCCTTTAATGGCATCGAAACTGCCGAGGCTCGTGATGGTATTATCGACTGGCTCGAGAAGCAGGGTATTGGCGAAAAGAAAGTTACCTATCGCATGCGCGACTGGCTCATTTCTCGCCAACGCTACTGGGGCTGCCCAATTCCGATTGCTTATGACAAGAACGGCAAGCCGCACGCAATCCCAGAAGACCAGCTTCCAGTCATGCTTCCAAAGATTGACGATTATAAGCCAGATTCCTCTGGTCGCAGCGCGCTCGCAAAGTGCGACGAATTCCTCAAGGTCACGATTGATGGCGAGGAAATGACGCGCGAGACCGATACGCTCGATGGCTATGCCTGCTCGAGCTGGTACCTCTGGCGCTATACTGATCCTCACAATGCTAAAGAGGCTTGGAGCAAAGAAAAAGTCAACTACTGGGCGCCAACCGATGTTTATTGCGGTGGCGACCACGCGGTTGCGCACTTGCTCTACGTCCGCTTCTGGTGCAAGTTCTTCGCTGACGAAGGCTACCTTGATTTCCGCGAACCAGTCAAGAAGTTGCTCTATAACGGCTACATCAACGCGCCTGACGGCAAGAAGATGAGTAAGTCCAAGGGCAACGTGATTGACCCGCTCGACGTGATTAACTCTGGCTACGGCGCCGATACGCTCCGCACTTACGAGCTCTTCATCGGTCCATACGACCAGGATGCTGCTTGGAGCACCGAGGCAATTGGCGGCGTTTATCGCTTCCTCAACCGCTGCTGGACGCTCGCATTTGATAAAGAATTGCTCGACGAATCGAAGACCGTCGCTCTCCGCCATAAGACCATCAAGAAGGTTACGGAAGATATTTGCCGCAACTACTTCAACACGGCCGTCGCCGCGATGATGGAATTCGTGAACGAGCTTTATAAGACCGGCGCTGCTAAGGACGATGTCGTTGCGCTCGCGAAGTTGCTCAAGCCATTCGCTCCGCATCTCGCTTGCGAAATGCTCGAGAAGCTTGGCGCCGATGACGTCTGGCCAAAGTGGGATAACGCGCTCCTCGTCGAGGAAAGCGTCGAAATGATCGTTCAGGTCAACGGTAAGCTCCGCGCTCGCATTCAGATCCCAGCCGAAGACGCCGCCGATAAGGCGAAACTCGAGGATTACGCGAAGAAAGACGCGAAGATTGCATCGATGATTGCCGACAAGGAAATCATCAAGACGATCGTCGTGCCGCAGGGCAAACTCGTCAATATCGTAGTGAAATAAGAAAAAGCCACCCGTAAGAGATGGCTTTTTGGTGCAATAATACTATTATATCACAGATTTAGTTTTTTGTCAATCGCTTGATAAGCTTCGCATGAAGTACGACGCGCTCGGACTGGGCGTAGCAGGTCGAAAGCGTGAGCAGTCTGTCGTTCGTGTTGACGCTAGTATGGAAGTCATACGCGCTACGCTCGGTAATCATTTTGACGAAATCATCGAATTCGCTATCCGACGAGAAAAGCGTCTTAATATAGTCGTTCGTAACTTGGACATGATAAATCGAGAAAACCTGCCAGAGCGCATCTTCGTAATCGTTGGACGTACGGACGACGTAGTTGTCTGGATTATCCAGCCAGCCGCTCGTTAGGATATTTTTGAGCGTACCAAACATCGTGCCGTCGTTACGACCATGTGCGTAGAGGATCATGTTCTTATCAGTGCCGTCGACATGGTTGCGGTAATCTGCCCAAACCCAACCGGCCGTATTATAAGACTTATTGAA
The DNA here is from genome assembly GCA_946406645.1 of uncultured Candidatus Saccharibacteria bacterium. Classification (GTDB taxonomy): domain Bacteria; phylum Patescibacteriota; class Saccharimonadia; order Saccharimonadales; family Saccharimonadaceae; genus UBA2834. The sequence goes on along the minus strand of CAMJLD010000005.1, from coordinate 23,720 downwards.
TGAATGCTTCAAATAAAACTCGTTGTCGCCGGCCTTCGCGAACGGGTAATTGATATTCGTGCCTTTGACCTGCACCCAGCCGCCGACGTCGCTATTAATCTTGCGTAGCTCCGTGAAATCGACGTCAATCAAGCTCATCTTGATATAGCGCCAATATGGCGTATCGGGTTCTTTCGGCTCGTCCTCGGCGATAATTTCGACATCGTCACTATCGTCGACTTCCTCGATTGTGACCGCCTGATTAATCTCCTCGGTCTGAGCAATCGTCTTATCGGAGTCGATCTTCCACGCGATAATCTGCGCGCCAGAATAAACCACGCCGACAGCACAAATCAAGGCAATAATGCAGCTAATAATTGTGCGTACGCGCGCCTTACCTCTCCGAATTTTCATATATTTAATTATAGCACAAGCATTTACGTACTAAATGGTGCGAGCGGTCTTGTAAAAGCTTGAAAAATATAGTAAGATATATTCCAAAGTATCTATTATTAAAGAAGGAGCATTTTTACATGCCTGAACCAAAAAAGCAGAGCAGCCCTCGTAAGACCGGCCTTCGCCGCAGTCATTTGCGTCTCAAGCTCGCTCGTAGCGTTAACAAACATTCGCCAGTCAAGGCGTTCGAAACTGCAAAGAAAACCCCAAATCTCAAGGTTAAATCTTGCAAAAAAGCAGACAAGAAAACAGATAAAAAGTCCAAATAATTAGGGAGGCAAATTAACGTGGCAAGCAATCGACATCTCGGCAGAATCATCTCGCTTCAGAGTCTATATGAGTATGAATTCCGTAACAAGGCGGGCGACACCTCAGCCGACATCGATAGTATCGTCGCAAAAAATATTGAACCCTACGCCAAAGCACTAGGGGACGTGGATTTTGTACACGACTTGGCACATGGTGTTTTTGATGAGATGGAACAGCTCGACAAGGAGCTCCAGCCGCTCGCACCAGAATGGCCAATTTCCAGTATTTCTTCGATCGACCGCAACGTCCTCCGTATCGGTCTATTTGAACTGACGCGCCGCAAGGATACGGTGCCACCAAAGGTTGCTATTAACGAGGCGGTAGAACTCGCGAAGGCCTTTGGCTCAGAAAATTCATCCAAGTTTATTAATGGCGTACTGGGAACTGCTTACCGCAACATCGGTGGAGAGGAAGAACCAGATAATGCAAAACAAGAAAAGTCAGAAGCCAAGGAGCCAGAAGAGGCCCCAGCCGAAAAAGACGAACAACCGAGCGAGCAGGCGTAACGGCCCGCATGCTCCAAAGCATCGCAACGGATACAAGATTCCGGAAGCGTTGCCAACTCAGAACTACAAAGAACCGAAGCTCGAGAAGCTCCGCCAGGTTGTTTTGCGCAAAAAACCTGAGATCAAGGAAATTGTGCGCGAACCGACCGCGGGCGGCATCGTCTTCCGTATGACGCCAGACGAGCGCGATATCGAGATTTTGTTAATCCAAGACAGCAAAAACCGTTGGACGATTCCAAAGGGTCATGTTGAGCCAGGCGAAACCGCAAAGCAAACTGCGATTCGCGAAATCGGCGAGGAATCTGGCCTAAAGAACGTCGAGGTGCTGGCGTGGCTTGGCAAGATTCACTTCAAATATCGCCGCCTCGAAAAACTCGTCCTCATGACGACGCAAGTCTATCTCGTGCAATCTGTCGATAAGAATGAGCGCCCAACCAAGGAAAAGTGGATGAACGGCATCCGTTGGTTCAGCTTTGCCGAGGCTCTCGACGCAATCGAATATGCAGATATTGAAAAATTAATGTTAATCGCGAAAAAGAAAATTCGCAGTGGGGAATTATAAATGGATAAAGCGCAACTCGATGAATACAAAAAGTTTGCGAAAGAGAAACTGGGTTTCGATTTCAAAAACATTGATCTTCTAGTTACCGCCTTCACTCATCGTTCCTATCTCAACGAACATAAGACTACGGTCTTCGACCATAACGAACGCCTAGAGTTTCTAGGTGACGCTGTGCTCGAGCTCATTACTTCGGATTACTTATTTAAGAATTACGACCAGCCAGAAGGCATTATGACTAGCTGGCGCGCCGCGCTCGTTAATACCGACGCGAACGCCAACTCGGCCGCCGAACTTGGTTATGCGCCACTCGTTCGTATGAGCAAGGGTGAAAAGAAGGGCTCTGACCGCGCTCATCACTCGATTCTAGCTGACTGTTATGAGGCTCTTATTGGTGCGATTTATCTCGACCAAGGCTACAAAGCCGCCGAAGAGTTCATCAAGAAACATACTCTTAGCAAGATTGACGATATTCTCGAGACGGAATCCTGGCGTGATTCGAAGTCCTATTTGCAGGAACTCGTTCAGCGTCTCGATGGCTCGACCCCAACCTACAAGATCATGAAGGAAGAAGGCCCAGACCACGACAAGATCTTTACTGTCGGTGTCTTTGTGGGCGATCATCTCAAGGCAACTGGCCAGGGCCACAGTAAACAAGAAGCCCAGGTAAAGGCTGCTGGCGAAGCAATTCGCAAATACAAAAAAGCAGGCCTTGATAAAAAAGCCTAAATAAGATATAATAGTCGAAGTATTAAATTTTTAAAGGAGAATTATGCTTGCGATTCGCTTACAGCGTAATGGCCGTAAAGCTTTACCGCTTTATCGGATAGTCGTCCAAGAAGCGCAACGTCACCCTCTTTCGGGTCGTATCGTCGCTCAGGTCGGCAGCTACAACCCACATACCAAAGCCACTGAACTAGACAAGGCTGAGGTCGAAAAATATCTTAACAACGGTGCACAGCCATCTGGCCGCGTAATCCGCATCCTCGTTAAGGAAGGTATCAAGATGCCAAAATGGGTCAAGATGCCACTTGAAAAGAAAGCTGCTGCAAAGCATGCAGACAAGCTTCGCAAAAACCAGCCAAAGGAAGAAGCTCCAGTAGAGGAAGCTCCTGCCGAGGCACCAGCTGAAGAAGCTCCAGAAGCACCAGCTGAGGCTTAAGCTTAAGAAAAATATCTGGCAAAAACGCCAGATATTTTTTATACTAGAATTATAACTTAACAAATGGAGATAACATGTCTACTATTGACCAACAGTTTGTAGAATATATCGTAAAAACTCTCGTAAACAATCCAGACAAAGTCCAGATTGACCGCATTATCGACGAAAAAGGCGTTTTGCTCAGCCTCGAAGTAGACCCAGAAGATATTGGCCGCATCATCGGTCGCCGTGGTGCAACTGCACAAAGCATCCGCACCCTTCTCCGCGCTCTTGGTACGAAGAATGATGCTCGTTATAACCTCAAGATTGTCAACAATGATGGTTATGAAGGTGGTGAGAAGGCTCCAAAGGAAGATGCTCCAAAGGCGGAAGATGCTCCAGCTGAAGCTCCAGCAGAAATTGACGAAGTCGAAGATGTCGATGACGCTCCAGTCGAAGAAGGCAGCGAATTGGCAAAAAAGACTCGCCAAGAGCTTGCAGACTTGGACGATCTTGATATATAATTATCCTAATGCTTTTCTGTTCAAGGCATTTAAGCTAACTGCGAGTCAGCTTATATCACATAAAAGTTGAGAGCTTATATGCCAAAAAACCACCTCATATGTGCACGGGTGGTTTTTTGGTGGTTTTAATAACTATTGTTGAGGCGCGGCCGGAGTTTTTGGTGTGCGATTGTTCTTCGCAAGCATCCAGACGACGATGCCAATCATGCCGATACCGACGATACCAAAGGTGAGCCAGTTCTGCGAGTTCATGAGGAACATCACGTCAAAGGCGACAATACAGGCACTCGCGATGGCCATCCACTTGCGGTCGGTAGCGAGGCCGATAAACATCGTAATGAGCTCTGCGCCAATGAGCATGAGTGGCGCAACTTGACTATTATCGCTCGATCCTTCGGCTGCGGCGTCGAACATGATGAGCGACATGAGGATGAAGCCGAGAATTTGACGGACGCCATTTTTCTTATCGTTTTCGCGGATAAGGCCGGCACCAATTAGGCTACCGCCCAGCAGCAAGCCGAAGATAGCATCTTCTAGATAGTGCGGCGCACCGAAGACCTGTCTCGCGTCGTAAGAGTAGTGGCTGAGGCTATGAATAAAGAAGTAGACTGCGGTAGCGACTGAATAAATGCTGAGCTCATAGCATTCGTCTCGATCCGAGGCGAGGCCGAGCAGCGCAAACTGTGCGGCTGCGATGACGATTGGGATGCAAGGCCAGCTGCCATCATAGGAGAAGAGCGAGCCGCCGAAAGCGCCAAGCACTGCGCAGGCGATAATTGCGGTAACTGCTAGGCGGAAAGAGCAGCGCACTTGGACCTTGCGTAGAAGCGTTGCATAGAGAATGAGCGCGAGCGTGCTAATCAATGCGTAGATTACGTAATAAACCCACATTTCCCACTTAATCGCCATCATGCCCTCAATAGCGAACGGCGTGAAGAGAACTGCAACTAGCGTTGCAAATGCCCAAACAAGGTTCTTCTTAACAAAAGTGATTAGAATGCCGAGAATTGCGACAACAATCGCCATTGCGAAGAAGATTGCGGCCGTAGCTTGAGCCGGCAAGCCCTGGCAGAAGAGTGGCGTAATGCCGATACAGGCCAGAGAAATCGCGAGCATCCCGCGCTCGGTCTTGGCTTCTGCTTCGGTCTTCGATTTCACAAAGAGCGAGATGATAGTCTGGATTAGGGAGCCGGCAAGCCAGACAATCGCAATTGCGACGCTTGCGGTGGTGTTTTCTTTGTGGATATTAAAGAAGGAATAGCCAGTAATATCGCTAATGAGCGCGATAAGGAAGACCTGGAAGAGAATGCGGGCAACCACGAGGAGGGCGCGCTTTTTCTCGATTAGCCAGTCAACGAGGTAGTGGATTGTCGCAAGGAAGAAGAAGAGCGAACGGAGAAGCGGTGCCTTTTCTGCGCCGGATTCGACGAGGAAATAAGGCATAATAAAGAACGCTACGGCCGGCACGGCTGCATAGGCCATAACGCTAGAAGCTTGGCGGAAGCCAACTGGAAGCCACTTAACGCGGCGTGCCCAACAGATCAACGCAAAGAGTGCTACGAGCATCGGCAAAAGACAAGCGGTATATGCGTAGGCATTGCCAGTAATCGGCAGACATGCGCCGAAGGCAAGTAACCAGAGATAGCTGATCCAGCCGCCCATTTGGCTCTTAGTAATAATCGTTACAATGACATATCCAATAGTTGAGGCGAGCGCACTCAAGAAGAAGCTTACCTCTGGCGTGCAGCCAAATTCATGGAATGCGAAGAACCAGAACGGTAAGATTGCGAGGCCGGTATACGAGAATGCTAAGCCGACTGGCCGGAGAAAGTCTACTAGGCCGTAGAGTAATAAGCCGGCGAGCAGGGCTATCGAGGTAGCGACAATCGAGACGACCGGCATTGCCGTAGGATAGTCTTGCATAAACATTAGCATTGAGCCGACGAGCATGAAGCTACCGACGTACAGGAATGCGTTTAGAAGACCTGCGTTTTTGATATCTTTTCTCTTAAAATCGTCTCCTCGTACGAGGCGAACGATCAAGCCCGCAATGAGGGCAATGATCAGCACGGAACCGATTGATGCAATCAAACCGCCCCTAGCTGCAAATGATAGACTGCTAGTACTTAGCATTTTTGACCTCCAATTTAATTCAATTTTAGGTGCTTTTTAGAAAAAACACAAGCAGTGTGCAAAATAATACATTTTACCCCTTGTATATATTCCATTTTTTTGATAAGATTTGTACTAAGAAGTAGTGTGCTTTGATTTTTTGCAGTTCCGTTCCGGCAAAACGAACTGAAATCAAAAGCGGTGATCTTCCGGCCAAAGATATATCAACACTAAAAACTAGCGAGGGAATGTGGCAAAGTCTACAAATACTGCAAGTAGTGGTGCCCGTGTGCAATTCACAGAGGGCGACCAAGTTCTTCCAATACCAAACCTAACCGAGCACCAGACCAAATCCTGGAAGGAATTCGTGGATTATGGTCTTCAAGAGGTCTTTAATGAGCTCAACCCGATCGAGGACTATACCGGTCAGAAAATGAGCCTTAGCTTCAAGGATTATTTCTTCAAGGATCCTATCGAAGACGACCGCACCGCAAAAGACAACCTCACCTCTTATGAGGCTGCTCTTCATGTTAATGTTGTGCTCGAAAACAAAGTTACTGGCAACACGATCGAAGATACGATTTACTTCGGCGATTATCCTTGGATGACCGACCGTGCCAGCTTTATTATTAACGGTACTGAGCGCGTTATCGTTTCTCAGCTCATCCGCTCCGCCGGTGTATTCTTCCAGGCAGCTAATGTCGGTGGCCATAATTATTATGGTGCGAAGATTATTCCAGGTCGTGGTGCATGGCTCGAGTTCGAGACCGATACGAAGGGCGTCATCTATGTTAAGATTGACCGCCGCAAGAAGGTCCCAGTTACTACGCTTCTCCGCGCCCTCGGCGTGAAGAAGACTGAAATGGCTTCCATCTTCAAGGATGTCGATAATAGCGATGTTCATTACATCGAGAATACTCTTGAAAAGGACCCATCCGGTAGCCAGAGTGAAGCTCTTCTCGAAATCTATCGCCGTCTCCGCCCAGGCGACTTGGCAACCGTCGAGAACGCAAAGAGCATGATTGAACGCACCTTCCACGATTATCGTCGTTATGACTATTCTCGTGTTGGTCGCTACAAGATCAATCAGCGCCTTGGTTTCGATACGCCAAATGACGAAGCGCATCGTACGCTTCAGATGGAAGATCTCATCGCAATCATCAAGGAAATCATCCGTCTTAATAACACTCAGGAGCCAGCCGATGATATCGACTCGCTCGCTAACCGCCGCGTGAAGCTCGTCGGTGAATTGGTCCAGCGCCAGTTCCGCCTCGGTATGCTTCGCCTCCAACGCAACATCCTCGACCGCATGTCGATGGCTGATCCGCAGACGGTTACCCCAGCTCAGCTCGTGAACTCTCGCCCAGTCGTGGCCGCAGTGAAGGAATTCTTCAGCAGTTCTCAGCTCAGCCAGCTCATGGATGAAACTAACCCATTCTCTGAGCTTTCTCACAAGCGTCGTCTTAGCTCGATGGGCCCTGGTGGTCTTACTCGTGAACGCGCAGGCTTCGATGTCCGCGATGCTCACCCAACCCACTACGGTCGTATCTGTACGGTTGAGACGCCAGAAGGCGGCAACGTCGGTCTCGTGTTGAACCTTGCTACCTACGCTCGTATTAATGATTACGGCTTCATCGAAGCTCCATACCGCGTCGTTAAGAACGGTAAGGTTACCGATGAGATCGTATACGTAGATGCCGCTGCCGAGGAAAACATGGTAATTGCCGATACCAGCGCTAAGCTCGACAAGAATGGCAAATTCGTTGATGAATATGTTTCCGCTCGTAAGCACCTCCGCCCAGCGCAGGTTATGGCGAGCGAAGTTACCCACATGGACGCTGTTCACAAAGAAATTCTCGGTGTGGCCGCATCGATGATTCCATTTGTTGAAAAGAACCGTGTCGACCGCTCCCTCATGGCATGCGCCATGCAGAAGCAGGCCGTACCTCTTATCAAGCCAGAATCCGCTATCGTTTCTACCGGTATCGACGCTGACGTCGCAAAGAATCTCTCGCAGATCGTTTACGCCGAAGGTGCTGGTGAAGTCGTAAAGGCTGATTCCAACTCCGTTGAGGTCAAGTACGCTAAGGAAACGAAGACTTACAACCTCATTCACTTCATGAAGACCAATGATGACCGCTGTTATGATGAGCGTGTCGTCGTCAAGCGTGGCGATAAGGTCAAGAAGGGTGACGTCCTCATCGAGGGTGCATCCATCGCCGGTGGCGAACTTGCTCTTGGTAAGAACATGCTTGTCGCCTTCATGCCATGGCGCGGTTACAACATGGACGACGCTATCGTCATTTCTAGCCGCCTCGTCGAAGACGATACCTTGACCAGCATTAACATCCGCGACTTCGATGTCGAGGTCCGCGAAACCAAGCTTGGTCCAGAACAGGTTACTCGTGATATTCCAAACGTCAGTGAAGCTGCCCTCCGCCACCTCGGCGAAGACGGTATCGTCACTGTCGGCTCCGAAGTTAAGAACGGCGATGTGCTCGTCGGTAAGATCACGCCAAAGGGCGAACAGGAGCTCAGCTCTGAGGAACGCCTCCTTCGCGCAATCTTCGGTGAAAAGGCAAAGGACGTCCGCGATACTTCCGTTCGTATGAATGGTTCTGATGGCGGTAAGGTTGTCGGTGTTCGTGTTTATACTCGCGAGCAGGGCAACGAACTCAAGTCCGGCGTCATCATGCAGATTAAGATTTACGTTGCTGAAATGCGCAAGATTAGCGTCGGCGATAAGCTCGCTGGCCGCTACGGTAACAAGGGTGTCGTCGCACGTATTCTCCCAGTCGAGGATATGCCATTCATGGAAGACGGTACTCCAGTTGACGTCTTGCTCAACCCAATGGGCGTGCCAAGCCGCATGAACCTCGGTCAGCTCTTCGAGACTCACCTTGGTATGGCAGCTCGCGCACTTGGTTACAAGGTAACGACTCCATCCTTCAACTCCGTCCAGGACGACGAAATTAGTAGGCAGCTCGAAAAGGCTGGCTTCAACCGCGATGGTCGCGTCAAGCTTTACGATGGTCTCACTGGTGAGCCATTCGAAGAACGCATCACTGTCGGTGTTATGTATATGCTTAAGCTCCACCACATGGTCGCGGACAAGATTCACGCCCGCTCTACTGGTCCATACACGATGGTTACCCAGCAGCCACTCGGTGGTAAGGCTCAGAACGGTGGCCAGCGCTTCGGTGAGATGGAGGTGTGGACCCTCGAAGCTTACGGTGCTGCATCTACTCTCCAGGAAATGCTCACTATCAAGTCGGATGACGTCTATGGCCGTGCTAAGGCTTACGAATCCATTATTAAGAACGAAGCAATCGAAGGACCAAAGCTCCCAGAAGGCTTCAACGTCTTGGTGAAGGAACTTCAGGGTCTCGGCCTCAAGGTTGACCTCCTCGACAACGGCGATGCAAAGGATGCAGACCGCGTGATTGAGAAGACGACCGAGGAAGTCGAACGCCAGCGTGATGACTCCGTTATTTACGCGCAGACCGGCAACGGCAACGGCGATGACGACGATGATCTCGAAGGTTTCGAAATCACCGATTCTGAAGGTGAAGTTATCGAAGATGATTCCGAAGAGGAAATTATCGATGATGAACCGGATATCGGAGAAGAAGAATTCGACGATGACGATACAATAACTGATTTAGGGGAGGACCTATAATATGGCTTGGCAAGATAATTTCATTAGCGCCAACGATTTCGACTCCATCCGCCTCTCGGTAGCTAGCGAGGAAGATATCCTCAACTGGAGCTACGGCGAGGTTCTAAAACCGGAGACGATCAACTATCGTACGCAAAAGCCAGAACGCGACGGTTTGTTCTGTGAGCGTATCTTCGGACCAGTCAAGGATATTAATCCTAACGATCCAAAACTCAAAGGCGTTCGCTCTCGCGAAGCCGCTGTCGACAAGGAAGGCAACCTCGTCACGAAGAGTATTACTCGCCGTGAACGCATGGGCCACATCAGCCTCGCTGCTCCTGTTGCTCACATCTGGTTTATGCGCGGTACTCCATCCGCACTTAGCCTTCTTCTCGACATCACCGTCAAGAATATTGAAAAGATTGTTTACTTCGCTTCTTACGTCGTAATCGACGCTGACACTGAAGCTATCGCAAAGCGTCTCGAGGATCTCGAGGCTCAGACCGATGTTGCTCGTCAGGCTATCCAGGCTCGCTATGCTGAGGAAGCTAAGGCCGAAGGCGCTGACGCTAAGGCTCTCGCCGAAGCTCAGACCAAGGAACTCGAAGAACTCGACGCTAGCTACCATCATGAGAAGGATATTCTCGATAGCTTCAAGAAGGGTGCTGCGATTTCTGAAATCGACTACCGCAACCTCGAAGACGAAGATAAGGGTTATGAAGACCTCATCACCGTCGAAATGGGTGCAAGTGGTATCGAGAAGCTTTTGAAGGAAATCGACCTCGACAAGCTTATCGATGATCTCCACAAGGAAGCCGAAGAATCCAAGGGCCAGAAGCAGAAGAAGATTATGAAGCGCCTCAAGATTCTCGAGGGCATGCAGTCCGCTGGCATCAAGCCAACCGACCTCATCATGAACGTCGTTCCTGTCATTCCTCCAGATCTACGCCCAATGATTTCGCTCGCTGGTGGTCGCTTCGCAACCTCCGATTTGAACGATCTCTATCGCCGTGTCATTAACCGCAACAACCGCTTGAAGAAGCTCATCGACCTCAACGCGCCAGAAGTTATCTGCCGCAACGAGAAGCGCATGCTTCAGGAAGCCGTCGATGCCTTGATCGACAACAACGCTGGCCGTGGTGGTCGCGCTGCTGCTTCCCAGAACGGTCGCCGCAAGTTGAAGAGCCTTTCTGATCTCCTCAAGGGTAAGCAAGGTCGCTTCCGCCAGAACCTTCTCGGTAAGCGCGTCGACTACTCTGGTCGTTCCGTGATTGTCGTCGGTCCAGAACTCCGCATTAATCAGTGTGGTCTTCCAAAGCAGATGGCACTCGAACTCTTCAAGCCATTCGTAATTTCCTGGCTCATCAAGAACGAGTATGCCAACAATATCCGTTCTGCATCACGTCTCATCGAGCAGGGCGAAACCGTGGTTTGGGATGCACTCGACGAGGTTATTGAGGGCAAGTATGTTCTCCTCAACCGCGCACCATCTCTCCACCGTCTCTCTGTCCAGGCCTTCCAGCCAAAGCTCATCGAAGGTAAGGCAATTCAGCTCCATCCACTCGTCGCTAACGGTTTCAACGCCGACTACGATGGTGACCAGATGGCAGTCCACCTTCCACTTTCTGACGAAGCTCAGGCAGAGGCAAAGGAACTCATGGCTGCCGGCAAGAACCTCTTGAAGCCAGCCGATGGCGCTCCAGTCCTCTCTATTACGCAGGACGTCGTGTTGGGTAGCTACTACCTCACTTATGAGAAGCCATCCGCACAGACTGAGCGCAAGACTTATACTAGCGTCTACGAAGCAGAACTCGCTTACGATATGGGCCTCATTCAGCTCCAGACCCCAATCCGTGTCCACACGAAGGGCGTCAAGCGCGATACGACCCTTGGCCGCGTCTTCTTCAACGAAATCCTTCCAAAGGAATATCCATACGATAACGAAGTTCAGAATAGCAAACACCTCAAGAAGGTCATGGCAAACATTCTCGACCAGTTTGGTGATGAGGTTGCCGTCCAGACCGCAGATGCTATCAAGGATCTCTCGTTCAAGTACGAAACTGTCGCTGGTATTTCCACTTCCAAGGATGACTACCCAGATTATCCAGAAGTCGAGGAAATGATCGCGAAGGGCGAAGGCCAGGCTGCTGCAATTTCTCAACAGTTCGATGACGGCCTCCTTACCGAAGACGAGCGCTATCGCCTCACGGTTGATGCATGGCGCAAGGTCGACGATGAGATTGCAAAGCACGTCAAGGATAACCTTGCTGGTCTCGATACGAACATTTCGATCATGACCAACTCTGGTGCTCGTGGTTCCGCAGGTAACATTAAGCTTGCTTCCGCTACGATTGGTATCCAGGTGGACGTTAATAACCGCGAAATTGAGCTTCCAGTCAAGTCTTCGTTCAAGAAGGGTCTCTCGACGCTCGAATCCTTCATCGCAACCCGTGGTGCTCGCCAGGGCCAGGTCTCTACGGCTCTCCGTACTGCCGACTCCGGTTACCTCACTCGCCGTCTCGTCGATGTCTCTCAGGACGTCTTCACGGTCGAGGCCGAAGCACCAGATCCAGGCTTCCGCATCTACAAGAGCGAAACCGAGCATACTGGCATTGGCTTCGCCGATCGTATCTATGGTCGCTATAGCGCCGAAGCAGTAGAGAAGTATGGTTTGAATGTCGACGAGCTTATCAGCCGCGAAGTTGCAGACCAGATTGCCGCTGATGATGGCATTGATAGCCTCGCAATCCAGAGTATCCTTACTACCGAGTGCACCGAGGGTGTCCCTCGCAAGGCTTACGGTATCGATATGTCGACCCGCCAGCCAGTTGCCTACCACGAACCAGTTGGCGTTATCGCCGCTCAGTCCGTTGGTGAGCCAGGTACTCAGCTTACGCTCGATACCAAGCACTCTTCTGGTCAGGCTGGTTCCGGTGCTATCTCCCGTGGTCTTCCACGCGTTGAGGAGCTTCTCGAAGCCCGTTCTCCAAAGGGTCAGGCTTACATCGCAACTATCGCTGGTCTCGTTTCCACTTGGGAAGAAGGCCGCAATAATATCGTCCAGGTCACCCCAGAAGCGGGCAAGACTGAAACGTTCGCACTCGACGGCCGCAAGGCAAAGGTCAAAGACGGCGCAAGCGTCAAGACCGGTGCTGTTATTGCAAGCAAGAGCAAGGGTGCAGACCCAATCATCGCTCCATTCGACGCTATTGCTGAATTGACCGAAGATTCTATCGTACTCGTCGCTAATGCCGGCACTCCAGTGAAGGTTGCAGTTCCTCAGGATTACGCCCTCACCGTCAAGGATGGCGACCATGTCGAACCAGGCGATCGCCTCTCTGAAGGTTCCTTGAACCTCCAGGATCTCATGCGCTACAAGGGCATCGAAGAAACCGAGCGCTATATCCTCAACGATATTCTCGCTATCTACGCTGCTCAGGGTCATGAAATCTCTGCAAAGCACCTCGAAATCATCATTCGCCAGATGTTCTCTCGCGTGATGATTGAAGAGCCGGGCGACACTGCCTTCGTTACTGGCGATATCGTCTCTCGCGCCGCTGTTGCTGAGGCTAACGAAGAAGCTATCGCAGCAGGCAAGAAGCCAGCCGAATTCACTCAGATGCTCCTCGGTATTTCCAAGGTCTCCATCTACTCCGACTCCTTCCTCTCGGCCGCATCCTTCCAGGATACGACTCGTGTGCTTATCTCGAGCGCAATCTCTGGTCGCGTCGACCACTTGAAGGGTCTCAAGGAGAACGTGATTATCGGTCGCAAGATCCCTGTAGGTACCGGTGTTACGCCGCTTACTCAGCCAGAAAGCGAAGAGGAAACTCCTAGCGAGGCTGATATTGAAGCAGATATTCAGAATCTCTAATATCGCTTGATCGAAAATACCCCGTATTAAAGCGGGGTATTTTTGTGCTTCAACTGGGGTGGGTATTGACTTTTTAACACGCTTATGCTATAATAGAAGAGTACTATCTTTTTGGGACTGTGCAGTACGAAATTTTACATAAAGGAGGTGATTCTCATGACAAGAATCACTAATGATACAGCTAAGAAACGCTCAAACCCCGCCATTGACGAGGGGCTTTCGTATTTTATTATGGGCGTTATTTCAATCATTTTTATGAGAGAAATAGTCGAAATCCACGAATTTTTCGTGGAACACAACCTTTTGTGTATACCCGCCGTCTACGGTATAGTTTGCGCTATCGCTGTTGCGATTGTGGCTAAAAAGCGCATTAAGCGCATCGCAAAACTAATCATTCGAACGATCATTGCTTGCCCTGCAGGCATGCTAATAGGAATGGTGTTTAGTAGTCTAATTGACCATATCTACCGTGCAATGATTATAGTGACGATAGCTACGCTGTTATTGACAATAATGGTAGCAATCGCCCCTGAATGGTTTGAAAAAGAGAGAATGGCGATCGCCTTTTGTGCAGTCGCCTATGCTGCAGCTTTCCTCGTTATGTATGCAATCGCAGGCGGCTTCGTTGATTTTGGCACTGTTGTGATTTCTGTGGTAACCTTTATCGTTCTATCCGGATTTTGGTATTCAGATACGATGGGTTACATAGCAGAGGAAGAAGAGCGCAAGAAAAAAGCCAATTCCACCCCCGCCACTGACGAATTGAGCCCCGCCAGTGACGATTGACAATCCCAAAAACCCCGCCGTAAGGCGGGGTTAAGCTTTTTCTGACAGGGGCGAGCATTGACTTTTTTGGCAAAGTGTGCTATAATAGAAGCGTGCCATGTTTGGGATTGTGTGGCATGAATACTTTACAGAAGGAGGTGGTTCTAATGCCGAGAATCACTAAAAAGTTTAATCTACAAAGGTTCAATGCCGTTGTGGGAGCTATATATTTTGTCTGCAGCCTTCTGGGATTTTTCCTTATGTTAGGCGTAGAGGCTTTTGCGGCGGTTCCGCTTTGGGTTATGATAGTTAGCTATGTAGTTTTCGTAATTTTTGCTCTCTTTGCAGCTAGCAAATTTCGTGAAAACTGCTTCATCCAGCTGGCAGTTTATGCTGCGATCGCTATCCCGTTTGGACTCATTATTGAGTTCTTCATTATGTCTAAGATAACAGCTTGGACTGACGGAGGCGATATGGTATATAGGGCAGGTTTAATCTGTTCTTTAGCCATCGGCGTAATGACTATTATAGTGACCATTTCTCCGAAATGCTTACTCAGAATTAAGAGAGCGGGCATCGTAGGATTAATTGCTTATATCTTCGGGCTGTTTGCGTCGGTCGGTATAATCAATAGCGGAGTAATAAACGTAGCATCAATCGGTTTTTCGGCCGTGGCGTTCGCGATTGTCCTGTATTGCTGGCACGTAGGTGCTTCTAATGCGACAGGGGTAATTACAATTGAGGATGCCGTTTCAATGCCGGCAAGTTCATTTCTCGCCGTCATCGATAAAATGCAATCTTTCGATGACGGATAACAATCCCAATATGTCCCTGCTTTTAACATAAGCAGGGACTATTTTTATGCTAAAATGGATAGAGAAATGTGGAGTGAAAAATGAGTGACTTTGATTATTTAGCTGCTGACGACATATATCTCGATTCGGCCTGTCAATCCTTGCGTCCGCGCCCTGTGATTGACGCTCTAAATCGATACTATACCGAGCATAACTCTTGCGGCGAACGCGTTAAGTACGCCTGGGGTCGCAAAACGGACGAGCTCGTCGAGGATACCCGCGACGCTCTCCTGAAGTTTTTGAAGCTCAAATCCCGTGATTATTTTGTCTCGTTTACGCTCAACACTACCTACGGCATCAATTTGCTTCTCCAACAGTTGAAGCCGGGCCTTTTTAAGAAGGTGATGACTTCTGATATCGAGCACAACTCGCCGTTTTTGGCGACTATGACTTTCGCAAAGAAGGCCGGCATTCCGCGCGAGTTGATGATTCGTGAACGCGACGGCTCAATTAATCTTTCTAACTATGACTTCAAGAAGGCGCTCGTTGTCGTAAACTGCGCTTCAAATATTGATGGCCGCAAACTGCTGAATCTCAAAGATCTTGTAAAGACTGTTCATAAGCAGGGTGGTGTGATTATTATTGATGCCGCGCAGGCAATGGCGCACTCCTCGGACATTCTGGAGAAAACCGAGGCAGACGCGATTTGTGGCTCCGCGCATAAGGTCTACGGCCCGTCGCTCGGTTTCATGATTGTGCGCCGTGATTTACTGCCAAAAATTGAGACTAGTTTCATCGGTGGCGGCATGGTCGATGATGTCGATAAAGAAAAATACCAGCTCTCCGCCGAGTCGCCAAACCATGTTTATACGAAGTTCGAGTCCGGCCTTCAGGCCTGGGGCGAAATTATTGCCTTTGGCGAGTCTTTGAAGTGGCTTGAGAAGCGCACGAAGGCTGACAAGAAGAATCTGGCCGACTGCAGCCAGCGACTTTTCGACTTTTTAAAGTCGCAGCCACGCGTTCATCTATTGAACGAAGAGGCCAACCCGACCATGTCTTTCTATATCGACGGCCTCGATTCGCATATGCTCGGCCAAGCGCTTAGCAACGAGGGTATTATGGCGCGCACTGGTTATTTCTGTGTTCATTATTACCTCGATCATGTCAGGCATTACCCGCCGCTTATTCGTTTTTCGTTTGGCTATCACATCCGCCCGTCGGATATTGATAAAACAATTAATGTACTAGAAAGGATTCTTGGCTAATGGTCTGCATTGCGGCATTTATTATCCTGTGTCTCATGTCGGTCATCGTGGCATTTCTCTCGATTTTTCGTCGCGACATCGGCAAGCGCTGGTGGAAGACATTTAAAAAAGCGTGGGGCTGCGTCGGTAAGCGCCTAACTTTGCAAAAATGTGAAACTGGCTTCAAGGAAGATATTAAAAACTCAATTTTGAGCAAGGTCATCGTGAAGAAACCGAAGCTCGTCAAGCCAATCTCGGTCGGCATCGAGGTAGTCGCGGTGCTCATTGTGCTTGTCACGGTTTGGTCGCTCGTCGAGGGCGCCAAGGCTGGTCTCGCGCTATGGTCGCTTGGTACTTGCAATGTCCAACGCCCAGAGGCCTGCTCGCTCAGCGCCGAAGTTTGTAGCATCGATGGCGATTCTGGTCCGAAGAATCCGATTGAAGCAATCGGCTATTGGTTCTCGGACTGGGGCGAAATTTTCTCCGCTATTCCAGATAAATTCCGCGACTGGGACAATGCGCAGCTCGATCTTCGCGGCATCATGGTTCACGCCAATGTCGACAAGAACGCAAAGTCTGCCATCGATATCTTCGACCCGGGCTGCTCGGTCTGCTTGCAGTCCTATCGCGCACAGAAGGAAACGGGTTTCTTCAACGAATATAACGTTCTTCTCGTGCCATTCCCGATTCAGAATGGCGATGGCGAGTTCAAGTACAAGAATTCGAAGATGATTGTCGAGTATGTCATGGCATCCGTCTATCAGGGCAATCCAGAAACCTATAGCGGCGCTGTTTCGCCGGCACTCGATATCATCGATCGCATCTTTATGGAAAAAGACGAGGATCATAAGTCTTACCAGAAGCTCTTTAATGATTACTATTCGGCCGAAGAGGCGGAAGAGAAAATTAAGAGCTGGCTCGTTGAGTTTGGCTATTCCGAAGCGGAAGTTGGCGAAATTGAATCGCGCGCCAAATCTAGCGAAATTGCCGAAATCATTGCCAAAAACAATGACATTGTGGTAAATAACATACACGCCAAAGGAATTCCAACTATGATATATGAAGGCGGTAAACATACAGGAGCATACAAGCAATGATCGAATGGTATCAGTCAGTAACATTAGGCCTCACGCAGGGCATTACGGAGTTCATTCCGGTCTCTAGCTCTGGCCATCTCGAGGTTGCCCAGCAGGTGCTCGGCGGCCGCACTCCAGATTTTCATCTTTTTCTAGAGTTTATCAATCTCGGCACGCTTCTCGCGCTCCTCATTTTCTACCGCAAGCGCATTTGGCAGATTCTTGTCGACATTTTCAAAAATCATAATATTAAGCTCGCCCTGAATGTCATTATTACGACTATCCCGGCCGTGATTGCCGGGCTTCTCCTATCGGATCTCATTGAAAGCAACTGGTTCTTCTCGAATATGGTCGTGATTGCTTGCGCAATGATGCTGATTGGTATCGCAATGGTGGCGATTGACCGTCTGCCGAAGATGTCGAAGGTGAAAGACGAAAACCATCTGTCGAAGCCACGCGCACTTATTATTGGCCTTGCCCAGTGCGTAGCGCTTATCCCTGGTACTTCGCGTTCTGGTTCGACAATCGTCGCGGGTCGCCTCACTGGCCTCGATAGTAAGTCGGCGGCGGATTATTCTTTCCTTTGTAGTATCCCAATCATGTTTGGCGTGATGGCGAAGTCGCTTATTTCCAGCTCTTCGCGCGCTTACATTGCGGCGAACCTACCGATGCTTGCGCTTTCTAACCTCGTGGCCTTTATTTCTGGCCTCATCGCAATCCACTTCGTCATGAAGTACCTCCGCAAGAAAAACTCGCTTCGCCCATTCGGCATTTACCGCATCGTTCTTGCGCTCATCATTATCGTTTTCGAGCTCATCAAGTAGCGCGAACTATTGACAATGTGGTAAAATATTGTTGTGAATATAGATAAGATTCGAAATTTTTGCATCATTGCGCACATCGATCATGGCAAGTCGACACTTGCTGACCGCATGCTCGAAATGACTGGTACGGTCGAGAAGCGCGAGATGAAATCTCAGCTCCTCGATAGCATGGAGCTAGAGCGCGAGAAGGGTATTACCATCAAACTCACGCCTGCCCATATGCATTGGAAGGATCATATTCTGAATCTCATCGATACCCCGGGCCACGTCGACTTTTCTTATGAGGTTTCCCGCAGTCTTCAGGCTGTCGAGGGCGCAATTCTGGTTGTCGATGCGACGCAGGGCATCCAGGCCCAGACGCTCGCGAATGTCTATCTCGCGCTCGAGCAGGATTTGAAGATTATTCCTGTGATTAATAAGATTGATTTGCCGGCTAGCGACGTTCCGCGCGTCTCGGCAGAAATTGTGAATTTGCTTGGTTGTGACGAATCGGAAATCATTAAAGTATCCGCGAAGACTGGCGAGAATGTCGACCAAGTCCTCGATGCGATTATTGACCGCGTTCCAGCACCAAAGCGGAGCGATGGCGACGAGTTAAAGGCACTTATTTTCGATTCCTATTTCGATGATTATCGCGGCGTTGTTTTGTATGTCCGCATTTTTGAAGGTAGTCTTCCAAAGAATGCAAATATCCGCATGATGGCAACCGGCTCTAACGACATTGCGCTCGAAGTTGGCGTATTGAATCCAAAGATGTCTCCGCGCGCCGAACTATCTACTGGCGAAATTGGCTACATCGTTACGAATCTCAAGGCTACGCGCGAGGCGAAGGTTGGCGACACGGTAACGCTCGCCAAGAATCCAGCCAAGGAAGCTTTGCCGGGCTACAAAAACGTCCATCCGTTCGTTTATGCGGGCTTCTTCCCAGTGAGCAATGACCAGTACAAAGATTTGAAAGAGGCGCTCGAAAAGCTTTCGCTCAGCGATTCGGCTCTACAATTCGAACCGGAAAACTCACCGGTCTTAGGCTTTGGCCTCCGCATTGGTTTCCTGGGCCTGCTTCATATGGACATTATTCGCGAACGCCTCGAACGCGAATTCAAGCTCGACCTTATCGTAACGAATCCGTCTACCGACTACCATGTAACGCTAACCGACGGCACGGAACTCGATATTCGTTCCGCTTCAGACTTGCCGGATGTTAGCCGCGTGGCCGAAATACGTGAGCCGTGGGCGAAAGGCGAAATTATCACGCCGAAAGAATACATTGGCTCCATTCTCGAACTCATCGTCGACAAGCGCGGTGTCCAAAAGAATATCTCCTATATCGATACGCGCGCGCTCATCGATTTCGAAGCTCCAATGGCAAACCTCCTCACTGATTTTTATGACCAGCTCAAGTCTGCAACGAGCGGCTATGCATCATTTAACTATGAACTTGGCGGCTACCACGCCGAAGACCTCGTTCGCATCGATTTCTTAGTCGCTGGCGAACGCATTGACGCGTTGAGCGTGATGGCGCATCGCAGCGAAGCCGATGCTATCGGCCGCGTCGTTACGAAGAAGCTCAAGGAAGTCATTCCGCGCCAGAACTTTGAGGTGGCCCTTCAGGCCGCCATCGGCGCTCGTATCATCTCGCGCGAAACTCTCGGCGCCTACCGTAAGGATGTCACGGTCAAAATCCACACTGGTGACCGCGACCGCAAGGCGAAACTCGTAGAAAAACAAAAACGCGGTAAAGCCCGCATGAAGCGCTTCGGCAAAGTTGACATCCCATCGGATGCCTTCACGGTAATGTTGAAACGCGACTAGGCTTGTGCGAGTTTTGTGAGCGCCGCAATGACATTAGCGAATACTTCTTCGCGGCTGCCAGTTGCCTGGACCGGAAGTAAAATACCCATCTGGCGGTAAGTCTCGATTACTGGCATTGTTTTTTCGCGGAATTCTTTGATGCGGTTGTCGAGAATTGTCTTTTCGCGGTCATCACTGCGATCGCCGCGGTCGCCGAGTGTCTTTGAAACATCCCAACGCTTCTGGGCTTCTTCCTCGGAGATATTAAGAAGCACGACAGCTTTGATTTCGTGGTTCGCTTCTGCGGCGGCATTCATGACTGGGCCTTCTTCGCCAGACCAACGACCGACGCTACTAAGAACGAGCGGTGAGCCAGCTAGTTCTGTGCGTCCAAAATATGGAAGGATGATACTACGGAATAATTCGGTTGGAGCAAGGTTGCCTGCGCCAAGTTCGGTTGCGAGGGTTGTGTCTTCTTTTTCTGCTGCGCGCAAGATTAGGCCGGAGCTCAAGAATTTTGCGCCAAGTAGTTCCGCGAGCCTAATGCCGACCGTGTCTTTTCCAGAGAATGGTAGGCCAAAGACGTTCACGCTGCCGGTTCCGAGCCACTTTTTAATGATTTCGATTTGTTGTTCCATATTATCTCCGTCTAAAACTTAAGCGCTTTCGCGCCTTTCATGCTATTATTGTAGCATGGACACCGATAACGTGAATCCTCAGGATGGGCAAGAAAAAGACAACACGCCCCTCATCGATAAAGTTCTCCAGAACAACCCCTTCGTCAAGATGGGTTCGGCTACTGTCGAGAACGTGCAAACTCAAAGCATGGTAAAATCGTCGCGCGAAGAAGCTGACGAAAAACTAGCGGCTATTAATGCGTATAATGCCGATATTGCTCGTCGCCAGAAGTTGGCCGACGATGCGTCGAAGGCAAAACGCACTGTGATTTATATTATTCTCGGTATTTTCTTTGTCGGTATTTTTGCGGCACTGATTTGGCTCGCCATTAATGCGATTACCGCAATGACACAGCCGGTCGCAGTCTCGGACGACCAAAATCAGCCAGGGGGTATTGAAGAAGAAGCAAAAGAGAAATGTACGCCGGATACTTGCGATACGCTCGCAAAAGTTTCGAGCACGCTCACGCTGTTACGTGGTAAATCGAAGATTTATCTCTACGACAGTACGACCAAGAAAGCGACGCTCACGAATATCCCAGAGCAGGATTATCACGCAATTACGCCATTTGTTTGGGGCAAGGACACTTACGCGGTATTGGATCCTGAATCGAGTCTTTCGGCGCTCTATAATATCTCGAAAAACAGCCTTCTCACGGAGTTCAATTATGCGGCATTCTATTACGACACTAGTAACGCAGTCTATAAAGATATGACTTGGGTGGTGAATGACTATATTGTCGCATCGACAAATGGCAGCTATCGCCTCATTAATCTCACGACTGGTGCTGAAGTGCTCCGGGCTACCGAGCGCGTATTTGTCCATGACGAATATCTTATCGGCAAGGAGAGCGATGGTATGTTTCATGTTTATTCAATGGGTGGGGGAAAAATAGGCGCGTTCCAGGCTAGCTCTAAGCTCTATATTAAGAATGGCTATATAGTGGTTGTTCTGCCGACGAATTCCGTTCAAGTCTATGACGCATCCGGCAAGCAAGATTCGCAGAGCGAAGTCAGCAAAGAAGTCAACCGTATCTCTTCTAGAAAACGCATCGAAACTCTCGACGCCGACACTAGCTACTACAACGTTAATCTCTAATTAGCACTCGCTTGCCTTAGAGTGCTAATTTGGTGTATAATATAAGCATATGACAGAGCGTCAAAAAAAGATTTTATATGCCATTATCGAAGAATACGCAGAGCTTGCGACCCCTGTTGGTTCCGTGACGCTCGCGAAGCTTTTTGATTGTTCCTCGGCAACAATCCGCGCCGAGATGGTTCGTCTCGAGCAGATGGGCTACATTATGCAGCCACACACTTCTGCTGGCCGCATCCCAACTGACGCCGGCTATCGTCTTTATGTGAATTCCTTGCAGGAAAATCTCGAAAACGAGCCAAAGAAGGAAGCCGACGAGCCGCAGAGTGACCGTACTACGCGCGCTCTTGCCACCCGTATTCAGGCACAGACTCGTGCGGACTACGCAATTCGCACTGCCGTTGATAGCCTCGTAGAGCTAACCGGCAACCTCGGCCTTGCAACCATCGGCGATCAGCTCTATATCTCTGGTTTCGGCGGCCTCTTTGCCCAGCCAGAATTCATCCAGAACGCTCAGGTTCAGGCCGTTGGCAAGTTGCTCGACAATATCAAGCCATGGCTCCAGGAAGTCCAGCCGAACGAGGCGATTAATGTCTACATTGGTTCCGAGAATCCAATCGGCAAGGCCTCGAATGTTTCGCTTATTATTTCGCGCTTTCACTCGCCATATTCGGATAGCAGCTACATCGGCGTGCTTGGCCCAACCCGCCAGTCCTACAGGCGCGTGATGTCGCTCGTTCGCCACGCTGGTTTAATGTTAGAGGAGGTACTATATGACGAATAAAAAAGTAGATGCAAAGGTCGAAGAGCTCACAAATGATCTTCAGCGCACGCGCGCAGATTTTGAGAATTATCGCCGCCAAGTTGAGCAGCAGAAGCTTCAGTATGGTAATGTTGTGAAAAATACAACAGTTATGAAACTCCTCCCACTCATCGACGACATTGATCGCGCAATTGCTGCAAACGAAAATCTCCAGCCGCTCGCGAAGAGCCTCGAGAAGACCTTGAAAGAACTTAGCCTCGAGCGCGTCGAGACCGCTGCCGGCACTCCATTCAATCCAGATCTCCATGAGGCCGTGATGGTCGAAGGTGAAGGCGAAAAAGAAGTAATCGCCGAGACGCTTCGCGCCGGTTATCGCTACGACGGCGAACTAATTCGCCCGGCCATGGTAAAAGTTACTCGCCAATGAAAATCTCTGTAATTACACTATTCCCGGACATGTTCGACAAGGTTTTTAACCAGTCGATGCTCTGGAAGGCTCAGGACAAAAAGCTCGTCGAGTTCGAGCTCATTGACTTGCGTCAATTCGGTCTCGGTCCGCGCCATCAAGTCGACGATACGCCATACGGCGGCGGCGACGGCATGCTGCTAAAACCAGAGCCGCTTTTTGCTGCGGTTGAGGATGCGAAGACGCGCAATCCGGACGCGAAGGTCGTTCTCATGACTCCGAAGGGCAAGATTTGGGACCAGGCTCGCGCTACCGAACTTGCCAATTCCGGCGATAACTACATCTTTATCTGCCCACACTATGAAGGCTATGACGAACGCGTGCTAGCTCTCGTTGACTACCAGGTTTCGATCGGCAAGTTTATTCTTACTGGCGGCGAATTGCCAGCCATGACCGTGATTGATTCGATCGTCCGCCTCATTCCAGGCGTGCTCGGTGGTGAAACGAGCGCCGAGATTGAAAGCTTCTCTGATGGCGACAATTATGAATACCCTCAGTATACTCGCCCAGCCGAATTTCGTGGCATGAAAGTGCCAGAAGTTCTCTTGAATGGTAACCATGGTGAAATCGCCAAATGGCGCGCCGAGAACGCTCCAAAAACTGCATCCGAGAAATAGTATAATATAAGCATCCGAGGGAAAAAGACGAGCTAGATCGTCTTTTTTTGAGGATGCGCAATATTACACCGACAGGTATAATATAGCTATGGATTTAGCTGCGCCCATCGAGGAGGTGAAGGGCATTGGCCCGAAAACTGCCGAGGTCCTGAATAAGGCCGGCATTTTTATGCTTCGTGATCTCGTCTATCATCTACCGCGCGATTACGAAAATTTCCAGCAGGCGCAAAACATTGCCGAGCTAAAACCTGGCAAGGTTACAGTAAAAGCAAAGGTTGAGGAAATCTCGACGCGCCGCATTCGTCGCATCACTCTGACCGAGGCAACGCTAAGAGACAAATCCGGCGCCATCAAGGCAATTTGGTTCAATCAGCCATATCGCGCCAAGCAATTCGACGAAACAAAAGATTATTATTTCACTGGTACGATGGAGCTAAAGTATGGTCATTACCAAATTCAGAGTCCGTCCGCCGTTCAGGCTGACGAATA
>CAMJLD010000004.1 GCA_946406645.1 uncultured Candidatus Saccharibacteria bacterium | reverse complement strand
GTAATAATCATCAAGAAACAGCGTTCGCGGTAGGATTTTGAAACGTAGCTAAGCAGGGAATTAAGATCGCTTGGTGCCCCATCGAGTTGCATGGACTTGGCGTATTTGCCTAGGAAATTCTCGGCATAGGCCGCGTCTTCTTTGAGCGCGAAACGGTTGTTCTCGGCTTTGTTGCCGTAAACAATGCCGATATAATCGCCGTGATGAATTGCAATGTAGCTCATCACGCCCGCACAGAACGTTGCGATTTCCTGTTTGCTTTCGCCGCTCGGCGCAAGGGTTGCCATCGTGTTGCCATTATCGGCCACGAGCAAAATATTGTGTTTACGGACGGCGACATAGCGACGAATCATAATTGAGCGCGAGCGCGCAGTCGCCTTCCAGTCGATATCCTTCACGTCATCACCGTAGGCATATTCTCGTAGATCGTCAAAATCGATACTGCGGCCTTTGAAAACGGAGCCGTAGTTACCGGTCAGAACATTTCTCACACGTCGCTGCGTGAGGATGTTCATCTTCTTACGTACTTTTACGAGATAGCCGGCCATTTGTTATGGAGTCTGAATCCTATTAAAGATTGCGTCAATGATAGCCTCAGTATGAACGTCGTCAGCAGCTGCTTCGAAGTTGAGAATAATGCGGTGGCGAAGTGCGGCGTGGCGGAGGCGCTTCACGTCATCTGGCGTGACATAGGCGCGGCCATCAATGAGGGCGAGTGCCTGTGCGACCTGGAGAAGAGCGATGCTACCGCGCGGGCTGACGCCGTATTCGACGTAGCGTGCAAGGTTGCTATCAATCACTGCGCGTGGGTTGCGGGTTGCTGTTACGATATTAACGATATAATTCTTGATCGAATCATCAACGACGACGCGCTTCGCATAAGCTTGGAGCTGCTTGATAGCATCGGTCGTGAGGCGCTCGGTATCGCTGAGAGCGGTAGTAGTAAAGCCGGCGAGGCTGTAATTCAAAATCTGCATTTCTTCGTCACGGCTTGGATAGTTGATGACTTCCTTTAGGAGGAAGCGGTCGAGCTGAGCTTCTGGAAGCTCATAGGTACCTTCCTGTTCGATTGGGTTCTGCGTAGCGAGCACGACGAATGGTTCTGGCATCTTGTAGACGACGCCACCAACAGAAACCTGGCGTTCCTGCATTGCTTCGAGCATAGCGGACTGAGTCTTGGCACTAGAGCGGTTGATTTCGTCGAGGAGTACGAAATTCGCGTGCACTGGGCCAATCTTTGTTTCGAAGTTGCCACTGTTGTAGTTATAAATCTGTGTACCAATAATATCGCTTGGGAGCAAATCCGGCGTACACTGGATGCGGCTAAAAGTACCGTTTGACGCTTCGGCAATTGTCTTTGCTGCCAAAGTTTTTGCGAGACCCGGCAGAGACTCGAGCAATACGTGGCCGCCCGCAATCAATGCAACTTGCATCGCAAGGCAAAGCTCTTGCTGACCTACGACCTTCTTGCTGTAGGCGACTTCTAGCTTGCCGATAATGCGCGATGCGTCGGCGAGCTCACTTTCGGTTAATCTGTTGTTTTGGTCCATTTTTTCTCCTCTCTTTAAGCCCAATACAAACTTATATTATTTGCCATATTAATTTTGTCGTCCTCGGTATAATTGTCCGGCTGATCGAAGTAATGCGAATCGTCGAAGAAATTATTTTGCAAGATATCCATGTAGGTACAGCCATCGGTATCAATCAGGAACTTGTCGGAAACTTGGCTGGAAATATTTCCGACGGCGCCAGTAATAATTGCAGGGGAATATGCTTTTAGGATGTTGAGAGCGACCTGAATTTGGAATGAGGTCTGTAGGATATCGGCAAAAAGCAAAACGTTGCGGTTATTGAACGCGGCGAGATCGAAAGTTGGGTTTGGGTTGCGCTCGCCGTTAATTTCAGAGAAGGCTTCGCGTTTGCGTTCCTCGATGATACTCATGAAGTCGCTCGCGATATATTCATATTCGCCACGACTAATGTCTGGATTCACCACGAACTCACCTTTTTCGGTGACGGCGCCGAGGCTACGTGTAATGTCGAATGGGTCTGGCACCTCAGCGTACTGCAAGACATAGATGTAGGCGTGAAGGTGTGCTGCAAGCTCAATACAGGAAAGCAGTGAGCTTTTCTTGAGACAGAAAATAATTGTGTCAGTGTCTTTGTACTGACTTAATTTCGTAGCCAACTGATCTCCTAAAGCCTGACGGCTAGGATAAAACACGTCCACCTCCGCTAAATTACTTATGTATATTTTAGCATATAATGCCGCCGCCAAGACAGACATTTTCGCGATAAAATACCACGGATTGTCCAGGGGTGAGCGATTTTTGTTCTTCGGCAAACGTCAATTTGTGAGTTTTTGCGTCATAATCGGCCTTCACGAGCGGAGCGCGATGGCGAATGCGGGCTTCAATATCGCACCCATCGTCGCCGCCGCGAAGCACGACGTCTTTTAGCTCGATTTCTTTTTTCCAGAGCGAAAGAGCCTTGAGATTACGAGAAACGAAAATGGTATTCGTTTTCATATTCTTCCTTACGACATAGTATGGAAGGCCGTCTTTTAGGTTTAGGCCGTGGCGCTGACCGAGTGTATAGAAAATGGCACCATCATGCGTGCCTAGAACCTTGTCGGTTTCGAGCTCGCGGATTTCGCCCGGCTTCGTTTCGATAAATTCAGAAAGGAAATCGCGCATATTCGCTTCGCCGACAAAGCAGACGCCCATCGATTCTTTTTTGTGCGCAACGGAAAGCCCGAGTTTCTCGGCGAGCGCCTTGACTTCGGTCTTCATCATGCCGCCAACAGGGAAAATAGTCTTCGAAATAGCATCTTCGGTTATGCGGTAAAGGAAATAAGTTTGGTCTTTATTCTCGTCGACAGCCCTTAATAGTTTATTGCCATCCACCTGCGCGTAGTGGCCAGTCGCAATTCGGTCTGCGCCTTGCTCAAAAGCGGTTTCGGCAAAGAGTTTGAATTTAATCTCCTGGTTGCACATAATGTCAGGATTTGGCGTGTTGCCTTTTTGGTATTCCTCGAGCATATAGTCGACGACTTTTTGTTTGTATTCTTTTTCGAAATCGAAGACGCGAAAATCAATGCCGAGCTTCACGGCGACGCGCTTGGCGTCGGCGAGATCTTCGGCCCACGGACACTTCATGCCAGGGAGATTTTTAGACCAGTTCTTCATGTAGACACCGATAACCTCGTAGCCTTGCTGCTGCAAAAGATAGGCCGAGACGGCCGAGTCGACGCCACCAGACATGCCTAAGAAGACTTTCATTTTATATATTATACAATAAAATTACCGATTTGTCTCGTCGACGATGGCGGCTATAGAAGAGATCGTCCTGAGCTCGGGGGTTGCAGCCGAAAGCTCGGAGTCCTCAATCGCAAATCCGTTGTAGTCGGCCACCATTAGACGGTCATTTAGCCCGTCGCCAACGGTAATAATGTCTGATCGGCTGACGTAGCCTAGCTCCTCTAGGGAATGAATAGCGGCACTCTTGTCGGAATTGCTAGAAATAATTTCGACGAAGCCAGTCCTGTCGACGAGTTCTTTGCGGTCTGATACCGCGTTGGCCTGTACGAACGCAGGTGTGCCAAATAGCTCAGTAATCTGTTTCGCGACGCCCGCGCATAAGCTCGCATCCTTGAACCAGAAGCGCACCATCGTGGTGCCGCTCCTAGTTGGCTCGAAACCTTCATAATTTGGCGTAAAGTAGAAAAGCACCGGTTTTTCTGCGAGAGTTCCCGCATATTTCTCGAGTTTTGAGACGATTTCTGGTTCGAAAGGAAAGCTAGTCAGAAGGTTGCCATTTTCGTCCAGCACGACGGATCCATTATTGAGAATATAGTAATCGCAAAGGTCTGCAATCTCTGGCATTTGTCTCAGCAAGGAAGCGTAGCCACGCCCAGTTATTATGCAAAACTGATTGCCCCTCGCCTTCCATCTTTTGAGCGCCTCAATGTTCCGGCGCGTTTTTTCTTCGTCGTGGCGGAAGAAGAGCGTTCCGTCAAAATCAGAGAAAATTATCATAAAAATATTATACAATGATTTCGAAAATTATCTAAATATGGTAAAATATATCCTTATGAATGCAAGCGAAATCCGTCAAAAATATCTAGAATTTATGAAGAGCAAAGGCCACGTGCAAATTGCGCCAGCGCCACTTGTGCTCGAAAACGATCCAACGACCTTATTTACTGGCTCCGGTATGCAGCCGCTTCTCCCATATCTTTTGGGAAAACCGCACAAAGATGGCACTCGCCTGACTGACTCCCAGCCATGTCTCCGCTTGCAGGACATCGAGGATGTCGGCGACCCACGCCACACGACGGTTTTCGAAATGCTTGGCAACTGGTCTCTCGGCGATTACTTCAAGGAAGAGCAGATTCGCAATTTCTTCACCTTCCTGACCCAGGAAGTCGGCGTTGATCCATCCAAGCTCTATGTCACTTGCTTCATTGGTAACGAAAAATACGGCATTCCGCGCGACGACGAGGCGGCTCATATCTGGCAGCAGGTCTTCAAAGAAGCCGGCATCGACGCGAAGATTGTTGAAATTAATACTGCCGAGAACGGCGACAAACGCGGCGTCCGCGAGGGTGAACGCATCTTCTTCTACAACGACAAGGAAAACTGGTGGTCCCGCGGCGGCGGCATCGAATCTACGCCAATCGGCGACCCATGCGGCCCAGACTCCGAGGTCTTCTATGACTTCGGCGAAGACAAGCAGGATGTCGAGAAGTATGGTCAGAGCCACCCAGCATCTGATGGCGCTCGTTTCATGGAAATTGGCAACCAGGTCTTTATGCAGTACCGCCGCAAAGAAGACGGCACTTTCGAGGAACTCGAGCACAAGAACGTTGACTTCGGCGCTGGTCTCGAGCGCATCACGGCCGCTGCAATCAATTCTTATGACGTATTCGAAATCTCGCTTTTGAAGCCAATCGTCGATCGCATCGTCGAGCTTTCCGGCAAGAAATACGAAGATTATACTAGCGAAATGCGCATCATCGCGGACCATCTCCGCGGCGCTTATCTCTTGACCGCGCAAGGTCTCAAGCCTAGCAACAAGCAGCAGGGCTACGCACTTCGCCGCCTCATTCGCCGTGCCATTTTGAAGGCTTTGAATCTTGGCATCGAAGATAACTTCCTCGCCGGCATTCTGCCAATGATTGCCGACAATTACAAGGATCTTCCAGATAGCATTTTGACCAACCGCGACGAAGTACTCGATGTTTTGAGCAAAGAAGAGCAGGCTTTCCGCCACACGATTCGCCGCGGCATGAAGGAGCTTGGCCGCCTCAAGGACCAGGGTCTCACCGGTAAAGAACTCTTTATGCTTCAGGACACTTATGGCTTCCCACTCGAACTCTCTGTCGAGGAAGCAAAGCGTGAGGGTATTGCACTTAGCGCTGACTGGCAAAAGGAATTTGACGCCGCGCTTAACGAACAGCGCGAACGCAGTAAGACTGCCTCGAAGGGCATGTTCAAGGGCGGTCTCGAAGACCATGGTGAAATGTCGACCAAGTATCACACCGCAACCCACCTCCTACTTGCCGCTTTACAGCAGCTTATTTCCGCAGATATCTGCCAGAAGGGTAGTAACATTACCGCCGAGCGCATGCGTCTCGACTTTAACTGTGATCATAAACTCGAAAAAGATGAGCTCCAGAAGCTCGAAGACCAGGTCAATGAATGGATCAAGGCAGACTTGCCAGTCGTCCATGACGAATACGACAAGGCTTACGCGCGCGACACTTTGAAAGCGCACGGTAGCTTCTGGGACAAATACCCAGAGAAACTCACAGTCTACACGATTGGCGACTGGGATAAGCCGACTTCCCGCGAAGTCTGTGGCGGCCCTCACGTCGAGCATACTGGCGTTCTTGGCCACTTCGTCATCAAGAAAGAAGAGGCCTCCGCTGCCGGCATTCGCCGTATCAAGGCAATCTTGGAGTAAGTATGATAATCCGTAACGTCAGAGTGGAAGACATCCCAGCCGTCACGGATATTCAAATTGGCGGGTGGCTCACTGCCTACAAAGGCATTATTAGCGATGAAGACCTCGAGAAAGTAAAGAATAGTCGCGCCGAGCGCATTGCACGCCATACTAGCAATTACCAAAGCAACGGTTTTATTGTCGCCGAAAACGACGGCGAGATTGTTGGTTTCTGTCGCTACATCGATAACAATTCGTTTTCGCCAGATTTTGATGTCGACTGTGAGCTAACGGCGCTCTATGTAAAGCCAGACTGTAAACGCCAGGGCATCGGTAAAGCCCTGATGAACTATGTAAAAGACGAGTTCAGAAAACAGGGCAAAAAGCGCATGATTCTCTGGTGCCTCAGAGATAATCATCCATCCCGCGCCTTTTATGAAGCGATGGGCGGCAAGCTCGCTGACCGCGACAAAGAATTCGATCTCAACGGCCATAAATACCCAGAAGCGGGATTTATCTACGAGCTCTAAATGTGCTACGATTAGAGTATGAACAAGCTCGTCAAGCGCGGCCTCAAGGCCTATAATATCTTTCTAAAAAACAAACTTGCAGCATCGCTTATGATGCTCATCCCTGGTCTTATGATGACTTTTGCGGCCATCCAGGGAAATGGCAACGATACGAAATCCCTGCCGCTCATGATTCTCTTGGCGGGCGCCGTATTCTCGTTTTGGGGCTTCTTCCGCCTCGGCTATTCGAAATGCGTGATCGATCGTCCGAATAATGCCGATGATCGCGGCGGGTGGCGTCGAGACTTCTTCCTTCTCATGCTCGAAACCGTACTTTATCTGATAATCGCAGCGCTTGGCGTCTATCTTCTCATGAACGAGAGCCTCACGAACCGCATTCTCAATCTCATGGCAGGCGGTTTCACTACCTTCAACGGTATTATGGGCGCCATCCGTGCCTTCAAGGGGCGCGACAACAAGGATTTTCGCTGGAAATTTATGCTCGTCCTGACTCTATTTGAGCTCGGTTGGGGTATTTACTTCCTTATTGCCTCTGAATCGATTGGTATCGGCAGCTACCTCGTAATGGGTATTATTACCTCTGTCGCCGGTCTTATCGAGGTCATTTCTTGTCTAAATGCGAAGACCCTCAAAGATACCATTAAAGACGGCAAACAGATCGTCAAGACGATGAAATCTGACGAAAAAGTCGAAGAGCCAGAAGAGCTCCCAGAAGAAGTCGACGAAGCCTAATATTGACTACTCCCACAAAATAGCCTAAAACACTTTACTTTTTGACGAAAGTGTGATATAATATAGGTGTTACACAAACATAGCCGAAAACTATTGTTTAAAGAGGTCGGAAAGTAGTGGAGCGCTTTCTCCTCGTCTAAGTGGGAGTTATGAAAAAACGCGCAATTATCCCTGGTCTCACGACCAAGGGCAAAATTTGGACTACTCTTCTTCCGATCCTCGGTCTTACTTTGGCTGTGCTTGGTGCTCTTGTAGGCGCCTGCACTGACTGGCAAATGCTCGCCGACGAGGCAAAGGCGCGCGGTTTTAAGCCTTCCGCGAGTATCGAAAATATTGCAAATGAACTCCAACTAACGCGCAAGGGCAAATCGATTTTTTATGCCACTCATCCCCAGCTTCAAACGAGTGCCCAGTTTAATCTTCGTTGCGGCAGCGACGGAGATACTACCTATACTCTTGGTTGCTATTATCAGGACAAAGACAAGGAAAAGACGGAGCATATCGCCATCTATAATTCCGGCGTTTTGACGCTAGATGAAAACGGCTATCATTATGATTTTGCCGCCGATCGCAGCACGACAGCCCTCCATGAAATGCTCCACGCCGTATATGACCGCTTGGGAATTGCCGAAAAGGCAATGGCTTGCTGGGATGCGAGCACGATCGCTAATGAGGTTCCGAGCCTTGCGGACAGTCTTAGAGTTTATTCGAATGCGCAGTATTGCACCGAGGCTTATGCGCGTATTGGTAGCGAATATATCATCGCGCTCAGCGGATACAATCGCCCGACTGCATTGGCCGACCGCGACATGCTTAGCGTCGAGGCCAAGCAGGCGGCTGATCGCATGGTTGAGCACTACCAGAAGTATTATTCGTTCAACTACAAGGTCGCAGAAGCGCATTATTCTAACATCCTAACGAAGCTAAGTTTGAGCAATCTCGTCACGGCGCTTTCAGACAATCTCGCCTCCGAGCGAGTTTATGTTCAGTCGATGATTGACGGTTATTATTACTACCCGACCTTCTATAATTACATCAGCGCAAATAACGCGATTGATTCGTACAATAGTCGCCTCGCGTCTTTTAAGAATGTTTATTCGACTTTTGCCAAGATTTATGACATCCTAGACAGCGAAACGGATGCGACTCTTGCCAGTTTATAGTGCTATAATAGTAGCAT
Organism: uncultured Candidatus Saccharibacteria bacterium; assembly: GCA_946406645.1. Lineage (GTDB taxonomy): Bacteria > Patescibacteriota > Saccharimonadia > Saccharimonadales > Saccharimonadaceae > UBA2834. The sequence continues at coordinate 25,124 of CAMJLD010000004.1, read as the reverse complement.
GAGCATTTTATCTCGTGGCAAAGACCTTATTTCTGAGAATCAAAAAAAGTCGAAAGAATCCGCTAATTATCTTTTGGCGCTAGATATCGGCACCGAGTATGTGAAGGCCCTCATTGCAAAGAAGGGCAAGAGCTCGATCAAGATTGTTGGTGTCGGCAAAGCTCATGAACTCCCGACTAATATGTACGCTGGTGCAATCGCCGACATTGAAGGTGTCGCGCAGACTTGCGAAGAAGCTCTCGCGAAAGCCGAGGAGATGGCTGGCGTGCGCGCAAATGAAGTTGTTGTTGGCATTGCTGGCGAACTTATCAAGGGCAACACTGCCTCGATTAAATATCGTCGCGCAGATGCGTCGAAGCCTATTACTGATGCCGAGATGGAGAAAATCATCCGCCAGGTCCAGCAGAAGGCTGGCGAGCGCGCTCGTCGCGAGGTTGCACTCGAGACGAACAACAAAGACGTCGAAGTTCGCCTAATTAATTCCGCCCTCGTTTCTCTCCGCATTGATGGCTACAAAGTCTCGAACCCGATTGGCTTCAAGGGCAAGGAAGTGGTGGTTCAGATTTATACTGCCTTTGCGCCACTTGTTCATATTTCTGCAATTGAGCGTGTTTGCGATGAACTCGAACTTGATCTCGTGACGGTCGCGGTTGAGCCGTTTGCAGTTTGCCGTGCTTGTCTCGGCGACGATGTCGAATCAAATTTCTCTGGTATCGTGATGGATATTGGCGGCGGCACAACAGACATCGCTATCGTTGATGATGGTGGCGTTGAAGGCACGAAGATGTTCTCGCTCGGCGGACGTAGCTTCACGCGTCAGATTGCACAGCGTCTCGGCCTCAGCCTCGAGGATGCCGAGAAACTAAAGCTCCTCAGTGAATCGCCAAATATGAAACCGGAACTCCACAAAAAATATCAGGCCGCCATTAAGCGCAACCTTGAGGTGTGGCAATCCGGCGTTGAACTAGCAATCGAAGAATTTGATCAGGTCGAAACTTTGCCGGGACAGATTTTGCTCTGCGGCGGTGGCGCTGGTCTTGCGGAAATTCAGGACGTGCTCGCAACTGGCGACTGGTACAAAGAATTGCCATTTGCTCGTCGTCCACTTGTAAACCTGATTGACCCAGATACGATTGAAGGTATTGAAAATATTACCGACCGCGAACTTGATCACACTTTTGTGACTGCGATGGGCCTGCTCCGTGTTGGCATGGATACGCTTGTTGGCGCACCAGAAAATAGCAGCTTCCGCGCCAAACTCGCGAAACTACTTAAGAATTAACTTTTCGAATTTCAACAAATTGCCCAGATTCTAGCCCGTCCAAATGGTATGGGCCGAAATCTGTGCGATGCAACTTTTTGACTTTATAACCAACCGCCTCGAATGTGCGGCGAATCTGGCGGTTGCGCCCCTCACTCATCGTTACGCGCCAAAAAGCGCGTCCGTCATCAAGACGCTCGAGACCAAGTTTGCTGCGCCCATCTGGCAAATCGATACCGAAATCCCCGACCATTTGCTGGTGGAATGGTTCGAGCGGACGGTCGAGTAGAACCTCGTAGATCTTCGTCTTGATAAATTTCGGATGCGTCATTTGGTAGGCAAAATCGCCATCATTAGTCAGCAAAATTAGGCCAGAAGAATTTTTGTCGAGGCGCCCGACGCTCTTTAGTGACTGATATTTTTCGGGCAACAATTCGTACATTGTCGGCGTATCGCCTTGGCGCTTGCGGCTGCAGACGTAATTCACTGGCTTATTTAACGCGAGGTAAATTAGCTTTTCTTCGGCAATTTTTTTGCCAGCAACAATAACCTCGTCGCCGTCTTCGACGCGCGTCCCGATAATTGCCGGCTTGTTATTGACCAAGACTTTGCCGGCGGCAATCAATTCGTCCGCTTCGCGACGCGAAACGCCGAGATTAGTTGCGATGTATTTATTAAGCCTGAGCATCTGGAGTAGTTGGCATTCCTGGCATTGGAGCCGGGCCTGCGGCTGGACTATTTAGCAATTCGTCCATTTTGCGAGCCATTTCCTCGGCATTGTTGGAGGCATTTGGATCGCTAATTGGCTGGATTACGCGTTCACCACCTTCAGTGGCTGGTGCAGGAGCAGGTGCTGGCGCTGGTGCCGGTGCTGGTGCCGGTGCCGGTGCAGGTGCTGGAGCAACTGGAGCTGGTGCCGGTGCTGGTGCCGGTGCCGGTGCAGGCGCTGGCGCTGGAGCTGGAGCTGGAGCGGCTGGTGGGTTCTGTGGAATGATTGGCTCAGCCGGAGCCGGAGCTGGTGCCGGTGCAGGTGCTGGAGCAACTGGAGCTGGCGCCGGTGCTGGAGCTGGTGCCGGTGCAGGTGCTGGCGCTGGTGCCGGTGCTGGTGCCGGTGCCGGTGCTGGCGCTGGCGCAGCGGCGACTGGGGAAGCGGCAATATTTGGAGAAGAAGCAGTTGGAATCGAAGCGGCGAGATCGAGATTGGCGGCCGCATTGGCGCTCGGTTTGTCGCCGAGAACTTCGTGCACGGCATTGATGACGTCTTCGATGCCAACCTGCGACTTGACGAGATAACGATCAGCGCCGAGGTTTTCGCCACGCATGCGCTGGTCCTCGCTAGAAAGCGCGGTCATCATAATTACTTTCATTTGGCTTGTTTCTGGCGTCGAACGCAGCATATCAAGCATATCAAAACCGGAAATCTTCGGCATCATCACGTCGGAGATGATTAAATCTGGTTTTTCTTGAACGGCGAGTGCGAGAGCCTCCTCACCATCGCCGGCGGATACAATATTGTAACCTTCAGCGACCAGCCTAATGCTGTATATTTCTCGCAAGGACTTGTCGTCCTCGACTAACATAATCTTGGCCATACTAATAATAGTTTATAACACTTATGCTAAAAAAGCTATAAAAACTAAGCTTGCGGCTGAACTGGCGGAACAGGTGCGACTGGCGTTTGTGGCTGGGCAACTGGAGCAGGAGCAGGAGCTGGAGCAGAAGCTGGAGCCGGTGCCGGTGTGACCGGCGCTGGTGCGACTGGCATAGCTTGCGGGGCTGGTTGAGCCATTGTTGGTGCCGAGCCGCTAGCGAATGCTTGCACGGCTTGCTCATGCTGTGCAGCATTAACCTGCATTCTTTGCTGGTTTTCAAATAGGAAACGTTGCTGATCATAGGTTGCTTTGCTAAGTCTTGGGAGCATCACGATGAAGCGAGAACCTTTGCCTTGTTCGCTCTCGGCCCAAATCTTGCCACCCATTAATTCGACGCGTTGCTTGACGAGCGCGAGACCGAGACCGGTGCCGCCAATTTCGCGCGTGTCGCTGTTGTCGACGCGATAGAATTTCTGGAAAATATGATTTAATTCGTCGCGCGGAATGCCGATGCCAGTGTCCGCCACGATAATATGAACGTTATGCTCGTCGGCCTTCACGTTTACTGTGATGCCGCCAGTCTTTGTGTACTTAATAGCGTTTTCAATGAGGTTATTCAGCACTTCTTGCAAGAAATCACGGTCGATGCTAGCGTAAATCAACTGCTGAATGCTGAGGCCGCCTTGCTCGATGCCGTCGGCGCCAAATTGGTAAGTCAAACCTTTAGCTTGGATGTTTGGAATTTGTGTTTCGGCATATTGCTTCACGGTACTGACGAGTTCGACTGGCTCCATGCGGGCCTTAATTTGACCATCATCCATCTTTGTGGTATCTAGCAAATCTTGGAATAAACGTCCAAGGTGCTGGCTGGATTCGTGTGCTTTATTGAGATATTGCATCGCGCGTTCGTCGATCGTAGCCGTAGCCGGATTCATGGCGAGACCGAGATAACCTTCGATGCTCGCGACCGGCGTGCGCATTTCGTGGCTAGCTGTCGAAATGAAGTCCATGCGTTCGCGTTCTTCGCTGAGTTCCTGCGCAATGTCGCGGAAAGTTACGACGACGCTTGAATTCGGGCCATTCGTTGGCGTGATAATTAGGGAAATCGGAGTAGTTTTATTGCTGCCAATTGTGACGAGTGTCAAATCGCGGCGCTCGACATTTTCGCCCGTGCGAATTGCGCCAAGAATCGGGTTCGTGTTTTCGTCAACGCGTGTACCGGCCTTGTCCTGAAGGACCATGTTCGAAATAAAATTCAGGCCGACGAGCTCGTCGATGCTGCGACCGAGCATTACGCTCGCCATCGGGTTGGCGAGAGCAATATTTCCGTTGGCATCAATAATTAAAACGCCCTCGCGAATCGAGCGGATTACAAGTTCACTCAAATTCTGCGTTGCAACCAGCGCATTTGGATTTGTTAGCGGAACTGTTTCTTTTTTTCTGAAGATGCCCATTAAGTCAATTTTACCACAAGCGCAATTCTCTGGTATAATATTTCTTATGAATAAAGACGTCATTTATATTGAGCCCGAGCAGGACATTACTGATATTTTGTCCAATGTGAAGGCTGCGAAGCACAAGATTATCGCACTCGTGCCTCCGAAAAAAGCTGGCGTACTGCGTAGCGCAGTGAATTTCAAGCTCATCGCAAAAACCGCTCGTCAGCACGAAAAAACTGTTGTTTTGATTACTACTGATGAATCGCTCCAGCGCCTCGCTTCCACCGTGAAGATGCCAGTCGCAAAGAGCCTCCAGAGCAAACCGCAGATCCCAAATCTCGAAGATATTGCCGATGATGACGAAGCAAAAGATGACGTTATTGAAGACGATAAAAAACCAGTCGAAGAAGAAAAGGTCGAAGATACTGTCGAGGAAGAACCTGCAGAAGAGCCAGTCCTAAAGGCTGCTCCAAAGAAGGCTGCGCCTGTTCTCGCTAAGAAGCCTGCAAAGGAAGAGGTGATTGAAGGTGAACCTGAACCGGAAGAGAAAGAAAACACCTCGAAGGCCGCGAAGGCCGTTGCGAAGATGAAGGGCGCAAAGATCCCGAACTTCGCCAAATACCGCAAGTTTATTATTGCTGGCATGATTGTCCTTATTCTTTTAATCGGATTCACCGTGTGGGCGACTGCGATTGCGCCTGCTGTGAGCATTGTTGTGACTGTTCGTACGTCATCGTCAAACTTCGCCGAGAAGGTCAGTTTCGTTAATCACGAAGACAAGGCTAACAACAAGGAAGGCGTCTTCTTCCTCGAAGAAAAGACCGTCACAAAGAAGGCAGAAGCTGAATTCGACGCAACCGGCGAACTCGATAAGGGCACGAAAGCCACTGGCAAAGTCACTATTACGCGTCCAGCTAAAGAAATAATCACGAAGCTTAATCAAAACCTATCCATCCCGAAAGGCGCAACGTTCACAATTAACGGACTCGTTTATGAAGTTGTCGAGGGCGGTTCGGTAAATGTGGGCGCAGACGACTATGTCTGCTACGGTAGCCTAGATGGTAGTACTTGCCGAATCAGGGATGATCGTACGGTTTCGTCTGGCGGCATTGCTGTTGTCGCAAAAGAGGTTGGCGAAAAATACAACATTGCCGCTGCTACTAGCGGCATCGCCAGTAGCGTCACGATGCCTAATACGTACAAAATTACGAGCACTGCTATGACTGGTGGCACTAGCAAGATGGTCAAAATCGTTTCCGAAGAAGACGTTAAGGCTGCGACGAGCGGCTTGACGGCAGCTAGCGCAAAAGAGGCTCGCGAGGAACTCAAGAGCGAATTCGGTGACGAATACATTCTTCTTGGCGACATGGATCAGAGCGATCCAAAAGATACGGTTACGCCAAACGTTGACGAAGAGGTCGCTGATGGCGTGAAGCCGAAAGTTGTCCGCGAAGTTGCCTTCAAGATGTTTGCCGTAAAGAAGGAAGCGGTAAAGGCCTTCATTTCGAGCAAGTTGAAAGAAAATGCTAGCGGCGACAAGACCCAGACCGTCTACGATACTGGCGTTGACAAAGCCTTCTTCGAGGCCTTCCAGAATACGACCGATGAAAGTACTGCAAAGTTGAAGTCTACCACGATTACCGGTCCGAAAGTTACTGAAGAAATGGTTGCCGACAAGTCCTTGGGCAAGAAGGTCGGTGAAGTCAAGCACCTCCTTCAGTCGATTAATGGCGTCTCTAGCGTCTCGATTAACCCGAACTTCTTCTGGGTAACGAGCGTGCCAAGCGACCACAACAAGGTCCAGATCAAGATTACGGTTGAACAGTAATGCGAATTCTAGCGCTCGATGTAGGAACGAAAAGGATTGGGCTTGCTTTTGCTGATACAGCGGTTCGTATTGCCGTGCCGCGTGGCATGGTGCCAGTCGACGGCGACGAGCTTGCAGCTATCGCAAAGAATTATCGTCTCGAACGCGCAGATTGTATCGTGTCGGGATCGCCACGCAACAACAGCGGCGAAGAGACTCGTCAGACTGCTTCCGTTCACGAGTTTATTGAATCGCTAAAAACATATTTCAAAGAACACGAAGGTTTCGAGCCGGCCGTCTATTTTCAGGACGAATCCTATACTTCGATTGCCGCCGAAGAATTATTAAAGCCAAATCGCGCCGACCGCAAAGCTGGCGCTGTTGATGCTGAGGCCGCAACGATTATTCTGCAAGATTTTCTCGAACGCCCAGACCTAGCAAAAATTGAAGAGGAGTTAAAAAATGGCTAAAAACTTGAAACGCAAATTACTATTTAGCGGCGCAGTCGTATTATTACTGCTAATTATCGCTGGCGCATCTGCCGTGATTTGGTATCAGGTCAATCTCATGCCAGTCGAAAAATGCGACGGCCAGTGTCAGACCGTGGACTTCGTCGTCGCGGAAGGCGAGGGCACTTCAAAAATCGCCGCCAATCTCGAAAAACAAGGTCTCATCAAGTCGGCGTTCGCGTTCAAGATTTATCACTCGATGTTTGCCGGCAATAAAGCGATGATGCCAGGCACTTACCAATTTGCAAAAGACATGGACGTAAAAACTATCGTCCAGTCGCTCTATGAAGGTGTGGCCGCGAAGGTCTTCCGCATCACTTTCCTTCCTGGCGAAACGATAACCGCTTCGAAGAAAAAGCTCGTCCAGGTCGGCTATTCCGAAGAAGAAGTCGAGGCCGCTTTCACGAAGAAATATACCCACAAATTGCTTGAGAGCAAGCCGGATGACGCAACGCTCGAAGGCTACATTTGGGGTGATACTTACGAATTCTATCAGACCGCAACGCTCGACGAAGTGCTCGCGAAAGTTTTCGACGAAATGTGGAATGTCGTTAAGAAAGAGGGCTTGGTTGAAAAATATCAGGCCGAAGGCTACACGCTCCATCAAGGCATCACGCTCGCTTCGGTCGTCCAGCGCGAATCAACTGGCGATTATGAATCTCGCCGTCATGTTGCGCAGGTCTTCCTGACGCGCCTGAAGCGCGGCATCGTACTTGGCTCCGACGCGATTATTGCTTACCGTGCCGACCAACTCAATCCGGACCGCAACAAGAACGATATGTCTTATCTCTACTCGATTGATTGTCCATGGAATTCCCGTCGCTGTGCTGGCCTCCCGCCAACACCAATCTCGACGCCAAGTCTCGCCGCGATGAAGGCGGTGGCTGATCCGACCGATACGAATGACCTATACTTCTTGACTGGCGATGACGGCAAAATGTACTACGCGACAACCGAAGCCGGCCATAATGCGAACATTCGCAACTACTGCAAAGAGCTTTGTCGAGTTCTCTAATCACCCCTGTTAAAGTGGCTCAGAAGTGTCGTTTATGCTATAATTATGGCTGGGGGATAGGCCGGTGGGCGCTTATAAATTATTATGAAAAGATTTGAATTAATACTAAAACAAGTTTTGCCATATTTCGCCGTATTTGCCCTGATTTTTGTGGTGATGCTTTTTGGTTCCCACCACGATCGTCTTGGCGGCCAGACTCCGATTGCCTCGGCGCTTAGCGGCGATAGTTTCACGGTGACTGCTGACCAGATTTCTGAGTCCTACACGGCGGCGACTATCGCGAATGCCGTTTCGCTCCCATCGACTGCAACTATTACTGAAAACTACGTGACCGTTAATGCTATCTATGAGAGTACTGGCACGACTAGTACGACCGGTACGGTCATCGACAAGCCATTCGTTATCGATATTGATATCAAGCGCGGTGTCGTTGTTTATACTGTTGAGACTAGCGGGGAATCGATTACGGATATTCTCGCGAAAAATAAGATTTCTGGTGTCACGGAAGAACAGGTCCGTCACAGTAATAATCTCAAGAAGAATGCTGCGCTTTCTGCTGGTCAGAAGCTTTATCTGCCGACGAAGTCTGGTATTGTCTATGTCGTGAAGGATGGCGATAACTTCCACGGTATCGCAGAGAAGTATCAGTCGAATTACGATGAAATGATTCTTTTGAACGACCTTGAGGGCGTCGAATGCAAGGGCGGTATGGTCCTATTGCTTCCTGGCGGTAAATTGCCGGAAAAGGAATCTCCAGACTACGTCGCTCCGCGCCCAGTCGTCCCTACCTACAATCCTGGTAGCAACAGATACACCGGTGTGTCGGATTACGGTCAGCGCCATGGTCTCTTCCAGGTTCAGAGCTACGCTTACTGGCGTGATATGTATTACGCAACGAAGAGCTGGAACAACCCAGGTGCCTTCGGTAACTGTACTTGGTTCGCTTGGTATTGGCGCCGCGCGAATATGCCAAGCAATTACTGGTTGCCAACCGGCGCTATTGGTAACGCTCGTAGCTGGGCTAGCACGATGGCCGCGCGTGGCTTTGTCGTGAACAAGGAACCCGCCTATGGTGCGGTTATTCAGACTTCTTCCGGTGGTTATGGCCACGTCGGTGTCGTCGTCGGTGTCAATCCTGGCGTCAGCATAACGATCCAAGAGATGAACTACGCCGGTCCAAACGGCAAGTATAATATTGTCTACCAGTCCAACCTCGACTGGGGCTACGCTTTGACTTTCAATTACATCCACGCCCGCCGTTAAAGATAGCTACCCCCTTGACTTTTTGGCGTTTTTAGCTTATGCTTATTTGTATAAACTAGGTCAAAACAAACATGGAGCATCTCAAGGGCAAGAAGACATTATTATTCGGCGGCATTCTATGTCTCACTGTCGCTGCGCTGGGCGCAACTATTGCATACAACCAAGACAGTTCGACTATCGCGAACGAGTTTAGCCTCGGTGCTTACGAAGTAGCGACTTCTGAAGTTTTTGTTAGCCCAAACAACTGGCAGCCAGGCGACGAGACCGACAAAACTCTGACCGTGCGTAACAACAGCGATGAAGATATTATGGTTCGTATTAAATACGATGGGGTTTGGCGCAATGCTGCGGATACGAGAAACCTGCCGTCGGAAAAAGACGGCGTAGAGCTAGCTCAGATAGTTTTACAGAACCAAAGCGATTGGGAACTGAAAGGGGACGGTTACTATTACTACAAAAATGCGCTCGCACCTAATAGTGTCACGAGCTCATTGTTCCAAAAAGTCGTCTTAAACCCAGACGCTAATTTCGGCGTGGACAATGTTTGCACTTCAACATCTACTGGAACGGTCTGCGAAAAACCAGCCGATGATTATGAGGGGGCTAAGTTTCATTTGAGTACTCGAGTTGAAACAATCCAACCAGATGCAGAAGAGGAGCAGTGGCTGAGTTTTGGCGTGCTCAATAAGGGATCGATTGTCAACGCTGCATTTAATGAATTAACCAGGGGCATTACTAGCGTTAAGAGCATCACATTCGTTGACGAATTGCCAAGTTTCATATTGTCAGACATTGACGCCTTTAGGCGGCTTATTTCCGTAGAGGGGGAGCCGATATATGCCTATGTTGACTATCGTAATTATTCAGATATCTATATTTACTCGGAAGCAAATATTATCTATTGTAATGAAGATTGCGGGGAATTATTCTCTAGGCTTCCGATGGTTACCTCGCTCGTATTGCCAGAGAAGTTTAATACGTCTCTAGCAACAGATATGAGCAGCATGTTTAGCAGTTCGGGCTTTACTTCGCTTACCTTGCCGAACAGTTTTAATACATCTAATGTTCGAAACATGAAGTGGATGTTCGGTGGTCTTTCGAGTCTCACCTCGCTTACTTTCCCAGAAAGTTTTGATACGTCGAAAGTCGAGTCGATGCAGGGGATGTTCCAAGGTATAGGAGTATCGTCTATCAGTTTTCCGACCTGCTTTGACGTATCTGAAGTTCGAGACATGGCGTATATGTTCGGAGGCAGCAGTCTGACATCGTTAACGTTACCGAATAAATTTAATCCTATTAATGCCGAGGATATGAGGCGCATGTTTAGCGAGATGCGCAATCTAACATCCATTTCCTTCCCGGACACTTTTAATACTCCTAACGCTAGGATCATGATTGGCATGTTCTCCGATACGAGAGCGCTAGCGTCATTAGAGCTCCCGAATAGTTTTGATACGTCCAATGTTGAGACAATGGAGGATATGTTCCGCGGCATGAGGGCTCTGGCCTCGCTTGTTCTCCCGGAGAGCTTTAATACCTCAAAAGCGCGCCATATAACTAGTATGTTTGCGGAAATGGATTCGGTCACGAATATCGTACTGCCGACGGCATTTAGTACGGCAAATATAACAGATTTGAGTCACCTGTTCCACGGCGATAGATCGTTGGTCTCGTTAACGTTGCCGAGCGCCTTTGTAGCCAAGAGTGGCGTCTCCGCGAATGGGATTTTTGAAGATATTCCTGCTTCTGCCACCCTCAACTCCGATGCCGACACCTCCATTAAAGCCCTCTGGCCTGGTCAGCTTCGCAACTAGCGCAAAACTAAAAAATATGTTAAAATATAAATATGTTTGTTGATACCGCGAAAGTCTATATCAAGGCCGGCAAAGGCGGCAACGGCGCAATTTCATTCCGTCACGAAATCTACATCCCGAAGGGTGGTCCGGATGGTGGTGATGGCGGCAAAGGCGGCGACGTGGTTTTTGTTGCCAGCAAAGATTGCGACACCCTGATCGACTTCCGTTTTCAACCAAAACTTATTGCCGAGGATGGCAAGGCCGGCTCCGGCCAGAAATCTAGCGGCAAATCTGGCAAAGATTTGATTGTCGAAGTCCCAATCGGTACCGTCGTGAAGCGCGATGGCGAGATTGTGGCCGACCTTACTTTTGATGGCGATCGCCAGATTGTTGCGCATGGTGGCGACGGCGGCTATGGCAACTGGCATTTCCGTAGCTCTACGCGCCAGACACCAAAAATCGCTGAGCTTGGCAATCCAGGTGAATCTTATGATGCCGAACTTGAATTGAAACTTCTCGCCGACGTCGGTCTCGTTGGTTTTCCGAATGCGGGGAAGTCCACCTTCCTTTCGGTCGTATCGAACGCTACGCCAGAAATTGCAGATTATCCGTTCACGACCATTACGCCAAATCTTGGCGTCGCGAAGGTCGATGACCATAGTATTCTAATCGCAGATATTCCGGGTCTTATCGAAGGCGCATCCGACGGCAAAGGCCTCGGCGACCGCTTCCTTCGCCACGTTGAGCGCACGAAAGTATTGCTCCACCTCATTGATGTTTATTCCGAGGACGCAGGCAAAGCTTACCGCGACATCCGCGGGGAACTCGAAAAGTATTCCACCGAGCTCGCCGCTCGCCCAGAAATTATTGCTTTGACTAAGTGCGAAGGTCTCGACGAAGAAATCGTGAAGATGCAAATGGCCGCCATCCTGAAAGAGAATTCCGACGCGAAGATTTTTGCAATTTCTAGCTCCGCCCACCAGGGTTTGACCGAAGTTCTCCGCGAGCTCTGGAAGGTCATCGACGCAAGCAAGGTTGACGAAAAACCAGTCGAATCCGTCGAAGAAGAATCGGATATTCCAGTCATTACGCTCGAAGCCAAAGAGCAAAAACGTCGCGCACATCACCAGAAATATCAGCTCGGCGATCGCAATTCGATTCAGCAACTCGATCCTCAGACGGATTATAGCGACGAAGACCTTGACGAATTAGCATAAACGTGATAAATTAAGCATAAGCTGGTACGCTTCACGGGGTTCCACTGACGTGGACAGTGTGGAGACTAGAAACAAAAATAAACAGCGGATTAAAACAAACATGCTTTGTGCCCCTGGGTGGGCGCGTAGCAGCTTAAGAAAAAACCGACTCTTTTATAGGGTCGGTCTTTTCTAGTAGTGGACAATTAATAAGCCGCCGGCGCGGACTTGGCGCGGCATCGAGCCGGTCCAGTCGATAATCGTGCTAGGCAGGCTGCCGCCGGCACGACCTTTCACGCAGGCTTTAATTTCCGGCAAGCGCTCCTTGACTTCTTCGTCATTCATGCAAGGCATTTCACCGCGCGGGTTCGCACTTGTGACGAGTAGCGGACCAGTTTTCTTTAGAAGCTTTAGCATGTAGCTGTGTGCCGGGATGCGAATACCAATCGTGCTGAAATGGTCGAAATATGGATGGTTGAAATTAGGGTTTTTCTCAAGGATTAAAGTTAACTCGCCAGGGAAGTAGTGGCGCGCGAAAGTGAGCTGTTCGTCGGACAAAAAAGCGTACTTTTTAATCTCGTCAACGCTCGCGACCATAATTGTGAAGACCTTGCCGCTACCGATGGCGCGCTTTTTGAACTCGATTAGCTTATTGATTGCCTCTTCGCTCTTGATGCTGACGGCGAGCCCCATTACGGTTTCGGTCGGAACAGCCAAAATACCACCATTTTCTAAGGTGGTTTTTGCAGCTTTTATATCTGTCCGCCCAATCAACTTCATATCTTATCATTATACCACAAAACGCTATAAAAGTCAATTTACAAGGGTTGCGCTGCTGGTGTATAATAATGCTTATGGATAATAGGATGGGCAAGCGGCCAGTAGTATTAGTTGTACTCGACGGGGTCGGGATTCGTGAGAATTTCAGTTTTAACGCCGTCAAAAAGGCTCATCTCTCTACCTATAATAATTTGCTCGAGAATTGCCCAAATATCGCTATTAATGCAAGCGGCGAATGGGTCGGCATTCCGAAAGGCGACATGGGTAATAGTGAAGTTGGCCACAACGCCATTGGCACCGGCGAGATTGTGCTTCAGCGCAGCGCTGCTGTCGAGGATGCGATTATGGGCGGCAAGGCCTTCACGGAGCCAGTTTGGCAGGATACGATTAATCACGTCAATTCGCGCAGTTCAACGCTACACTTCATGGGTATTTTCAGTGACGGCAACGTCCATTCGAATATTGCACATCTCGAGAAAATGCTCGAGGAAGCACACAAGGCAAATGTCAAGCGCGTGCGCCTGCACATCCTAATAGACGGTCGCGATGTTGCGCCAAATAGCGAACCGCGATATATACAGCGCATCGAAAAATTTGTCAAAGATTTGGGCGATCCAGACTATCGTATTGCTAGCGGTGGTGGTCGCATGGCTATCACTTGTGATCGTTACGAAAATGACTGGGGTATGGTCGAGAAGGGCTGGCGTACGCATGTGCTTGGCGAAGGCCGCCAATTTGCGAACGCGACTGAGGCTGTCGAAACCTATCGCAAAGAACAGTCTGATCTTCAGGACCAATATATGCCTGCTTTCGTCATCGCCGAAAACGGCCAGCCTATTGGCACGATTAATGATGGCGATGCTGTAATCTATATCGATTTCCGCGCCGACCGTGCCCTCGAAATCACTCAGGCCTTTACTTATAACGATTTCCCATTCTTCGATCGTATTCGTCGCCCAGACGTTAGATTCGTCGGTATGACGGAGTATAACGAAGATCTTCACGTTCCGCAATATACGCTCGTGCCGACGCCATCATTCAAGCGTCCGCTCGCGTTTCATCTCGCCGATGCCGGTATTCGCCAATACGCGATTTCCGAGACGGTCAAGTTCGGTCACATTACCTATTATTTCAATGGTAACTCGCACGCTATTCCGGGCGGGGAAGTCGAGGAAGAAGTCCCTTCCTATACGGAGCCGTTCAACACTCGACCATGGATGAAGTCGGCGGAAATTACCGACAAACTCGTGGCGGCAATTGAGAGCGATAATTATGATTTCTTGCGCATTAACTACCCGGGCGGCGATATGGTCGGCCACTTCGGCGAACTCGAACCAACAATCGTTGCAATGGAAGCTATCGATATCTGCCTAAAACGCATTATTGATGCCGTAAACGCTAAGGGTGGTATCACGATAATTACTGCCGATCATGGCAACGCGGAAGAGCTCATTGACGAGAAGGGTAATCCGAAGACTTCACATACTACCAATAAGGTCCCATTCATTATTGTTGATGAAAACGGGAAGTATCGGTTCAAGAAGGACGAGTTTGGCCTAGCAAATATTGCGGCGACGGTTGCGGATTTGCTTGGCGTTGAACCGGCCGAGGGCTGGCTTCCGTCGATGCTCGAGGAGAAATAATGAGCCCATTTATTATCGCAATCGTCACGAGTATTCTCGCAGTATTCGTGGTCGCTTGCGGGCTAAAGCTCATCGATATTCGCAGCTCGTTCGCTAGCCTAATCGTGAAATATGGCCCAGTCGTCGCCTGCCTACTCGGGGCAATAGCGGTATTTAGCTTCATGCTTGTTGATACGCTCGAAATTCTTGATTGGCAAAATATCCTTTTGGTCGGCGTCGCTTCGGCCGCCGCTTGCGGCTTCGTTCGTTTTGCATTTGACGTTTCGCGTCGCGGTCTGCTAATACCAAAGCGCGCCAAATCTCGCAAATCTGGACGCATGTCGGCTCTTTCGGTCGCATGTATTTTTGGTCTCGACCTCTTTTCGGGCATAGCCGCCGGGTTTACGGCCGGCCTTAGCTTCACACAGAATATCGGAACTGGCATCATAGTTGTTTTGGCGCTCATGATGCTGATTCTCGACCAGAGAATTAATCTAATCCAGCGCTACCAGGCGGCGCACTTTAAACGCGGCGAGAATATCGCGGCCACTGTCCTGGCACTAATCGGTTTTCCAATCATGACGGCCGTCTTCTGCTATCTCGGACGACGCTTTTACGTCGAGATGGGTGTTTTCATGGCGTTCGCGCTCGGCTACCTCTTTAGCTGGTCCGCCTTCAAGGCGGTAGAGATTGTCAAAACGCTCCGAAAAAGCTAAACTATAGGTATTATGCAGATCAAGAAAGCTATCATTCCTGTTGCAGGTTGGGGCACTCGCCGCCTGCCGATTACTAAAGTTATTGAAAAAGCGATGCTCCCAATTGGCAACCGCCCGCTCGTCGATTATGTTGTCGAGGACTGCGCGAAGGCCGGCATCGAAGATGTTTATATTGTTATCGACGAAAAGCCTTTCTCTCAGATTAAGGCTTACTACGAAGAAAATGCTAAGCTCAACAACTACCTTATCGCTCGTGGTAAGGCCGACCGCCTGAAGCTTGCCGACACGAGCCGCGAAGGTCTCACGATTCACTTCTTCGCCCAGAAGGATGTCGATAATCGCTACGGCTCTGCTTGTCCAGTCGCTCAGGTTGTCGAGGAATATGGCATCGATGAGCCAACCGTGGTTCTCATGGGTGATGACCTCGTCTATAACGCTGATGGCTCTTCTGATCTCGCTCGCCTCATGAACCTCATCAAGGAACCGACTGATTCTGCAATGCTTGCGACCGAAATTGACCCGAATGACGTCGAAAAATATGGCGTCCTAAAAGTCGACGATGGTAAACTCTCTGGTATCTATGAAAAGCCAAAGAAGGAAGAAGCGCCAAGCAACCTCATTAATATCAGTAAATATATTATGTCCCCAGCCTTCCTCCAGCGCATCGTGAAATACTGCCACGATAATGACTTCGGCCCAGGCGACCAGGAATACCTCATTACCGATCCGATTATTGAACATATCAAGGCTGGCGAGCCAATCTATGTCATGCCAATCAAGGGCGAATACCTTGATGGCGGTTCCGCCGACGGCTGGCTCCATGCAAATAATGTTGTTTGCGGAAAGAAATAATGCGCATCTCCGTTCGCGTTAAGCCCGGCACGAAGGGAGCAACGCGTCTTGAAAAGCAGCCTGATGGCAGCTACATTGCCTTTTTGCATGCTCGCGCCCACGACGGGGAGGCAAATAAGGCTTTGATCGAGTTGATCTCGGACGAATTCAAAGTCCCAAAAACTAGCATCGACATTGTTGCCGGCGCTAAATCTCGCGACAAAATTATTGAATTATAGCCTTGGCAAAAATTACAACAAAAACCATAAAAACTTTGCCGCAAATAATCACGACCGTGATAAAATAAGCATTAGTAATAAGTGGAGTTAAAATGAAAAGAATGAAGCGCCAAAGCGTTTGGCGAAGCAGGGCTTATGTGCTGTCTGTATTAGTGTTTGCAGTCAGTTTCATTGCGTCTCTTGCTTCAACTACTTCCGTCATTGCGGAAGCGGCAAAATTTAAAATTAAAGCAGCTGAAATTACTACAATGTCGGCTGGCGCAACTGGTGCTATCACCGGGTTCGACGATTCGACGATCGCGAGCGAGGTGTCTTTCTATAAGCTTAACGACAGTGCAACTTTCAAGGTAACGCTCGAGAATACCGACTCAGTCGACCATGTCATTAAGGGTATTTCTGATAATAATTCGAACGAAAACATCTCGTATTCTTATGATAATCACGCAGATGAAACCATTACGGCTGGCAGCGCATTCGACTTCGTCTTTACGGCTAAATATGTTAAGTCCGTGACCGACATGAGCAAGCGCGCTCAGAGTCTAAGCGTCGAGTTCGCAATCCAGTTTGCGGACATCACTGAGCCAGAGACTATTAGCGTCGCTCCAAATACGCACGACGGTATAACGGGCAGCGTCATTATTCTTTCTATTTCTTCGCTCGGCCTAATTGTCTGCGCAGTTATTTTCATCAAGAATCACAAGCAATCCACTAAGGCTCTCGGTATCGCAGCGACTGTTATTGCGGCGGCTGTTCTCGCTACGAGCGTCAGCGCTATCGCTACTGAAGTAAACTCCTTTACTCTAACTACGAACTACGGCCTCTACGACAAGGTTGTCGTCAGTTATGGCGATAATGACTATATTGTCGACTATGGCAAGACGCTCGAAGAGGTCGATGCAATTGAAGTGCCAAGTACAACCGGTCTAACCTTTGAGGGCTGGGAGGATGAGGATGGTAACGAGATTGATCCTACCGCTCCGATTACTGAAGATATAAAGATTGTTGCTGTGACGACCGCCAATCGCTATTCGATCGTTTTTGATAAAAACGAGACCGCTGCAACCGGCGAAATGAATTCGCTGAATGCTACGTATGGCACGCCAATTACTTTGACGAGCAATGCCTTTGAATGGGCCGGCTATAACTTTGTTGGCTGGGCTACTACTCCGACTGGCGACGTCGTCTATGAAAATGGCGCAGAGGTTAGCAATCTTACTTCCGAGAATAACGGCGCAGTTACTCTCTATGCGAAGTGGGAAAGACCAAACCTCACTCTCCACATGATGGGCAACGGTCGCAAAATGGGCGACACCAATTCTGAACGCAATACGATTAAGCTGGATAGTAGCTGCCATACCGAGCCAGTTCCGATTACGAAGACGGTGCGCTCTAGCAACTTGGATAAAAATGGTGAAAAACTCCAGATATACGATTCTTTCCTCCGCACGAAGGATGTTGTTTCGATTAGTGGAGCTTCCAAGCTTGTTGCGACCGTTAAATTTGGAACAGAATCTGGCAGCGATCCGCTTTATGTCTTCAGCGGCGTCTATGACGGTGAGGTGACCGACTCTTTGACGGGCTACGTTCAGGTATATTCCGGCTGGGTCAATAGTTTTACTACTAGAACTGTCGAAATACCAGGCGATACGGCAACCTTTGCTTTCTATACCGATGAAGGTATGAATGGCTATGGTTTCTATGCAACCATTATTGGCTACGATGCAGATGGTAACGAGATTACCTGGGACAAGTCCTTCTGTAATCGCACGACACTCTCGGGGGAATATATGGATTTAGCGAGCGGTAATTATAGGCTTGAGGGGTGGTCTGAGGATCCTAACGCAAAAGAGCCTACGTATGAGACTTACGACGAAGTGCTTGCTCACTTACCGGGCGATAATGGTGAAACTAAAACCGTGTATGCAGTTTGGACGCAAAAATATCATCTCACCTATGACGGAAACGGCAGCAGCGAAGGCGATATGACCATGGTGAGCAACGATGGCTATGCTGGAGACGAAACGAGTTTGTATGCTCCGAACTATCTACGCTCAGACTATGGCTATATCGGTTGGAGCATCGATAATAACGCGCAGCCAAACGGCAGTTCCGTTATCTACGGTCCAAACGAAATCTTGTTCTTCGAAGGCGACCTCGTAAGTAAAGCAACGAATGACGGAGAAATAGTCTTGTATGCAATTTGGGTGCCAAAAGAAACCGCCTATACGCTGCAAACCTTCAATGCGTCAGCCTTCGAGATTACGAATCCGGGCAAGACTATTACTGCATTAGAAGATACTCGCGACGGGCAACCTTATGCTGTCGCCAAGCTAGCAGACGGTAAATGGTGGATGATTGAAAACCTTCGTCTCGATCCCGCCGGTAAGACTCTTGATAATACGAATACTAATAATCCGACCACGGCATTCACTAACCTAGCCAAGAATCGTACTAGCTCCTCAGTGTCTACTTGTACGGATAACTATAATGCATCTTGTATTAATACATATTCGGTAGAAACGTCGGGCATGACTGGCACAACGGTTTCTCCTACGGAAAATAATGCTAAATGGCTCTCTTCCGGCATTTATTATAACTGGTATGTTGCGACGGCTGGGAATGGCACATATAATACTGGTGGATATACGAACGTTGCGGGCGATATCTGTCCTACCGGCTGGCAATTGCCATCCATCTCGAATAATGGTTCCAACTGGTATACGGGCGACATTACAGTGCTAGACTCGGCGCTCGGTGGTAACGGCTTCCCTATTGGTCAATATAGTAGACCGGAACCGAACAGAGGCCTGCAAGAGTTCAGGTTCCCAGTTAACTTCACGGTTGCTGGTCGTGCCGGCGATACTGGAACCTATTCGCGTAATCGTCAGGGTAATTACTGGTCTAGGACTAGCGGCAATAGTTCGGATTACTCTATGGCGTATTATGGAATAAGAAATTATCGTAGTGACTATGGCTATCTGACTAGGGAGTTTAGCCCTAGCATGACGGGTCTATCGAAACGCGATCTCCATTTGGTGCGCTGCGTAGCAAAATAAAACACCCAAACTCCAGCCCTTCGGGGCTGGTTTTTGTTGGTCGGATTTGAGCTATAGGATTTTTTTGTCTTTAATTTCGTCCGGCAGGTAGTTTTTGTCGAGTTTGAAGCCAGCTTCCCATTTTTGACCTTCGCCAAAACCGAGCTCTTTCATGAGCTTCGTCGGGGCATTGCGGAGCCAAATCGGCACCGGGAGGCCCATCGTGCGGCGCGCCAAATCTTGCGCCTTATACCAAGCATCGGTTGTCTCGCGGGATTTCTTTGCCTTCGCGAGCGCAGTTGTGACGTGCGCGAGAATCAGGCCGCTTTCTGGCATGCCGATTCGCTCGACCGCCATGAAGGCATTGAGTGCGAGATCGAGCGCGCCGTTGCCGGCCAGGCCAATATCTTCGGAAGCAAAAATCACCATGCGACGCGCGACGAACTTCGGGTCTTCGCCGGCATTGAGCATGCGTGCGAGATAATACAGCGCCGCATCGGCATCGCCGCCACGCATCGACTTAATGAACGCAGAAATATTATCGTAATGGTTGTCGCCTTTTTTGTCGTAGCCCGGCACTTTGCGACCGGCCGCTTCGAGCACCTGCTCGACGCCGACTTTTTGCGAGAGACTAAGCGCGAGTTCGAGATCGCCAAGCGCCGAGCGGGCATCGCCGCCGGAGAGCTCGGCGAGATAATCGATTGCCGCGGCCGACACGCGCTTCGTGGCTTTTTCGGCCTTGATCGCACGCTTGAGAACCGTAATAATATCGTCTTTACTAAGGTGCTTCACGATCACGACGCGGCTGCGAGAAAGCAGCGGGGAAATCACCTCAAAGCTCGGGTTCTCGGTTGTTGCGCCAATTAAAGTAATCAGGCCAGATTCGACGTGCGGCAAGAACGCATCCTGCTGCGCCTTGTTGAAACGATGAATTTCGTCCACGAAAAGCACGGTGCGCTGCTGCAGATTCCAGTTGCGGCGCGCCTGCTCGACGACTTTTTCGACGTCTTTTTTACCGGCTGTGACCGCCGAAATCTCGACGAAATCCGCTTTGAATTCCTTCGCAATAATGCGCGCGAGTGTTGTCTTGCCGGTGCCAGGAGGGCCCCAGAAAATAATGTTTACCGGCTCTTGTTTGCGCACGATTTCGGTCAAAATTTTGCCGTCGCCAATAATGTCTTCCTGTCCCACCACCTCATCGAGCGACTTTGGTCGCATGCGTTCGGCGAGTGGAACTCTATTGTCCATATTGCTCCTTTAATACCTTGCGCGCGGCGCGCAAAATCGCGAGCTCGCGGGCGGTGAAGTATTTTGCCTGATAAACCATATTTGTCGTGTCGACTTTTTCGACGGCCGCAATCGCATCATCAATCGAATCAAACCATTCGAGCTCAAAGCCGTCCTCGGCCTCGTCTTCCATCAGATTCGTTCCGACGAACTCTTTTGCTCGTGCAAGGAACGCGTACGAAATATTGAATTGCTCGAACTTATGGCGAGTCTCATGGACGTAGCCGAGTGTGGCTAGCGGTTCGATTGTATAGCCGGCCTCTTCGCGCACTTCGCGGCGCAGAGCCTCGCTGATTAGCTCGCCTTCGTCGATGCCGCCACCTGGCAGCTTATAATAACCATGCGACGTAGCGTCAATGAGCGCTACGCGGTAATCCTTGTCGACGAGTACGGCGCGCGATGCGGTGCGCGTAACGAAGCTCGACTCGTCGCCGTCTTCCGGCAAACCAAAATCCTTGTCGCGGAAATGCGCGATACATTCGTCTGGCACGATATCGATATGAAAATCTGTAAAGGTATCTTGTTCATTGAAGTTAAAATAGGCATCAACGACTTTGCCGCGGAAGACTTCCGGCATCCAGTGTTCGTCATCGCCCCACATTTTGTTGTAAGGCAGGGAATTAATATCGTACCAATCTGGAGTTAATTCATCAGTCTCGGTTGGCTCACCCTCAAAATCTTCGCTCATATAGACATGCGTAATCGCGGTCTCTGGCTCGCCTTTGTAGTAGAGATTACGGAATACGAGTTGACCAACTTTATGAGCGCTACGAATCTTGATGCTAAGCTCTTCCTCGGCCTCACGAATCGCGGCCGCCATCGGCGTTTCACCCGGCTCGACTTTGCCGCCAGCTTCAATCAGTTTTCCGGCGCCAAAACCGCGCTTTTTGACCCCAAGACAGGTCTTATTTCCACGTTTTAGAATCATTAAAGTTAGATGTCTAGCCATACTTCTATCATACCACAAACTATCAGGGGTGAGCATTGACTTTTTGGTCATTTTGTGATATAATGGAAGTATATTGTTTGCGAGGCATATTTTTATGCTCTCAAGAAAAAAGAACACGCACATTTTTAGAAAGAAGGTGAAAACATGGATTACGATTCAATGACTAGAGAAGAATTGATTTGCACCGCCAGGCAGCTGGAAGGCACTATTGCACACCAGGGCAAAGTTTTAGAGGATCAGAACAAGATGATCGCGGTAATGAGGAAGAGTAGAGTGGTTCCCAAACCGGATAAGTCGCAGTCAGAAGGAATTGTCTTCCCGCCGAAGGCAACCTCAATCCCGACCGCAACGGCTGCACCAATTCAGCCGGACTTAACAATAACGGTTACTCCCATCCGGGATGTCTTCGAGGATGAGTCTGTGCTCGTTGAAGGAATATGCGAGAACGATACATATAGCGACGAGCCTGCTACTGTAGCCGACCTTGAAGCGATGCTTGCTAATTTATGCAAGAGGCGCGTCTCAACTACACAGTCCAAGGACCCTCCGGAGATTATGTTTGACTATGTCGCGGCTAAAGATTATCACCCCGAGCCCAACTCTAATCAGGGAGGCAACACGTATGACGATATAGTATGCGCGAATAATCGTGCATACTTCGAAGAATGCCGCAGAAAGTGTCCTCAGTATTACGGAGGAAGAGTTTCCCTCTGGGATCGCTTCACGGGCCGCATTAAAGATTGGTGGGATGACTTCCACCATAAAAGCGAAGCCGTCCCCGATTATGATGACGAAGAAGCTGGCTAAAACCTTTAAAAAAACCACCGCTGCTTAAGCGGTGGTTTTTAATTGCCTTATTTCTTCAAGAAATCCTTAATGTCGTTCGGAAGCACGATGACGGTCTTCTGGGAAGGATCCGAGGAAATCTTCTCGAGCGTCTGGAGAGTACGAATCTGGATGCCGCCCGGCGTGCGAGCGAGCAAAGACGCGGCGTCGGCCACGGACTTTGCGGCAGATTTTTCACCTTCGGCTACGATGATGGCGGCACGGCGTTCGCGTTCAGCCTCAGCCTGCTTTGCCATAGCACGCTTCATATCGCCCGGGAGCTCAATGTTCTGGAGCTTCACGTTCTCGATGTCGATACCCCACTTATCGGTTTCTTTGTCGACGATTTCCTTGATTTGCGCGGAAATCTCATCGCGCTTAGACAGAAGCTCATCGAGCTCGAAGTTGCCGGTAATATCGCGAAGAGCGGCTTGTGCGAAGTTGGTCGTCGCATAGATGTAATTCGTCGTCTCAAGCAAAGCCTTGGCTGGATCGAGCACGCGGAAATACACGATGGCGTCGACGCCGACTGTAACGTTATCCTTCGTAATCACTTCCTGCTTTGGTACGTCGATTGGCGTGGAACGCACGTCGACACGCTGCATAGTCTGGAAGTAAGGGAAGATGAGGCGAAGGCCTGGCCCCTTAATACCACTATATTTACCAAGCGTGAATATGACGCCGCGTTCGAACTGACGAACGACGCGACAGCCTGGCAAGATAATGAAGAGTAAAACTAGTATGAAAACACCGATGAAAACACTTGCGAGTTCCATGATAATCTCCTTATTATTTTAGATATTATATAATATTATTTACTTTGTGGATAGGCCGGCATTCATGAGCGTTTTGACCTGTTCGTAGTCGCTAGTTGTATCCCAAGTACCAGCGAAGCCGTCGTAAGTGAACTTGTCAAAAACGAAGCGCGGCACGCCGCCGTTGATGTAGTTTTGAGCCCTGGTAGTATTCTTGTCGAGCTCCTTTGCGGTTTCCTCGTTCTCGACGCACTGCTTGAAGCTGCCCCGATCGAGCTTGACGCCCTTCGCAACGTTGATGAAGTAGCTTTTATCGAGGTCCGGGATGCGCTGACTATATTTATCGACCCCGATGCCCTTGGAATGGTAATCTTCGAACATTTTGGCGAGCAAAGCGTAGTAGTAATCCCAGAAATTGTCCTGCTTAGCTGCGCAGTAAGCGGCGATGCCGGCTGGGCGGCTGTTATTTGAGTGCCCATTCACGTAGTTTACGTCCGTGACGCGAATCTCGAAGAGAATATTCTCGCGCTCGATATAATCATGCTCCCACTTCTCGAGGTTAGCGGCGACTGCGTTCGAGAATTTGTCGCAGTATGGGCAGAAAATATCTGTGTACATAATGAAGTGATGCTTTGCGGTCTTGGCGTCGCCCTTGCTCATTGCGGCGTTCCAGACGCCCATATCTGGCGGCGCCGGGTTAAGTGTGTTATATATCACAAGTCCGACGAGCAGTCCAATTACGGCAACTAACGCGGCGATCCTAATTGCTTTTTGCATGCTTTTCCTTTCTATTATTTACGCTTGCTAGGACGTAATCGATGTAGCCAAGTCTCAGAATGGTGAAAATGAGTAGGCCGAAAGCGATAATCGTAAATATCTGACTAATCGTCTCCGCCATAGCGACCGCGCTCGCTCCGGCAACCGCGGATAGGATAGGCGTCAATAGCCCGATACCGCAGCTTGGGCAACCCAGAGCGATGAAGCCAAGAATTGCGCCAATTCCGCCAGTGCTAGCCCCATCTAGAGTTGCGTTCTTCTCGCGGTGACGCCAGGTGAAGACTAGCTGCGTAATTACGATGCCTTGCAGGAGAGCGAGCAGGATGATGCTGATGCCCCAGAGTGAGGTGAAATTGTCTCCCATCGTTACGAAAACGCGGCCCAAGACTTCTAGCTTACTACTAAACGGCAGGCCGGAGCAGAGCAACTGCCAGTTTCCGCTGCCATTTTGCCAAAAACTCAAGATATAGGCAATCAAAATTACGCAGAATATACCAAAAATCGCATATTTTGGACGCGAAAAAACTTTGCCAAAACCGAACAAACCAAGCTTCGCTCGATCGAGCAGTGTCTCGGCTACTTTTCGGATTCCCATAGGCCGTGAATATTACAGAATGCATAGGCGCGAACCTTGCCGGCGCCATTCATCTTCGAGAATTTCACGACTGGTGGGGTAGAAAGACCGAGTTTCTGAATCTCGACGCGCTCGCCATCTGTTAGAGCAACCCATTCGATGCGGTGCTCAGGCTCCATTGCATGAAGCTGTAGACCAACCTGGACCTCTGTATCGTTCTGATTTATCTCAATAATCGGCGCATGCTTCTCGCTGCCTTCGGTACCATGAATCGTATCGATAACTTCCATTTCATTGCCGCAGCAAGAAGGGCGTACATCTGGATCAATCATGACGAAGAACAGGTTACCGCAAGTATTGCAGCGATAGAACTTCAAGCCTTCTCTTTTTTCTCCCATAAACCTCCTTTATTGCTTCTATTTTACCTTATTTCTAGTGCTTTTATCAATAATATATTCCGCAATAAAATCGCAAAAAGTAAATAGATTTTCATCCATCTACCCCTGTTGATCCATGTATATATAACACAATAAAATACGAAAAAGTCAATGTTGACTAATAAAATGCTTGCGTCTAAAATAATAAGCAAGAGGTGTTTGTCGGGATCACTGAGAGTTGACCCGGACAATATGAAATGAGTCTCATGCGAAAGGGACTTATTTTTTTGCCTTGAGGGCCTCACGGTATGGTAAAATAGAGCCATGGTGCGTTGGCGGAGCAGTTACGCAGAGGTCTGCAAAACCTCGTAGACCAGTGCAACTCTGGTACGCACCTCCATATAGATTATTTAGGTTTCTCTAGGGGCGAGTGGCGGAATTGGTATACGCGGCAGACTTAAAATCTGCTTCCTTTACCG
>CAMJLD010000003.1 GCA_946406645.1 uncultured Candidatus Saccharibacteria bacterium | reverse complement strand
ATCTGGCGGAATAGTTCATCAAAATAATCTCGTCTCCTCGACGGTGAAGACTCAATTAAATAAATATTATTCGGCTCAAACAACACGACAGGGTAATGATATTTTTTAGGCAACCTAGCCGTCTTTTTGCCATCAATTTCAAACTCTTTTCGTAGCGGATCGCTACTATAACGGATAATAACTTTTCTTCCGTCATTTAACTCAACTTCCGCTCGAAAAAAATTTTCATCCTGCCTCAAAATCTCTTTATCGGTTGCTTTAAAACTTTTTCCACGAAGCGCCATATAAATCGCTTCGAGTACTGAAGTTTTTCCACTGCCGTTTTCCCCAATTATTAACGTTGTTACGCGATTACAATCAAGCACGAATTCATCGTGACAACGGAAATTTTTGAGACTGATTTTTTTAATAATATTCATTAGCTCTTGAGCGGCATAATAATATGCGTATAATCATTCTGTTTAGTATTATTTAGCACTACTGGTGCAATCTTACTAGAAATCTTAAACTCGATTTCATCATCAACAAGCGCATTCAGTGCGTCGAGGAGATAACGGGAATTGAGAGTAATTTTCCCATCTTCGCTAATCTCCGCCTTAATATCGGAGGAGTTTTCACCGAGTTCACTTGCGACTGCGGAAATTGAGAAGACGCCTTCATCCTTTTTCGCTTCGCAAACTACCGATCCACCAGAATCCTGCGCAAAGAGTGCAGCCACCTTCGTCATACGAGTGATTTCATTCTTATTCAACTTCACGACAAGCTTATTCTTCTCCGGAATCAGCTGCCTATAATCAGGGAAGCTCGCATCGATCAACTTCGAAATAATCATCACCTCACCAAGCTTGAAGCAGACCAAGTTTTCCTCAACTGACACTTCGACATCCTCCATATCGTCGGAAATTGAAGAAAGCACCTCGCGAAGAGCACTTACCGGTACAATCGCCTTAATCTCATCCTTCACGCCGCTAACTAATTTCTTGTCCGCCAAACGATAACCGTCAGTTGCAGCAACATAAATATCTTCATTAAATGTATTAAAATACACACCGGTTAGGGCAGGGCGAGTAGTATCCGTACTTGCCGCAATAATTACCTGACCAAGCGACTCTTTAAATTCTTCAACAGATAGCTTAAATACAGCCGCCTTCTTCTCGTCGATAGTTGGAATCTCCGGATAATCATCAGCAGCCATGCCGTTCATTACGGACTTATATTGATCAGCTTCAATTGTCAACTTATTATCTTTAGTGGATAATTTAACCGTTCCTTTTGGTAGGTTTGAGATAAAGCTAGCGAGAAGGCGAGCCGGTACAGTAATAGTACCTTCCTCAATAATCTTAGCGTTCACATATTCAACTGTTGCTAGCTCAAGGTTAGTAGCAGTTAATACTAATTGCTTTCCATCTGCTCTAATAAGAATATTACTAAGGATTGGTAAACCAGCTTTAGTGCTAGCTGCTACACGACTAACAATATTTAATGCTTTTGATAGTCTTTCTTGTAAAACTTCAACTTTCATTTTTCTTCCTTCCTTTAATTAATTATTTAGTAGTAATAGTAAGCTATGTGGAAAATGTGCAAAAACTCCTCTTTTTAAGATGAAAATGCTTTAAAAAATATGTATAAAACTGCTGCGAAAAACTACTAGTTATTTGTGAAAAACCACCACTTTTGTGGGCAAAACTAAAAGTAATGATTTTTTCCACAAATTTTGGGCACAAGTTATTAACGGACTTTTCTTCATACTTTTGAACAAGTTTTACACAGTTAGTTAGCATAAATTTTTACCTTTAGCTCAGATATTTGTTCGCGGAAAGAGAAATCGCTCTTAAGATTTTTATTAACCATCTTAATACCATGCATGATAGTGGTATGATCTTTTTTAAATTCGATACCAATCTTTACTGTGCTGAGATTTAATTCTTCTTTTAAGAGATACATCGCGACCTGGCGAGCGTTTTTAATATCCTTAAGACGACTAGTTCCGAGGAGATCTTTTGTAGTGAGACCGTAATATTTAGCCACACGCTCAATAACTTGTTTTGGCGACAATCGTTTAGTGCCGGTTCCTGAAGGGATAGCGGTAAGATCATTTACGATATCTACGGTTGGGACCCCTCTTAGTTCTGCGAGTGCTAGTACTCTATGGAGTGCGCCTTCGAGATCGCGGATATTAGTACTAACTGCTTCAGCGAGCTTTTCGACGGTTTGGCTATCAAGGTCAGCTCCGAGTAATTCGGCTTTCATTTTAATAATTGCGCAGCGTTCTTCGAAGCCTGGCATCTGAATGTCTACTGGTAGGCCCATAGTCAAACGGGAAGAGAGGCGTGGGTCTACTGTTGCAATTTGATTTGGTAGCCTATCACTACTAACAATAATTTGCTTGTTTTCCTTATAGAGGTCGTTGAAAGTATGGAAGAATTCCTCCTGAGACTTCTCCTTTCCAACAATGCCCTGGAAATCATCGACGATTAATACGTCGACTTTGCGATACTTCTCTTTAAAACCATCAAGTTTCTTCTGAATAGAGACAATAAAATCGTTATAGAATTCTTCGGTCGTAACATAGCGCACCTTCTTTTCTGGAAATTTTTCATGAATAGCATTACCGATGGCCTGAATGAGGTGTGTCTTACCGGAACCAGAACTACCATATATAAAATATGGGTTATAACGCTTACCGGGATTTTCGATCACGGCTTTTGCGGCACTTACGGCGAGGTCGTTGTTTTTACCGACAACATAATTATCCAGTGTATATTCTGGTCGAAGCCCTGATTTTGTAGTATTCAAGCTCTTCTTTGTTGGCGTATTTGCAGTATTAATAATAGGCTGAGTTTTCTCAACTTTTACGCCACCGCGAATCGGGCCTTTGGTTGGCTCTTTACTCTCGATAATCTCTAGCTTCTTATAATTGATATTTGCTGCCTTTAGGGCGTCAAGGATTGCGGTCTTATATTTGCCTTCGTACTGTTTCTTTATGAAAACGCTCGGTACAATTATTTGTAGAGTGTCACCAATTTTGTCGAATTTTACCTTACCAAAATAAGTCTTAAAGGCCGTCTCGCTGACATTCTCCTGAATTTCGTCCAAAACTGATTGCCATTCGTTTGGCATTTGACCTCCTTTTCTCCCCTATATTATATAGAGTTTTCCACAGTTTTGGTAGCAAATTAAAATATTTTCTAATAGTTGAAACAACTTAACAGATTAATCTTTTCCACATACCCCACCAAAACAGGGAAGAAAACTGTGGAAAAAAACTTGAAAAATGTGGAAAAAATCATTATAATAGACATAATTTAGTAAATAAAACAATAATTAGAAAGTCAGGAAAATATTTATGCCAAAGCGTACTTATCAGCCTCACAAGCGCCAGCGCAAAGTTGAGCACGGTTTTCGTAAACGCAACGCTACGGTGAATGGCCGCAAGGTCCTCGCTCGCCGTCGCATTAAGGGTCGCGCACGCCTTACTGCCTAAGCGATGTTATCCAAAAGATACAGATTTCATTCACGTGGTGGGGTAAGACATACCTATCAACACGGCAAAACAATCAGGGGGTCAAAAATCTCCCTGGTTTTTGCTGTAAATGCTCGTAGCCATCAGCGCTTCGCGGTTGTTGTTAGTAAGAAAGTTTTAAAATCCGCCGTCGGCCGCAACCGTATCCGCCGTCGCGTCTACGAGGCAATCCGCCTTGAGCATCCGAACTTCAAAGAAAGTCTCGACTATATCTTTATTATTTATTCAAAAGACGTGCTAACGATGAACTTTGAAGAGCTCCGCTCCCTAGTTCATGATTTACTTATTGAGACGAAAACGGTATAATTAACCCTATTAGGGAGTGTGTAAAAAATGTTTGATTTAATTGATATGATCATTGTTCGCCCTATCGTGAATATCTTTTTTGCGATCTATTCTCTCGTTGGCGACTTTGGTATCGCTATCATCCTATTTGTTATTTTAGTAAAAATCTTCATGTGGCCACTCATGAAGCGCCAGCTTCATCAGACCCGTATTATGAAGGAGATTCAGCCTGAACTCGCTGAGATTAAGAAAAACTGCAAGGGTAACCGCCAGCTCGAATCTCTCCAGATGATGGATCTCTACAAGCGCAAGAATGTGAAGCCTTTCCGTTCTTTCCTTACAATCCTTATTCAGCTTCCACTCTTTATTAGCCTCTTTACTGCTATTAACGTCGTTGCTCGCCCACGCGAGAACTATAATGTTGACCATTCGGCCTACTCTTTCATTAAGCCGCTCCGCAACGTCAGCGATATTATTCCAAAGCAGACGAAGTATCTCGAAGAGGTGAAGGCTTACAACGAGAAGAAAGACGAAGAGAAGGGTGACGCCCCAGTTTATGAGTTTGAGCCAAAGCTCTTTGGCCTCGTTGACCTATCTGTCACCGCCGGCTTCACTTCGGTTAGCTCGGTTATTATCTTAATCTTTGCGCTTGCTTCTGCCGCAACTCAGTTTATTATGTCTCGCCAGCAGGACCCGACCCGTGGTGGCAAGAACGGCAAGAAGCGCTCTGTTCGTCAGATTCTCAAGGACGCCGCGAAGGGCAAGGAAGCTAGCCAAGAGGATATCAATGCCGCTGCTCAGGGTCAGATGACCTTCATGATGCCAATGATGATGCTTCTTATTATGATTAGCCTTCCGGGTGCTCTCGTCTTCTACTATCTCTTGAACAATATCATTACGGTCTTCCTCCAAAAGATTATCTTGAACCGCAATTATACCGAGATGGAGGCCGCCGCGGATAAACGTATTTTGAAAGAACTAAAAGACGCTAAAGAAGCTGTCGTTGTTGAGGATAATACCAAGGCAAAGTCGAGCTCCCGCTCTGCGTCAAATAAAAATAAAAAAGAGGAAAAACTCCATATCACTCGTATCTCTGCTTCTAATAAAAAGAAAAGGAGATAATTATGAATACAGACGAATCAATCCGTTTCGCCACCAAATACCTGGAGGATCTCTTGTCCTTCTTCGGTATCAACGTAGCCGTTTATTCGACTATTGAGGATGACGTGATTCAGCTCTCGATTCCATCGACCAGCATGAACTCGCTTCTCATCGGCAAGAACGCCAATAACCTTCGTGCTCTCCAGCACGTCGTCATGATGACGCTTGTTGCTCGTAACGCCGAGGTTACCCGCGTTAATATCGATATTGCAGACTACAAGCGCCAGCGTGCCGATAAGATTGAACATCAAGCAGAGAAGTGGGTCCAGGAAGTCCGTCAGACCGGCAAGGAGAAGATTCTCGACCTCAACGCCGCAGATCGCCGCGTCGTCCACCGCTTTGCTCAGGATTACTCAGATATCGAGACCTTTAGCCAGGGTGAAGGTCGCGAACGCCGCCTCCACATCGTGAAGAAAGATATCGCGGAAGAGTAGAAGTTTTACACAAAAATCCGGCTGCAAAAAGCCGGCTTTTTGTTGTTTTCGAACGGCAGCCACCCCTGTAAAACCGAACATGTTCGGTTGACTATATATAATATGTATGTTGTATTGCGGTGGAAAAATGTGGAAAAGTTTTGGGTATTTTTAATCGTGTGGGTAAAAATGGTAAAATAAGATAATGAGCAAAACGTCGATTGATGGGCTAAAGCGTAAAAGTATTCCAACTAATAGCAAAAAAGCTAGTAAGCGTAATGCGGATAGTTCTTTTGAGGCTCCGACTACTCGTCGCGAAATAAAGGCACGAGCAGCCTCTAGCCGTATCCAAGAGGCAAAAACTGCCGAGCAATCAGTCGATAAAGAACGCGAACAGGCGATAAAGGATTTTTTCAACGAAGTGAAAGATACCGATCCAACAGATTTAACTGAAATTCCTAAGAAGGAACGTAAGAAAGAGAAGAAGCGCAAGCAAAAGAAGCACAAGGTCTTGAAGCGCGTCATCATTATTATTCTTATTTTGCTTCTTGGCGCTGGCGTTGCGGTCTACGCTTACTTTAATGATTTCGTCGCAAAGATTACCGACGGCGGTAGCCTGCTGGGTCTTATTTTCTCCGATCCAGACACTCCTCTAGCAAAAGACGAATATGGCCGCACTAACATCCTTATTTTCGGCACAGAGGGCTACAGCATGGATGATCCAAATTATGCCGGTGGCTTCTTGACCGACTCCATGATGCTCTTGAGTATTAACCAGGAAAATGGCGACGCCAAAGCTATTAGTCTCCCACGTGACCTTAAGGCAAGGCGCACCTGCACCTCGACCGGCAAGTTTAATGAAATTTATTATTGTGAATATAGTAAGGCCGATAAAAACTCTGAAGAAAGTAAAAAAGAATTTGAGAAAAAAGCATCCCTCAAGCTATCCGAGGCCTTCGAAGAAGTTCTTGGCGTAACGGTCCAATACCGTGTCCATGCTAACTGGGCGGCCGTTATCCGCATCGTAGACGCTATTGGCGGCATCGATGTCGTCTTTACTTATGGCGACCAGGAGTGGAATGGCGAGGAAACCGTTATCAAGACCACGAGCAAGAAGGGCCTCGGCGATCTTAATCACCGCAAAAAATACAATTTTGAATATGCAAACGGACAGCCTTATCATCTCGATGGCGGCCAGGCGCTCGCTGTGGCTCGTACGCGCAATGCTTATGGCGGTTATGGTGCCGCGAATGGTAACTTTAGCCGTGAATACTTCCAGCAGCGCATCATTGAGGCTATCGTGACGAAGGCTCGCAAGATTAATCTTTTGAGCGACCTCATGGCCGCTCTCCAGATCAAGGATGCGGTTGGCGATAATATCCGTACCGACTTCAAAGATACCGAGCTAAAGACGCTTATTAAACTTGGCGGCACGATTAACTTTACTGCGCTCGAGACTATTTCGCTCTTTTCCACCGACGATAAACCAGCCGCTCTCATGAAGACGGCGAATATTAATGGCATCTCTTATGTTGTGCCTACCGCTGGCGTAAATAATTACGGCGCAATACATACCTACATCAAGCGCAAGTTTACAGCCGCGCCACACACCTCTGAAAATGCTCAGCTCGTAGTGCTAAACGGTACCGCAGCGACGGGTATCGCTAACAAAGAAAAAACCGAGCTTGAAGACGACGGCTACATTGTCAGCTCTATCGGTAATGCGCCGAACGACCAAAGTAGCTTTGATGGCGTACGCGTCTATCAGAAGAATACGAAGCTCGAAAAGACCGCGGCGGCACTAAAAGACCTCTATAGGGTTGACCTTGTTACTGAAATCCCAGAAAGCCTTGCGAGCTATGAGGCCGACTTCATTGTAATCGTCGGTAACGGCTACAAGCACCCCAAATAAACTGATATAATATATCTATGAAGAAAATATTAGCAACTGGTGGTACCGGTTATATTGGCTCGCATACTGTTATTGAGCTTATTAACAACGGTTACGAAGTAGATATTATTGATAATCTTTTCAATAGTAAGATTACTGTTCTTGATCAAATTGAAAAAATCACTGGCAAGAAGCCAAAGTTTTATGAGGCAGATTTGCTCGATGAGGCAAAACTTGATGAAATTTTCCGTGAAGGGCATTACGACACGGTTATTCATTTTGCCGGCCTCAAGGCTGTTGGTGAATCAGTAGAGAAACCGCTCATTTATTATCGCAATAACATCACTGGTACGGTGAACTTGCTTGAAGCGATGAAGAAGTATGGCGTCCACGAAATTGTCTTCTCGTCTTCTGCCACCGTCTATGGTATTCAGGACAACCCGGAGTTTGTTGAGACGATGACTACTGGCATGAATCTTACGAACCCATACGGCCGCACAAAGTATTTTATTGAAGAAATTATGAAGGACTATGCCGTCGCTGATCCAGAATTTAAGGCTACGCTTCTTCGCTATTTCAATCCAATTGGCGCACACGAGTCGGGTCTTATTGGTGAAGATCCAAATGGTATTCCAAATAATCTCATGCCAATCATTATGCGTGTCGCTGAGGGGCGTATCGATAAGCTCCACATCTATGGCGACGACTATCCTACCGCCGATGGCACTTGCCGCCGCGACTATATTCATGTCGTTGATCTCGCCAAAGGCCACGTAGCCGCTATCGAGCACATGAAGAATGGCGTCGAAATCTACAATCTCGGCACCGGTACGCCAACTTCTGTCAAAGAAATGGTTGCGGCCTTCGAAAAGGCAAGCGGCAAAGCGCTCCCATATGAAATCACTGGCCGCCGTGCTGGTGACCTTGCTGAAATGTGGGCAAACGCCGACAAAGCAAAGCGCGAACTAGGTTGGCAAACTGCCCTCAATATCGACGACGCGATGCGCGATACGATTAATTATCTAAATAACGTAAAGGAGCAATAATGGCAAAAACAAAATTCACTTTTAGAAACTATCTCAAAGCCCTCAAGAACGCCTGGCTAGTACTGATTATCTTCCTCGTTCTCGGCGCAGGTGCTGGTGCATTTGTTGCATTCAAAAAACCAGTTATGTACACATCCGCAACCAAGATTGCTGTCTATAATTCCACTATCGACAACGGCGCCGTCACCTCTCCGTATACTCAGATTGCTGAATATCTTGCTAGCAAGAAGCTTCTTGCCGAGGCAGATGATGCAATCGAGCTTGCAGACATTCCGGCTTATACTGTCATCGAAGCTCCACGCGGCATCTTTACGATTACTGTAACGGCCAACGACGCGGAGACTGCCAAGAAATATGCTGGCATCATCAATAACAACGCAATGGGTATCCTTTCGAGTGTGCTCGGCGACACTGATAGCTACCGCCTCACGACCCTCGAGGAGGCAAGCGATGGCGTCCCAACCGTCACCGGTAAGACTCGCATTATCTACCTCGCAATTGCCTCGCTCGGCGCCCTAATTATTGCTGCAATCGGCGTATTTATTAAGTTCGACTATAATTCGGAGAAATAATGGCCGCTAGCAAAAAGATTCTTTCGGTTGTCGTTGCTGCCTATAATCGCGGCAGCATGATTGACGATTGTTTGAAATCTCTTTGTGACGAAAAAATTCTCGATGATGTCGAGATTGTCGTCGTTGATGACGGATCGACCGACGATACTGCCGCTCGCACGGAAAAATTCTGCAAGAAATATCCAAAAACCGTCAAGCTTATTCGCCAGAAAAACGGCGGCGCAGGTGCCGCAACCAATACTGGCATCCAGCATGCTACCGGCAAATATCTTCGCCTCGTCGACGGCGACGACTGGGTGATTACGAAGAATTTTGTTAAATTCGTCGAATACCTAAAAGAGGTTGACGTTGACGTGGCATTCACGAACTATGTTCAATATCACAACGTAAAGAATGAACTTCAAAAACCAGTCAAAATTCTCGATATGCCAACCGGCGAAGTCTTCAAGTTTGAGGAGTATTGGTATCGCTATAATCCGCCAATTCGCATGCACCACTCTACCTTCCGAACGAGCATCGTCAAGAAGCATGTTAAACTCGATGCCGGCTATTATACAGATGCGGAATTTACTTTTTATCCGACGCCTTATATCCAGACGGCTGTTTACTATGATCTAGATATTTATGTCTACCGTGTTGCGGTAGCTGGGCAGAGCATCAGTCCCGACAAAATGCGCACTAACCGTGGTCGCCATCACGAAATTCTCGAACATATTTTAGCTTTCTATAAGGATGCTGCGCCGAAACTCTCGCCAAACATTCATCATTATCTCGCGCTTCAGATTTCTGGCTTCATTATTAACCATTTTGACTTCATTTTGCTCGCCCACGAGAAACACATGGCCCGCGACGCGAAGCAACTCTTCAAAATGATTCAGAAGAAATACCCGAAGATTTTTAACGAGCTAAAAGAAGACAAAAAATACCGCGTCACTTTGGGCGGCAACGCGGTTTTAGTCCATCTATTTGCGTTCTATCTAAAGATGCGCTATAAGCACTTATAATTTTTCGATCTTTGGATTGAAAAACATACCTTTGAAGTAACCTTTATTGAGCGTATGCAGGCGCTTCAGGCGCTTATTTTCTGAGCGACGGAGAATATTCCAGACAAAGGCAAAATACAAATATTTGCGACGCATCTTGTCTTTCTTTTTGCCGTATTTACGGATGACATAGCCCTGATTTCGATAATCATAATAGCAGCGCTTAATGCGCTCAGCAGGGCATTCTACGATGCTAGCATTCGAGTTGACGGCCATCTTGTGCGTGACGAACGAATTAGTGACCATGTATGGCTGTGCATACTGGCGCATGCGCAGGCTATATTCCCAGTCGTCACCGTAAATAAAGAAATCTTTAATAGGGAGCCCAGCTTTCTTTACGATCTTCGCGTTTGCAAAGAAAGAAACAAAGGTTGATGTCTCGATTGGAACGATTTCTTCCTTAAATAGCTCGTACTTATCATGCCAGCCATGCTCGTCAAGTTTCGGAATATTCATAGCGCAGAGTCCGCCGTCAGTCCATTTTACGAGACCGGCGAGGAAAGAGAAGTCGTCTTTGAGATAGGCTGCTTTTTCGACGAGAATTTTGAGGGCATTCTTGTCGTCAGCAATAGTATCGTCATCCATTAACCAGAGATAGTCGTAGCCGCGCTTCATTGCTTCGCGGATGCCATAATTGAAGCCACCAGCGCCACCGATATTCTTGCCGGTATTAAAGTAGAAGACTTTTTTGTCATCAATCAGCTTCTCGATGTATTCTTTTGTGCCATCTGTGCTGGCATTGTCGATAATAAGGATTTCCTGGTTTTTATAGCTCTGTAGCAAAAGGTTTTCGATGCATTCTTTGAGCATCTTTTTGCGGTTAAATGTCACTACGATAGTGCCTACGGTCTTACTGGTCATACCCCTTATTATAACAGCTGAGCTATGGTAAAATAAGAGAATATCAATGAAGCCGAAAAGTATCAAGAAAAACTACATTTATAACCTCATCTACCAGATACTTGTAGTTATTATCCCGCTTATCACCGCACCATATCTCGCCCGCGTGCTTGGCGTTGAGGGTGTTGGCATTTATTCCTATACCTTGTCGAATGTGTCCTACTTCATTTTGGCGGCCAACATCGGTATCGCCAGCTTTGGCCAACGCGAAATCGCAATGCATCGTGATGATCGTAAAAAATATACGAAAATATTTTGGAATCTCTACAGTTATCAGCTATTAATTGGCTTTATTTCAATTGCGTGCTATGTAACATACACGCTGTTATTTAGCAAATATTCGCTCTTCCAGGGCGTCCTAACGATTAATTTGCTTGCCGCCGTCATTGACTGCACTTGGCTCTTTCAGGGTCTCGAGGAATATAAGAGCATTTCGATTCGCAACATTCTTACGAAACTCTTCTTCACGCTCGCCATCTTCCTCTTCGTGCACACTCCAGACGACTTGATTATTTACATTGTACTAAATGGCGCCTCCTGTATGCTGTCGGCAACTATTATGTGGGTTAGCTACAAAAAGGTCGCAGACAAGCGTCCGAAGCTCCGCGAGATTCAAGTCTTCAAATACTGGAAAGACACGATATTATATTTTCTGCCGCAAATTGCAGTACAAATCTATACCGTACTCGATAAAACGATGCTTGGCCTCATCACGGGCAGCCAAGTCGAGAATGGCTATTACGAACAGTCATATCGCATCACAAGCATTGTTATGACGCTTATTACCTCGCTGAACATTGTCGTGGCCCCGCGCATGGCCTATCTCTACAAAAAAGGCTCCGTGGCTGAGATTAAGGACCGCCTAGCAAAGTCGCTTCACTTCGTCTTCGCGCTTTCGATTCCTATGACCCTAGGCCTCATTGCGGTTGGCCCCGCTTTCTCGCAGTGGTTCTATGGTCCGGGCTACGAAAAAGTCCAGACTCTCATGCCAATTTGCGCGCCAATTATCTTCATTATTACGATGAGTAACTGTCTCGGCATCCAATGTCTCTTGCCATGCGGCAAGCGCGTTCAGAACGCCGTTGCACTTTGGGTTGGGGCAGGGCTAAATCTCGTTGCAAACCTCATTCTCATCCCACAATTCGCCAGTATTGGCGCCGCCATCGGCACCATTATTGCTGAAACCGCAATCACAATCATGTTTATTATTTTCTCGCGCAAATATCTCAGCTTTGGCAAGATTCTAAAAGGCTTCAAAAACTACCTCATTGCTGGCGTCGTGATGTTTGTTGTTTTGCTTGTCCTGCGCCACTACATGCCAGCTCCTACCGTCGCAAACACCCTCATTCAGACCAGCGTCGGTGTCGTGGTCTATGGCGTCGTGCTTCTTTTGACGCGCGATGCATTTCTCTTTGAAAATCTCTCCCTCATCGGCAACAAACTTGGATTAGTTAAAAAGAAAGGATAAAAATGTACGATTATATCATTGTGGGCGCAGGTCTATTTGGAGCAACAATTGCTTATCGCGCCAAGCAGCAGGGCAAGAAAGTGCTCGTTATTGACAAACGTAATCATATTGCGGGTAACGTCTACACGGAAAACGTTGACGGAATCAATGTCCATAAATATGGTGCGCATATTTTTCATACCGACTATAAAGACGTTTGGGATTTTGTAAATTCGCTCGTCGAATTTAATCGTTATACCAATTCGCCAGTTGCTCGCATTGGTAATGAAATCTACAACATGCCTTTCAACATGAATACCTTTAGCAAAATTTGGCCAGATGTCTTTACGCCAGCTGAAGCTAAGGCTCGCATCGACGAGGAACGCCAGGAAATGGCAGGTAAAGAACCAAAGAATCTCGAAGAGCAGGCAATCTCGCTTGTCGGCCGCAGTATCTACGAGAAGCTCATTAAGGGCTATACCGAGAAGCAGTGGCACCGTGACTGTAAGGACCTTCCAGCAGACATCATCAAGCGTCTCCCAGTACGTTTTATCTATGACAACAACTACTTTAATGATCGCTACCAGGGCATTCCGATTGGCGGCTATACCAAGCTTGTCGAAAAAATGCTTGAGGGCGTAGAGGTTCGCCTCGACACTAATTTCTTCGATAACGCCGACGAGTATCGCAAGCAGGCGAAAACAATTGTCTACACTGGCATGATTGACGAGTATTTCGGCTTTAAATATGGCCATCTCGAATATCGCTCGCTTCGCTTTGAAACGAAGACGCTCGACGAAGAAAACTATCAAGGCTGTGCCGTCGTGAACTACACTGGTCACGAAGTCGACTACACTCGCGTTATCGAGCACAAACATTTTGAATCGACCGAATCGCCAAAAACAATCATCACGTTCGAGTATCCAGACGACTGGGACGATCCGAAAAAAGAAGCCTACTACGTTATTAATGATGCGAAGAATAATGAGCTTGCCGAAAAATATCGCGCGCTCGCAGCCAAAGAAAAGAATGTCATCTTCGGCGGCCGCCTAGCCGAGTATAAGTACTACGACATGGACGACGTCATCAAGAAGGCACTCGAAACCGAAATCTAAATTGCGAAATCGTACAACGCAATCGCGTTGAAACCAAGTAGCGAAAAATACAGGACGAAATAGATCGCGCACGCAGCTATAATTACGCTGATTCTGTCGCGGTCTTTTTCAAAGATTTGCCAAACCATCTCGACAATAGAAACGATAATAAAGACCCAGAAGAGAATCGCGAGACGGCCTAAGTAGCCTGAATAAAAGCCGACCGACGAATAAACCGTACCGCCCAGCAAAATGATTCCGAGATTTTTATCGCGCAGATTTTTCGTGCGACGATAATTAATGAAGAATACGATTGCCATAATGAGCGACAAGAAAAACTTTACGTTAATAATTGATCCGTCGGTCGCCGCAAATGTTTCGAGATGTTTTTCTGAAACGATCCCAATACTACCAATCATTGCGAGAAGATGTGGGTATGCAAAGACGCACACGGCCGCGAGCGCCCCGAGGATGAGGATTAAGCTGCGTGTTGGTACCTTACGCGCGAGAATCGGTAAGAACAAAACCGGAATGAGCAGAATTGAAGAGTAGTGAAGCGTAGCGGCAAAAATAGTGAGTAGGACGCAGAGCCAAACATTCGTTTTTCGCTTATCGCGGAAATTGCGGAAGATGTAGCTAAGCACATAGGCCTGCACGCTCACGGCGGCGATTTGGCGCATAATATTTAGGCTTTCTGGGAAGATAAAGAAGAGCATCGCGGTATAGAAAATCCACACGCGGCTCTTCGTGAAATTCTTCGCGGTCGCATATAGGAAGATAAGCGTGATTAATGCGAACACGCCGAACATAAATGATGCGTCGAGATGCAGGGCATTACCGAGCTTCGCGATGAGCACGATGACTGGCTCCATTGCGCCAAGCAACACGCGCGACCATGACGCCGCAAAAGACTCGTTTCCAATATCCGCATAGAACTGTCTGTAGGTTAGGGTATCGGTGCCAGTGCTGTATCGAAAAGTTGCAAGAATTAGTGGCAGTACGATAGCGAGAATCTTCAAAGATACCTTTTTATATTTGATGCCAAAATACGCACAGGCGCCGGCCGTCAAAAAAGTCGACACATAAATAACGGCACTAATAAAAGCATCAAATTGCATATTTATTAGTATAACAACAGATTACTTCTTTGTAAAAATCCACTTCTGAGGATTGAGGTTGTTGCGCTGCCAGATTTGAAGATTAGTACCATTGCCAGCCCAACCGCCAGTCACATCAAGTGCATAATTCGTTCCGCAAGTACTATATAATGAATAGCTTCCATCGCCATTTCTTTCTACCTTCCAGGACTGAGCGCAGCTCGTATTGCGGGCCCAAAGCTGGACGTTCGTGCCGTTCTTTGCGTTTCCGCCAGACAAATCGAGGTAGAGATCGCTAATAGAACTCTTGAAGCTATATGTATTGTTTTGCGCATTGTAAATGGAAGTGAAGGTTTGGCCATTCACGCCATTTTTATCCCACATCCACAGGTTTGCGCCCGAATAAGCATTCACTCCGGGAATATCAATAGCGTAGTTGTTGCGAACTTTCGAAGTAATCACGTAATTACCGTTTGAAATAATTGCGGCGTTTTCGACCTTTGTAATATCCCATTTTTGCGGAGCGAGATTATTGCGCTGCCAGATTTGGAGATTAGTACCATTGCCGGACCAGCCGCCATTCACGTCGAGCGCAAAATTTGTGCCGCAGGTGCTATAGAGGGAATAGCTACCATCACTATTCTTCTCAATCTTCCAAAGCTCTGCGCAGCTCGTGTTTGGCGTCCAAAGCTGAACGTTCGTACCGTTCTTTGCGTTTCCACCAGACAAATCGAGATAATAGTTTCCGACGATTGTCTTGATAGTATAAGCGTCTTTTTGTGAGTTATATGTAATCGTAAAAATCTGACCATCTACGCCGTTTCTGTCCCACATCCATAAGTTTGCGCCCGCATAGGCATTCACGCCAGGAATATCAATCGAGTAGCTACTGCGTACTTTTGAAGTCAGCACATAATTGCCATTCGGCAAAACTTGGACAGGCGCGGCCTGTGTATTTTGCGTAGCCGGCTCAATTAGCCATCTCTGCGCTGCGCTATGCTCCGCCACCCATAGGGAAATATTGGCGCCATTACCAATCGTTCCATTCATGTCGAACGCATAAGAAAGATCGCAGGCGCTATAGAATTCATAACCATTCGCAGTCTTCACGATCGCCCAGCGTTGCGCACACGAATCATTATCGTCGTAAATTTGGATGTTCCTGTGATTGCTTGCAACTGCGCCAGAAACGTCCACTGAACGGCCAGAGCTCTTGTGTTTGATTCTGTAGAACCCGCTATTTTTGTCATAAGAAATGGTGAATAATTGTGCGCCCGAATCGTTCGCGGACCAGACCTGGATATTTGTGCCATTGCCGCTATTATTGCCGGCCACATCGACCCGGTAAGTCTTATTAATCGAGCTGAGAATATAATAGTCGCCGTCAGCCACGCCGCTCTCATTTATTGGAATGATGCGCATTGATTTTGCCGCAGCGTTACCATACACATTGAGCATCATTGCATTGTCTTTTGTTGCAATTACAAATGATGGATTGGCGGCAGAAGCAAGATTGTACAGGCCATTACCGAGCGCGTAAACATACCATTTTTGCGCCTTCGTCGCGTTGTTCGCGGCAGCCTCTATGACAGTAGTATCGACGTTTACGGCTTCACTCGAAGCAGCGAGCATTAAGCCGGTCTGCGTGTTTTTGAAATAATATGTGCCGTCAGAATTTTGCGTTGCTTTGAAGACGGTCGAATTATCGTAAAGATAATATTTGCCATTTTGGAGCGTGGCTTTTGTCGC
Source organism: uncultured Candidatus Saccharibacteria bacterium (assembly GCA_946406645.1). Classification (GTDB taxonomy): domain Bacteria; phylum Patescibacteriota; class Saccharimonadia; order Saccharimonadales; family Saccharimonadaceae; genus UBA2834. The sequence goes on along the minus strand of CAMJLD010000003.1, from coordinate 28,349 downwards.
ACTAATATTATGCGTATCGCCAAACCATTCTTTGAAATACATATAGAAATTACGGTTGCCATACGATCCGCATTCTGCGGTGCCTGGATAGTTTCTGAGCGCGCCATCATTTGGCGTGTATGGCGTGTAAATATAAAGCGAAGTTGTCGCAATGTTTTCGAGATAAACCGACTTGCGGCCGCAGCTCGCAGTAGGGGAGTAGAGAATCGAGTTTGTTGCGTATGGACGATAGTTGTAGCTATAAATATGTTCGCGGTAATAATTTAATTGCCAGGCCGCCTTCGTGACCTGATTGTAAAAACCGTAGTACTTTGTGTCGCATGGCGCATTGTCAGGGCAAGCGTAACCCATAACGGTATCGTACTCATATTTGAGCGGCCAGTTGTCGCCCCAAACATAGCTCTCCTTTTTTAATAGTACGAGTAGAACCTGTGGATTAATCCCATATTCTTGTGCGGCATTGTAAATAATCTGCGCAGCAGAAAGCATGCCTTCTTCGACTTTACCTTTTGATTCATAAAGCGTGCGATGTGTTTCTGGATTTTCGTAATAATTCTGCACGCAAACATATGGCGGTTCGTGGTAGCGTGAGTCGCCCGCTTCGCGTTTCAATCGGGCATATTCGGCGCGAGTGGTGCTAGCTGGAATTGCGACACCATTAATGTAGCGACCATTGCCGACTGCGCCCGTACCCCACATATCGCAAACCGGCATGTATTTATTTAAGTGTTCTTGAATTTGCGAAACAGTCATCGCGTCTTTGTTGTAAAAGACGGCGTCGTCAATAATATTCCCGGCGTTAAAGTCGGTGATTGGGGCGGCGTTACTCTCTGGCGTGTTGGCGATTGCGGCACCAAAAAATGCTGACGCAAACGCAATGCCTGCGAGTATGCCAACCTTATTCCACCGTGTAACTCTGCGCCTCACTCTCGCCCTCCGCGTAGTTAGATTTGTATTGAATCTTTACTGACCATTTGCCGGCCGTGAGCTTGCTTTTATCAATGCTACCTGTTTCGCAAGAAATGTAACCTGCATTTGGTAAAGTATTAGTCGTTACGGAGACGACATCGGAGCCCTTGCTGAATACAATAGTGCACTTGCCACCTTCCTCGTTGATGTTGCTAACATCGCCGCCGACGTCTACGAAATTTGGATCACGAGAATTATCGACGAAAGTAATCATCGGCTTTGCGACCTTTAGGCCGGAAGGGGTTTGTTCGACCGAGCGGCGATCCTCCTCTTCGTTGCGCGCTTGCGCTTCGGCGCGGTCCTTCGCGTCGTTGCTAGACTCGGCGACCTTGTCTTCGTCTTTCAAATCTTCTTCAGTCTGAATAATATCGGATGCGGTATTTGTATTGCGCGCTTCTTTTGGCTGCTCGCTCTCGCTCGGTGAGTTTTGGCGAATCATGACGACTACGCCAAATACGATAACAGCCACCAAAATGGCGGCAATTACAAAGGTTAAAATGTCAGAAATATGTTTGCTTTTCTTTTTGTTTTTTGCCATAGGTATAACTCCTATAAATATTATAGGCATAAGAGAGAAGAAAAATCAAGAGCATAAGCGTAATTATGCTATAATAAAACAAGTATGAGTGAGGCAATGGATAATGGCGGTGGGAGCTCGAAAACGGGCATTAATGACTATGCCAAAGAAAGCAACACTCCAGACTTCATGAAAGACGCCAAAGGCGGCGATGCTGGCGCCAAAGACAGTGGCAATATGGGCCGCAATATTTTGCAGGCCAACGAAGCTTCCGCTAGTGATGATCCGAATAAAAATGGCCGCGGCGGCGACAAGAATGCTTCGCTCGGCGAGAAAGAGAATAACGTCAAAAACGAAGCAGATAAGAAAAAAGAGCAATTCAAAAACTCCGTCGAGGGCGTTAAAGCTGCTCGTAGTGGCAACTGGGCCAAAGCTGCCAGTCAATTCAAAAAATCCGGCCCAGTCATGGGTATTATCGGCCTCCTGATTTCGGCCGCTTTCTTGATATACGGCGCCCAGAGCCTCGCCCCATTCAGCCTCGTTTCTGTCTTCCAGGGCGAAGATCCGCTAAACCTCACTAGCGCCCGCACCGACAGCCTCATGAGAAAAATGATGAACCCGCTTTCGCGTAAGCAGATCGTCACGGTGAACGGCAAAACTTATGAAGCGAAGAAGCTCACGAAGATATTCCATCCTGACGAATTCAAGATTACCAAGACTCAGGAAAAACGCCTCAACGCTAAAGGCTTTGAGGTAGACGAAATTGATGGTGTCAAAGTTTTGCGTTTTGGTGATCAGATAATAGAGCCGAGTAAAGGCGCCGTGAAGCGTGGCTTCCTAGATACTGATAATATTATCGACTACAGTACCGCGATGAAGGGGAAGACAGATATGTCTATTGCTCTCCAAGAGGGCACGATGACTTGGCGCAGTCGTGTGCGGTATTGGTTCGACTCGAAGATAAAAGCACTTTTTGCTAAGTTCCACTTATCGAGAAATAAGTCTAGCAAATCCGACAAGGGGGACGTTGATGATGTTAAGCGGCTGACGTCAGAAGATTCGGAAGACCCAGACTTATCGAAAGGAAAGATTTCGAATGAGACCGAAATTGGCGAAGGCGACCACGACAACATAGAAATGAAAAGGAAGAGCGGTGACGTTCTTGATTTTGGTGGCATCAAAAAAGGCGCAACGCCAGAAGTAATCGAAGCAAAAGTGAATGGTATGGCTCAGACGAAGAAAGGGAAGTTTGGCGCCGCTCTTTCGCAGGTTGCGCAATGGGGCTGTATGGCTTCTAGTATTATTGGCTCCGTCATGAATCTCATGCGTGCACTAAATATGATGCAGGTCCGTCAAACTGCGCTTCAGTTCTTCGAAGTCTTCCAGAAGGCTCAGGCTGGCGACAACAAGGGCGATATATTCAATACGATGGCTGGCATGCTCTTGACTCCCGCCACAAACATATATAAGACAGGTTTTTTTAATAGCGCTGAAGGTACGAAGATGGACACTATCGAAGAGACTGGTTCCGCAATAGAAGCGAGCAGCATTATCTCAAAGTACGAAGGTAGACCGCGCGCTCCCGATGAGGGCACCGGTGCGCTAAATCCACTCGCTAATCTTGGCGGCCTAGCGCCCTTTATGAAGGCTTTTGGCATATCGATGGCGTCGTTTATGACTTGCGCATCAATCCAGATTGCCACCAGTGTTACGTCGCTCTTAGAGGAGGGGCGCAACGTGCTCGACGTTTTAGCGTGCTTCTTCCCAATAACCGCAGCGGTCGGCTGTTCGGATGCGGTAGCAAATATTAGCACTCAAATTGCGGTCGGCGTTACTACCCAGGCAATTATTACTGGGCTCGTTTCCTTCCTCGTGCCGAAGATTGCCAACTGGCTCGTTCTGGATATTACTACGCAACTGTTCGGGAAACAGCTAGGGCATGTCATAGCGGAGGGGATAATGGATATTGAAAACAAGAATGCTCAGGCCAGATCTAGCTCTGTTGCTACAAAAGAATCGTATATAGAATATGAAAAAGTCGCACAGAAAGTCGAAGATGAAAACGGTCAGTATGTACGTGCCACTCATAGCCCATTCGACCCAACCTCGCAGTATACCTTCCTCGGTAGTCTAATCCGGCAGGTAAGCGTAATGGCAAACTCATTGAACACGCCACTAGGAGCTCTGGCGGCCTTCGGCAACACGGCCGTAAAATCATTTAGCAGCCTTCTACCAAAAGCATCCGCCGTATCAATCGCGAGCGACGCTGAGTATTTGCAGGAATATACGCATAAATATTGCTCGAACCTCGATAGCGTGCATGCGCTTGCGGGTGATGCTTTCTGCGAGCCACTAATGATTGAGGATGTCTCGACGCTCGATATGGATCCGCTAGAGTATTCAGCTGCACTTCAAGATTGTTTCGAAGACGACGGTAGCGATAATCCTGCGATTAAGCAAAATTCTGAGTGTATGGAATACATCGTTTATTATACTCAACGTGAGTCTGAAATAGGCGTTGCCGACCAGAATATCATTAATGACGTTCAGATTTTGAATAGTGGTGGCGCCGTCTCCACAACAATAAGCGCAACTCCTGCAATTGGCGAAGTGGTAGATATCTATAATAATGCGACCGCCCTAAAGTATCTTGGTTACGTCACTGGCGAAGTCGGAGTGACAAAAAATAATGGAGAAGCACTATCTGTTGGCATTAAGTCGGGGGAAAAGACGACGGCGGAGTCATTAGGGCTGGTCCCCGATTGGAATACGAAGGTTAAATATATGCAGCGCTACATTAGCGACCAGAGCCTTCTCGAAGGTATGGGTCTCATCGAAGAGAGCGCCGTAACTGCTGCCCTAAGGACATATTATGAAGAGCATCCATTAGATAATAGCCTTGAGGGCGTCCTCGCGCGCAAGACCGGTATGACTAAGGAAAATGTAGTAATAGCCTTAAATTATATGAAGCTAGCTAACTTTGCTCAAAACTATAAACCAGCAGACTATGCCCCATACGCATCAGTCGAAGACGAGTCAGAAGAGGTCTATTTCGAAGAAAACGCGATTGAAATTATAGATAATTATAAAAATACCGGCACCGTGACCTACATCGTCCGCAGGGACTATACTATTGCATAAGAAAACCTCCGGGCTGTTAGCTGGCCCGGAGGGAAAAGATGAGCTTGCTCTTCTTATTCTAGAGATTAACTCTACGTGAAACGATTTTACATTATGCACAATTTTCTTACGTCGTTTACTGTCGTACATTCGAGTGCGCGAGCCAGCGGTTCGACGGCGGAAGCCGTTGAGCCAGTCTCATTCAGTGCGTCGAATGCTACGGCGAACACTACCAGCATTTCCTGGGAAACGTAATACTTCTCGTATCGCTTTCCGTCCTCAATATAACCGTTTACTGCATAAACATGATTTTCCTTATCGAGAGGATAATCGCTGCTCATCGTGATAAGGGCAATGGCACCGTCCCTGGAGAAGTCGGACGGGTAAGCGATAGCGGCAGATGTGCATACCCCGAGGCCATTAGAATAAATTGATGCATCTATTCTGTCTAAAAGAATGCTAATACCAGTGCTATTGGTATAAGAGCATCTTTCCTCGGGCCACTTCTCGGTCGATTCGAATCCATACGCCTCCATAAACTTATCTAAGTCGATATACTTAGCATCGCTTCCAGGAAGATCATACAGATAGTCCTCAATCCTTACAGAGATGGTAAACTCGACACCGTTAATAGTGTAAGTATTACCATTCTTTACGGGTGCTGTGCTCTCGGTTTCGGTTTCAGTAATCATAGCGTCACTAGGGATGCTCTGATTAGGCTCTGAAACGTCGGGATTCACAGTGTTCTGTGTCTCCCCAGTAAAGGTGGTCTCTCTATCGTTGCTAACATTTGAAGAGCCACTTGTTCCATCACAAGCTGTAAGGAGGACCGACATAATGAGTGCCAGTACTACCAAACAACCTATCATCCTTTTTCCAATATTGTACTTCATTGTTATGTCCCCCTTTCGAAGAATTGGAAAATCATTGCATCTCTAGATACTTCTAGAATAAAGAATTTAAGCTCTAAAGGTACAATGTATATATGCTTTCATTATACCACTAATAGCGAAAAATGTCAACCTGTTATATAATATTTCTGATGAATTTCTGGTCTCAGTTCGAAAAAGGCTTTACTTGCCTCGCCCCAATGGAGGGCGTAACAGATATAGCCTTTCGCCAAGTGATCGCCCGAGCCGCTCGCCCGGATATCTTTTTTACGGAGTTCACGAACGTCAATAGTTACTCTAGCGAGAAAGGTCGCCCGAATGCGCTTGAACGTCTGAGATTCGAGCCGGCCGAGCAGCCAATTGTCGCTCAAATATGGGGTAAAAACCCAGAAATGTTCAAAGAAACCGTTGAAGCGGTTAAAAATCTCGGTTTTCAGGCGGTAGATATCAACATGGGCTGTCCGGAACGTCATGTCGTGGCTACCGGTGGTGGCTCTGGTCTTATCCGCACCCCTGAACTAGCCAAAGATATTTTGGAAGCCGCTAAGGAAGTCGAGGGTATTACTGTATCTGTTAAAACCCGCCTCGGCTATACGAAAACCAATGAATGGAAGGCCTGGCTGACGAATCTGCTCGAGGAGCATCCGGCCACCCTCACGGTTCACCTACGCACGAAGAAGGAGATGTCCAAAGTCGACGCCCACTACGAGCTAATTCCAGAGATTGTTGAGCTAAAAAACCAGCTTTCACCAGATACGAAACTGATTATTAACGGCGATATTAAGTCCGCTGCTGAGGCGCAGAAGTTCGTAGAGCAGGGCGTTGACGGCATCATGATTGGTCGCGGCGTCTTCCAAAACCCATTTTGCTTCGAAAAGACTCCAAAAGAGCATACTCGCGAAGAGCTTCTCGATCTCATGAATTACCACCTCGACCTCTATGAAAAGTATGAGCTTCATCCATACGACCCGCTGAAGCATTTTTATAAGATTTACGTCAATAATTTCCCGGGCGCATCCGACCTGCGCGCCGAGCTAATGCAAACAAAAACAATCGCGGAAGCGAGAAAGGTTATATCTAGAATATGAAAATGAAAATCATTTTACTCCACGGCTTGCGCGGCGACCATCACGGTCTCCAGGAAGTCGCCGAAATGCTCGAGAAAAAGGGCTTCGACGTCGTAAACCCGGATTTGCCAGGTTATGGCAAGGCTGACAGTCTCAGCAAGAAAACCCTCGATTCCTACTCGAAGTGGATTGACGGGCTAGTTGATGCCCAGAAAGAGAAGCCTTTTATTGTCGCCCACTCGATGGGGTCCATCATTGCTTCGCACTATCTTGCTACCCACCCAGATAAGACTCAATCAAAAGCCGTCTTTATCTCCCCAATTTTTCGCTCGGATTTTAAGCAAAAATCCAGCAACGTCCGCTGCGCACTAACTAACGCCGCGCTCCATCTTCTTCCGCCGCGTCCGCGCCTTGGGCTTATGCGCAGTAAGCTCGCTTCGTTCTGTATTTCTCATTATCTAACCTCTGATAAAAAACAGAGTAAGAAAATCGACGAGATGCATTACAAATACTCTGGCAACGTCAATAGCGGCAACGGCCTCCTCGAAGATATCAAAATTTCCATGAAAGAGCAGACTGTGCCAGTAAATAAGATGGACATTCTCTATATCATGGGCGAAAAAGATCGCCTCACCCCGGCTAAGCTCGCCAAAGAGCGTGCCACGAAAAACGGCGCCAACTATATCGAGGTTGCCGGCGTTGGCCATCTTATCAATTACGAGAATCCAGAGGCCGTCGTCAAGGCTATATCTGACTATCTGCTATAATTAAAGCATGAAGTCATTTCTGAAAAAGTTAATGACCAAACTCGTCGGTTTCTTCGACCGGCACTTTGACCGTTTTCGCGCTGTTCCGATTGCGAAGGGCAAGGCTGCCCGCGAGGCTGCCCAGGCAAAGCTCGAAGCCGAATATGATAAGAAACTCAAAGCCGCTATAAAAGAGGAGCACAAAAACTACACTCCCGAATCCGAAAAAGATCTCGTCGAGATTATTCGCCGCACTCCGACGGAAGCACTCAGTATTCGCGATCGCAATCTTATTTCTGGCGCTATGGCTTTCAAATCTCGCAAAGCCTCGCTCGTCATGATGCCGAAGGAGGACATTACTTTTTTGAATGAAAAGGATTCTCTCGGTCCACTCACGCTCGACAAGCTCTATAAAACCGGCGATACTGTTTTTCCGGTGCTCAATCGCAACGAAAAAGTTTGCGGCCTGCTTCGAACTGACAAGCTTGACTTGCTTCATATTGGCAAAAACGAACCAGTCGCAAAGCTCATGGAGACTGGCGTTGCTTTTGCTCGCTTCGACTATACGCTCGAACAACTCCTAGCTGTATTCTTACGTAACCGCACGGATTACGTTTTAATTATCGACGACAAGGAAAAACTCCTCGGCTATGCCGAACTCGGCACGCTTATCTCGATTCTTTTCAATCGCGAAATCAAAGACGACTTCGATAACGACGCATCCTCGAGTGCTGTTGCGGCGCGCAAGGACGAATAGGGTATAATAATAGTATGTTGTGGGCAATCTTTCCTATTTTCGCGCAGCTTTTCTATACGAGCGGTAGCTATATCCAGAATTTTTTGGCTGACGTAGCCTTCCCGAAAAATCGTGCTGGCGCCCTAATCATCATGCATCTACCGTATTTTGTGGTCGGTATGATTTTGATGTACGCGATTTTTGGTCGCATCGTACTCATTTTGCCGCTTATCACTGCGCTTGGCTTTGTTCTTGCTGGCGCCATCAATGTCTTCGGCTCAATCTTTGCCTACAAAGCACTCCAAGCTGGCGATGCTGCTGATGTTATTATCTTTAGCCAGCTTAGCCCGCTTATTTCGCTCGGCCTCGGCGTTTTGATTCTTGGCGAGAAAATCACTCCTGCTCAAGGCCTTGGCTTCTTGTCGATTATGATTGCAATCGCCGTCGTCGTGACAGGAAACTCCTCGAAAAAAGAGCGGAGCAAAGCTGACCTAACTGTCGTCATTTTGACTATCATCTCGTCCTTCTTTTCAATTCTCTCGGACATTGTCTTCGTCTATTTTTCGAAAGATTATCTCTCCGACACGACGCTCTTTGCGCAGAGCTTTTTCTTCTTTATGCTCGGCTCGGCCGTGACGGTAATTGTTTTATTTATTTGCAACAGCAAGTGGCGCAGCGCTATTAAGACGGTTTTCGTAACGAGCAAGAAACGCAATCGCAACATCCTCGCGCTCGTCGCCGACAACCTCTCACTTCTTCTCGGCGAGCTCCTCTTCAAGTATGGTCTCCTCATAGTTCCAGTCGTGGCTATGATGACGGTAGTCAGCAAAGTCACGAACCTCTTCGCCTCCTTCTTCTTCACAGTCTTCCTCGGCAAAATCTTCCCGAAGTTTATCCATGGCAAACGTCTAACAAAACGCATTCTAATTCGTTATATTATCTCTTCGGTCTTCATTGTGGCCGGTATCATGATCATGAATTAGCACTCTTGCATAGTAGAGTGCTAAATGCTATACTTTTATGGTATGAGCAAACGTGATTATTACGAAGTTCTAGGCGTCAAAAAAGACGCATCTGATGATGAAATTAAGAAGGCTTTTCGTAAGCTCGCTATCAAATATCATCCTGACAAAAACCCTGGCGACAAAGCGGCCGAAGAGAAGTTTAAAGAAGCGAACGAAGCCTATTCTGTCTTGAGCGATAAGACCAAACGTAGTCGTTATGACCAATTCGGTCATGCCGGTGTTGGCGGCGACGGTGGTGGCGATCCATTTGCCGGTTTTCGCGGCGCCAATGGCCAGAGTTTCAATTTCGACTTTGGCGGCGCTGGCGGCTTCGAGGATATTCTCGGTAGCATCTTTGGTTTCGGCGGTGGCGGTTTCCGCGCAGCGCGTCGTGGCCAGGATTTTCGCACTAGTATTACGATTGATTTTGAAGACGCAATTTTTGGCACAACCAAGACTATTGCTATCGAGGGCCAGCAGGTTAAGCTCAAGATTCCAGCCGGTATTTATGATGGCCAGTCCATTCGCTTGAATGGCAAGGGCGGGGCAGCACCGACTGCCGACGGCCAGCGCGGCGACCTTTATGTCGAAATCCGCGTCCGAGCGCACAAGCATCTCACTCGCGAAGGCGAACTAATTCTCTCTGAAGTTACTATCCCGATGGTTGACGCTGTGCTCGGCACCGAAATTGATGTCGAGACTGTTGATGGTAAGATTCGCATGAAGGTTCCTGCCGGCACTCAGCCAGGCACCAACTTCAAGCTTTCCGGCCATGGCGCCCCACGCCTCGGCTCCGACCAGCGTGGTCCGCATATTGTTACGATCAACGTCGAGATTCCAAAGAACCTGACGAAGAAACAAAAAGAACTCATCGAACAGTTCAAGTCCGCGAAAAAAGGACTTTTCCGCTAGAACAAAAAGAAGCCCTCGAAGGGGGCTTCTTTTTATAGCAAACTATTTCTTGGTAGTTTTCTTTGCGGCTGGCTTCTTACCGGAAGTAGCTTTTTTGACGGTTGCCTTTGCTTTCTTTGCAACCTTCTTGCTACCCTCGGCGATGTCCTTGCGGGTTTCCTTGCCGGACTTTGGAGCGGTTAGGATACCGGCGATAGCGCCACCGATTGCACCTAGTGCTGCGCCCAAGAAGAACTTGCCAGCACCGCTGCTTTTCTTCTCAGTCTTTTTTGCTGCTTTTTTCTTGTCTGCCATTTATTTATCCTCCTTTTTGGCTTTCTTTTTCTTTTCAGACTTGTTTATGTAGTTCTCGGTGAAATGCTTAACTAACCCACCGATCGTCGTCATGTCTCGCACATTGTCGACAATATCGTCAGCTTTTTCTGCGATATTCTGGCCTTGCACGATAATCTTCTTCGCTTCCTTCGTTACGCCAATAAGCTTCACTAGCAAAATGATGCCAATGAGTAGGAACAGGAATAGCGTCCCCGAAAGAATAAATACTAAAATCCAAGCTGGTGTTTCCATTATTTCTTCTCCTCCATTTCAACAAATTTTTTGTAAGCTGCGAAATAGTTCTTTGGATCGCCCGTGGTCAACCATTCTCCTTTACTCTTAGTTACGATAACGTCGCCGGATTTGGCGAGCTTAGTAATCGCATCAACCGTCCAGAGCTCGTTGTCTAGACCGGTCTGGCTTGGATCGAGATGAGCAAACACTTCTGGCGTAAGGAGATAGCGGCCATAAGAAGTGAGGTTGCTTGGGCTATCTTCTGGCTTGCTTGGCTTTTCGACGATATGGCTGAGCGTCATTTTCTTTTCGTCTTTAAGCGCAATCATGCCGTACTTGCTCCAAACTTCCTGTGGCATTTCCTGAGCGGTAATAATTGCCTTAGCGTCAGGGTAGGTCTCGTGTGCCTCCATGAGCGTCTTTACATCGCCTTCGCCAAAGATAAGGTCGTCGCTATAGAGAGCGAGGAATGCTTCATCGTCATTGAGATATGGCTTTGCGCTAGCGATTGGGCTGCCATTGCCATATGGCAAGCTCTGGTCCTGCTCAATCACCTTGATATTTGCAATTTCAAGCACGTTGCGGACGGATTCGAAACGGTCAAGTTTGCCCTGAGAAGCGAGCTGTTTATAGATTTTCTCGCAAGGGTTGCTGAAGTAATCTTCGTAAATATGTTTGCCTTCTGGCGTCGAGACGATGATGATGTCCTTAATGCCGCCAGCGACACATTCCTCGACGACATATTGCATGATTGGTTTTGGACCGAGCGGCAACATTGCCTTTGGAATTGTCTTAGTAATTGGTAAGAAGCGACTTGCGAAACCGGCGTCGGTAATCACTGCTTTAGTTGCTTTTTTGTATGCCATATTTCTCCTTTATGATAGCTTACTTCTTATTAACTCGTTAACGCTAGCTGGGTTTGCCTTTCCTTGCGATTTCTTCATGACTTGCCCAACGAGGAATCCAATTGCCTTCATCTCGCCATTACGGACATCTTCCGCTGCCTTGGCGCACTCTGGCATTGCTAATACTTCATCAATTATTGCCGACAGTGCATCGGTGTCATTCTCCTGGAGAAGATTCATCTCCTTTGCGAGTTGATGCGGAGTCTTCGACGTATTCTTGTGATCATACATTTCGAGTAACACTTCTTTTGCGGCAGTGGAAGAAAGTTCTTTCTTCTCGACCATTTCGGAAAGCTCAGCGAGCTCTGCGCCAGTTGCGAGCGAGAAATCCTTGTCGAGGTTTTCCTCGGCGAGAAGCACGCTAGCAAACCAGTTTGCAACCCTTGGTGCGAGCTTGACGTTCTTATCGCAAACTTCTGAGAGGCGATTTGCTAATACTGGATAATTTACGATTGCTTCAACGGCGCTATCGTCGAGATTCAGTACGCTAAACTCTGAGCGATAATCTGCCGGCATCTTTGGCATTTCGCTTGCCACCTTATCGACATAGCTCTGCTCGAGCACGATTGGCGGCACATCTGGTTCTGGCATGTAGCGATAATCTTGCGCGTTTTCCTTACCGCGCTGTGGGGTTGTCTTGCCGGTAGCGTCATCCCAACCGAGAGTTTGTTGCTTGATTTCGCCGCCTTTTTCAAGGACGGAAATCTGGCGCTTTGTTTCGGCTTCAATTAATCTCTCTACGCTACGGAACGAGTTGAGGTTCTTTGTCTCAGTACGGGTGCCGAGCTTGTCGGTCTTCGAAACGGAAACGTTCACATCGAAGCGCATATTACCTTGGTAGAGGTCGCCGTTCGTAACGTTTGCATACATCATGAGGCGATGAAGCTCTTCGCAGTATACGCGAGCTTGCGCCGCTGAATGGATATCTGGCATCGAGACAATCTCGAGCAGCGGCGTACCGGCGCGGTTCAAATCGACTAGGGAATAACTGCCAAAATGTGTCGACTTCGCGGCGTCTTCCTCGAGGTGCGCATGCTCAATATGGACATCACTGCCGTCTGGGAGATGGACAACACCAGCGCCAATGATTGGCTGATACATCTGGGAAATCTGGTAGCCCTTTGGCAAATCTGGGTAGTAATAATGTTTACGGTCAAAGCGGCTGACGAGGTTAATTTTACAATTCATCGCGAGACCAGCACGGACTGCTTTTTCGACGGCCACCTTGTTTAGTACCGGAAGCATACCCGGGAGGGCGTAATCGACTGGGCTTACGCAGGAGTTTGGCTCCTTGTCTGTTGCGTCATTATCTACGCCGCTAAACAGCTTAGTTTTTGTGTTTAACTGGACGTGGCATTCGATGCCGACTGTAATCTTGTATTCGCTCATCTAAATTGCTCCTAAATCCTTTAATGCCTGCTTGTAGGTCTCGAGCGCATGCTGGGCCTGGCGGTATTCTGGTTTAAAATCGTGCTCGTGTGCAATCTGGTTGCGAAGTCTATGAACGTGCCAAACGGAATTTAGCTGCGAGAACTTCGCTTTACCAATTTTTTTGAGGCGGTCGCCCATCGTGCGACCTTGAATGCCCATTTCCATCATGGCGCGGTCGAGAATTTTGTCGCCTTCGATAATTACCATGCCGTAACTTGCCGGGTTTTCTTTTTGGAGCATTTGCTCAATCTGAAGGAAGTCGACCTGGTAGTTTTCTTTGTCGAAAACATGGCCATGCTTGCTCGTCATCGCAATTGCAAGAAAAACCAAAATCCCAACTATGAGGATAGCAATTAAGAAGATAATGAGAGAGCCGTCCATTACTTTTCCTCGACCTCCGCGGCGATATGAAGCAGCGTCTGGTCGCTTTGGCGAGGACCGACGAGTTGTGCGCCGATTGGAAGACCGGCCTTACTCTTGCCGACAGGGATTGAAAGTCCAGGAATGCCGGCTAGGCTCGGTGGTACGGTCATGATATCTTCTAGATACATCTGGAGTGGATCGCTCGTATTCTCGCCGATCTTAAATGCTGGGCGTGGTGCCACTGGGCAGAGCAGAGCGTCATATTTTTCGAACGCTTTATTGTACTCGTTGATGAGCAATGTGCGCGCCTTCTGCGCCTTGAGATAATAGGCATCAAAGAAACCAGAGCTTAGAACGAAATTGCCAATCATAATGCGACGCTTGTTCTCTGGCATAAAGCCTTCGTCGCGCGTCTTGCTATAAATCTCATCAAGATTTTTAGCCTCTTTTGAACGGAAGCCGTAGCGAATGCCGTCGTAGCGGCTGAGGTTCGAGGCGATTTCGGCAGGCACCACAATGTAATAAATCGCGAGCGCATACTTGAGGGTAGGCATACTGATTTCTTCAATCTCGTAGCCAGCCTTCTTCAACTTGTCTGCATACCCGAGGACTGCGGCCTTGACCTCTTCGTCGACGCCTTCACCCATGAAATCTTTAATAAGACCAATTTTCTTCTTTGCGGGTTTTGCCTCTTCGAGTGGCTTTGTCCAGAAATCATCAAGAGTCGTAGAATCTTTTTCGTCCTTGCCGGCCATAATACTCATGACGAGGTTCGCGTCTTCGACATTCTTTGCGAAACAGCCCATGGTATCCGTAGAGGAGGCCATTGCGACTACGCCATAACGGCTAACTGTACCGAAGGTTGGTTTGACACCATAGACGCCGTTAAAACTTGCCGGCTGGCGAATCGAACCGCCAGTATCTGAGCCAAGTGCAAACGGAACAATACCGAGCGCAACCGCTACAGCGCTACCGCCGGACGAACCACCAGAAACGCGCGTCTTGTCGTACGCGTTAGAGGTCGGGCCGAAATAAGAGTTTTCAGTGCTACCACCGTGGGCGTAAGCATCAAGATTAGTGCGACCAATCATGATTGCGCCTTCTGCTTCGATGCGAGCAACTGCCGTTGCGGTAATCGGGGAAATGAAATTCTCGAGCATCTTTGCTGCGGCGGTCGTATGGCCCTCTGGGCTGAGGTAGTTATCCTTCAATGCAAACGGAACGCCGGCGAGACGGCCGGCATCTTCGCCACGTGCGATTTTTGCGTCAATTTCGCGCGCGCGGTCCAAAGCGTGTGCTTCGTTCATTGAGATAAAAGCGTGATAATCTTCGCATTCTTTAGCTTTTTCCAAAGCGGCGCGCACCAAATCAACCGCCTTGGTATTTTTGTCGGCAATTTTCATAGAACTTTTGGCACCTTTATCTGATTATCTTCGCATTCGGTCGTGAGTGCTAGGAGGTCTTCGCGATTTGCTTCGAATTCAACAATAGCGTCCTCGCGCCAGACATTCTGCATATCGAAGCACTGATAAGTCGGCTCGACATTTTCGGTGTCTAGCTCATCGAGCTGCGAAAAATAGTTAACGATATTATCAAGGTCCTTCTTTAGTGGCTCAATCTGTGATTCGTCGAGAGAAATACTGGACAATTCGGCCAAATGAAGGACATCTTCTCTTGTGATTGACATATAACAATTATACTACATCCGTATCTGTTTTTACACCTAAATATCAGAAAGCATTTCGATATCAGCACCAAGCGAAATTAGGCGGTGTGCGAAATCTTCATAGCCACGCGCAATCGAGTAAGTATTGCGCAAGATAGATTTGCCAGGTGCGGCAAGCATCGCAAGCATCACGACCACTGCCGGGCGTAATGCTGGCGGCGCCATCATCTCGGCCGGGCGCCAGTTGGTTGGACCAGTTACGAACACGCGGTGCGCATCGAGAAGCTCAATCTTCGCGTTGAGATTGGAGAGCTCAGTCGTGTAAATTGCGCGGTTTTCGAACACCCAGTCATGAATCAACGTGCGACCCTCAGCGGTCGCTGCGATTGCTGAAAAGAATGGCAACGAGTCGATATTGAGGCCAGGGAATGGCATTGGATGAATTTTATCGATTGGCGCATGAAGTTTTGACTTCAGGAGTTTGATGTCGACAAGACGCGTGTGGCCATTGTCTGCGAGATACTCGTCGGAAATAGTCATTTTTTGGCCCATACTACGCAAAATCTCGAGCTCGATTTCGAGGAACTCAATTGGCACACGTTTTACTTCGATTTGCGAATGCGTCACGATGCCGGCGGCGATGAAGCTCATCGCTTCAATTGGGTCTTCGCTCGGAGCGTAGTCGATTTCTTTTGCGATGCGTTTCACGCCGTGGACGACAAGATTAGTTGTGCCAATCCCGTCAATTTTCACACCAAGTTTTTCGAGGAAGAAGCAGACGTCTTGTACCATGTAGTTAGGGCTAGCACCGACGATGGCCGTTTTACCAGGGCAGAGCGCTGCTGCCATGATGGCATTCTCAGTCACTGTATCACCACGTTCGATGAGGACGATTTTACGATCGCCGCTCTTAGCGTCTTTTACCTCTGCTTCGTAGAAACCAGGATTGCATTTTGCATCAACCTTCAGGCCAAAGGCTTTTAACGCGTGAAGATGTGGCTCGACGGTGCGTGAGCCAAGCGAACAGCCGCCAGCATAAGGGAGACGGAAATGTTTGAACTTATGGAGCAGTGGCCCCATCATCATGATGACCGAGCGGGTTCTACGCGCCGCTTCGACATTCAGCTTTTCGAGTTTAAGCTGCTTCGGCGGGCGGATTTCTAGGTCGCGCCCATCATTAATCCAAGTGATTTTAAAGCCGATTGATTCGAGCACCTCAATAATACGATAGACTTCCTCGATATGCGCCAGATGAGATAAAATAGTTTTCTTTTCATTTAACAGGGAAGCGCAAAGAAGGCCGACGGCCGCGTTCTTTGACGTGTTGATATTGATGCTTCCGCTCAGCTCTTTGCCGCCGTTAATGCGGTAGCCTTGCGTCGAACCATCGTTAATTGATACGATTTGAACGTCCAAAACTCGGCTGATTTTTGAAATCATCTCGAGAGAGGCGTTCTGTTTACCATGTTCAATGCGATTGATCGCCGACTGACTCGTGCCGATTGCTTTTGCGAGCTCAGCCTGCGTGACATCCTTGCGGATGCGATTCTCGGCGATTAATTTGCCGATTTCCACCATATAATCTGCTTGTTGCTTCATAAATTGATTATATCACCCGAAGCATAAAAAATAGACCCCAAATTGAGGTCCATATTTAACTATTCAGCGTTCGTGTGCACTGCGACGACGTCATCGAGATCGTCGATTGCGTCGAGAATCTTCTCGACCTTCTCGCCGGTTTCGCCCTCGACTGGAACGGTATTGTTCGGAACATACTGGAGTTCGGCGGAATCGATTTCGTAGCCGGCGTCGATAAGGGCGCCGCGTACCTTCATAAGGTCGGAAGCGGCAGTATAAATCGTAGTGCCGTCATCTTCGTCGACGACGTCTTCTGCGCCAGCATCAAGCGCGGCCATCATGATTTCGTCGCCTTTAGACTTCGTGAAAATCACACCTTTGCGCGTGAACTGGAACATAACCGAGCCCGGGTCTGCCATGCGACCGCCGTTCTTCTCAAGTGTGTGGCGCACCTCTGGCATCGTACGGTTCTTATTATCGGTTGCAACTTCGATAATAATGCCAACGCCACCTGGGCCGTAAGCTTCATAGGTCTCTTCGATGAGAGCTGCTGCGTTCTTGTCCTCCACGCGGGCAATTGCGCGCTCGATGTTTGCCTTTGGCATATTTGCGAGGCGAGCCTTCTCGAGCACCATTGCAAGCGATGGGTTCATAGCTGGATCGGTACCGCTACGTGCAGCAATTGCGATTTGGTTACCGATTTTTGTAAACAACGCACCGCGCTTAGCGTCAACGACGGCCTTCTGGCGCTTGGTGGTTGCCCATTTACTGTGTCCGCTCATTATAAATCCTTGTATTTTTTCTAATTTATTCTATTTTAGCACAATATTACACCATAAAAATGAAAAAGTGCCAAAAACATTGTAATTATGCTTTTAGCGGCTACATTTTGGTGATATTCTGCCGGTTATAAAAATTAAATAAGGAGAAATATCTCAAATGAAACTATACAAAAGAATTAGGTTGACCAAGGAGGAACTAGCGCATTTACGTAGAGAATGCGAGGGATATGTTTGGGCTGCCGTCGATCCACGCAAATGTGTTATCTCGATTGGGGATGATTATCTGTATGATTTACGCGACGTGCTCGTCATGCGTCGCTGCAGACTAGAAGATATTTATGGTGTCGGCATCGATCTTACTAGCGGCGAAATAAATTACGTCGCTCAGATTAACCGCCGCAACCCGACCGTAAAAGAGCATGGCGAACCGAGCGATGAACAAAAAGACGAAATCGTGCATGCCTTGCATTATTTCTTTGACAGGTTGCCGATTATCCAGTAATTAAGGTAAAATATAAGTATATAAGGAGGTATTTCCCATGGCTAAAAAGAGTCAGGACGTGGTGGACGGAAAAGATAAAAATGATGGCAAAAAGCAAGCCCTAGATTTGGCGCTTTCTCAGATTACAAAGCAGTTTGGCGACGGCTCAATCATGAAGCTCGGCGATCAGTCGAAGATTGATGTCGAGTTGTTCTCGTCTGGTTCGTTGGCGCTCGACTTGGCGCTTGGTGGCGGCTATCCGAAGGGGCGCATTATTGAGATTTATGGCCCAGAATCATCTGGTAAGACGACTTTGGCGCTTCATGCCATCGCCGAGATTCAGAAACAGGGCGGTCAGGCCGCTTTCATCGATGCCGAGCACGCGCTTGATCCGAGCTACGCTAGGAAGATTGGTGTTGATACCGGCAATCTCTTGATTTCTCAGCCAGATAACGGCGAGCAAGCTCTTGAAATTTGCGAGACTCTCGTTCGCTCTGGCGCCGTTGATTTGATTGTTGTCGACTCTGTTGCTGCGCTCGTGCCTCAGGCCGAGATTGATGGCGATATGGGCGATGCACAGATGGGTCTTCAAGCTCGCTTGATGTCTCAGGCGATGCGCAAGCTCACTGGCATCATTAGCAAGACTAAGGCTACTCTCATCTTCATTAACCAGATTCGTATGAAGATTGGCGTCCTCTTCGGCAACCCGGAAACCACTACCGGTGGTAATGCTTTGAAATTCTACGCTTCCGTTCGTATCGACATTCGCCGCATTGGCCAGATCAAGGACGGCGAGAACATTGCCGGCAACCGCACTAAGATTAAGGTTGTGAAGAATAAAATCGCCGCGCCGTTCCGCACTGCCGAGTTCGACATCATGTACAACGAAGGCGTGAGCAAAACTGGCGACGTCCTTGACCTTGCTGTTCAGTACGGCGTCATGGAGAAGTCTGGCGCCTTCCTCAAATATAACGGCGAAACTCTCGGCCAGGGCCGTGAATCCGTGAAGAAGCTCTTCAAGGAAAATCCAAAGCTCATGGACGAAATTGAGAAGAAAGTCCGCGAAGCAGCTGCTGCAAGTGCAGAATAATCGATGCTAGAAAAACATACGATTTTTGACGATGCCTCTACCGACCACGCTAAGTCGGTAGAGCATCGCGTGACCGACCTTCGTGAGGCGGTTCGCGACAAGAACCGTGTCAATGTCTATATTGACGATAAGTTTTTTTGTTCGCTCGACATCTCGCAGGTAGTCGATCTTCATATTAAAATCGCTCGCTCGCTTACCAGTGAAGAATTAGCAGATTTGAAGCGCGCCTCGGAGTTCAGTAAGTTCTATGCACGTGCGCTCGAGTACGTTTTAATGCGCCCTCGCTCGGAAAAAGAACTTCGAGACTACCTGCGCGGCAAAACCTATGAACGCAAAGTCCGTGTAAAGAATCGCAAGACTGGCGAATACCAGACGAAGATTAAGCCAGGCTACGACGCCTCGCTTGTGCCACTCGTGATGCGGCGCCTCGAGGAGCGCTGCTATATTGACGACCGTCACTTCGCTGCTGTTTGGGTTGAGAATCGTCACGTCGCGAAGGGTACTAGTATTAAAAAACTTCGTCTCGAATTACAGCAAAAAGGCATCGCTTCTCAAATAATCGACGAAGTATTATCTGATTCTAATCGCGACGAACGCGCGGAGCTTCAAAAGATTATTGCTAGAAAAAGAGCTCGCTATGATGACGAGCAGAAATTCATTCAATATTTATTGCGTCAGGGTTTTAATTATTCCGACATCGTTGACGAACTAGCCGTTGATTCGTCCTCAGTATAGGCCGGCTTGCGGAATGGGTTCGTGAAGTTCGGCACGAAATCTTCGGCCGCTTTTTTCTTGTCTTCTTTTATCTTAATCTGCGCCTTGTCGTGGCGAATCGTAACCTTGAAATCGTCGATCTCGATAATCTGCGAACGGTTAATTGTAAGAGTTGGGTCGATGAGGGAAGAAACAAAAGGTCTCTGGACGATCAGCTGATAAATAATCATCGATTCCGAATCGAGGGTATAGTCGCTAATCTTACCGACTTTCTTCCCGCTCTGCGTGACAACCTTCAAGCCGACCAGGTTGAAATGGAGCTTCATGATTTTATCGAATTTAATCACCTCGTCGCGTGTAGTGAAACGGTCTGCCGAGTCGACAATAATGCCGTCATTACTCAAATCGCGGATATCTTTAACGTCGAGAATATCGCCAACCTCTGGATCATTCTTGATAATTGGGCCATCGAGTTCGTAGGCGACGACGCCAAGATTTTCTGGGTCAATAATGGCATGCGTGGTTTTTGCAATTGCGCCACCAACATGGAGGCTGAGCACCGGCATCCCAATCATCTTCGAACCAGTCAATAACATAAGCATATTATAGCATGCCGGCGCATAATCCGTCTGATGCTATAATAAGGGTATGAAAATCGTCATCTCGTCAGACATTTACTACCCGATGATTAACGGCGTAGCAGTTTTTTCTCGTAATCTCGCAGCCGGCCTAAAGAAGCGCGGTCATCAAGTCATGGTCGTCGCACCGAGCATTACTGGTGATTTTTGCATAGAGAAAGACCCAGAATATGGTTTCATGGTGGCGCGTCTTAGCTCTATGCGCGTGCATGTATACCCAGACCAAATTAACAAAGTGCCAGATGCGAAGAGTTTTCTTGGCTTGAAACTGCCGAAGCTCTACTACAAGAATGGCCTCAACGTTAGTCTTAACTGCTATTCCGAAGTGCGCCAAGTACTAGACGATTTTGAGCCAGACATTATTCACGATCAGACGCCGGGTCCAGTTGCGCTCGCGGTATTCCGCTATGCTAAAAAACACGACATTCCGCTCGTTTCGACCGATCACGCCTATCCAGACAACCTAACGCAGCAGCTAAAGCTGCCAAAGCCAGCCAAAAAGCCGATTAACTCGATGATGAACAAATACTTCGTCAGCTTCTTGAAACGCAGTGAATATGCGACCATGCCGACCGAGCAGGCTGTTGCGGATTTGATTCCAAACAAGCGTAAACCATTCAAGGTGCCAGTTGAGGCGCTCTCGAATGGCATCGACCTATCGCGTTTTGCGAAAGGCCAGCCAAACAAGGAAATCTACGACAAATATAAGATTCCGCGCTCGAAGCCAATCGTTCTCTATGTCGGCCGCGTCGATCCGGAAAAATCGCTTGATGTTCTCGCTGAAGCTTTCGTGAAAGTTGCGAAGAAAATGCCAGCCACACAACTCGTTGTTGTTGGCGATGGCACTGCAAGGCCAAAACTAGAGTCGATTCTTGAAAAAGCGAATCTTTCTGAACAGGTACACTTCCTCGGACGCGTGATTGGCGACGATTTGCCGCAGATTTATCGCACTGGTACTGTCTTCGCAATCACTTCAAAGACCGAAACTCAGAGCATCGTCTTGATGGAGGCAATGGCGAGCGGTTTGCCGTGCGTTGCCGTGAAGGCTGGCGCGGTGCACGAACTCGTGAAGAACAACAAGAATGGCTACCTCGCTAATCCAGATGACGTTAATGGTGTTGCGCGCAACATTTTGAAAATTCTTGATAATTCCAAGCTTCGTGAAAGAATGTCGAAAGAGAGCGCGTCGCTTGCCGAGCGCCACGACATTAGCCACACGCTCACTCGTATGGAAGAAATCTATCAGCAGGTCCTATCTAACCGCGAAAGGGAGCTATAATGAGCATTCCGAAAACCATTCATTATGTTTGGATTGGCGGTAAGGAGAATATCCCAGAGCAAGATTTGAAATATATCGAAGGCTGGCGTAAGCTCAACCCAGATTTTAGCATTCGCCTTTGGGATGAAAAGGCAATTGATTTAAAGAAATACCCGCTCGTCAAAAAAGCGATTGAAGAAAAGCGTTACGCACTTGCCTCGGATATTATTCGTATGTATGTTGTTTACGAAAATGGCGGCTTTTATCTTGATACCGACGTCGAACTTCGCAAATCGTTGCGAGACCTTACGAAGTACAAAGCAGTTGCCGGCTGGGAATCGAACTTCTGGTTTACGACTGCGTTCTTTGGTGCCGAGAAGCACTCGCCGTGGATTGGCAAAATTTTGAAACGCTACGAACTCGCCGATCCGAATCAGAAAATCACGACCAATACTTTCCTAAAAACTGTGCACAGCCCATCGGTTTATGCAAAGGATTTCTGGCCACTTGAACTCGACGGCGAAACGCGCGTTTATGGCGACAATGGCCTTGCTGTCTTCTCGCGCGAATACTTTAGCCCGAAGCATTACATGACCGGCAAGGATTGCAGTACAAAAAACACTATCGCCTACCATCACTATGCCTCGACATGGCATAAGCCAACGGAAGCATTCAAAAATTTCGTTAGCCGCACGGGCTATAGAACATTCGGCCCGAAGATTTATGCGAAATTTGAACGTCAATTTAATAAAAAACTTGCTCGCCAAATCCGCAAAGAGCACTTCTAAACCTTCTCTGGTATAATCTAGGTATGAAGAAAACCAAAAAACCGGCTACTACGGTCGTTAATCGCCGTGCGCATTACGACTACAATTTGTCCGACAAACTCGAAGTCGGTATGGTTTTGACGGGCCCGCAAGTCCGCCTTATTCGCGATCATCATGCGCAGCTGAAGGGCACTTATGTTACGCTTCGTCGCGGTGAGCTCTATCTGCTTGGCTTAACTCTTGGCACTGAAACCGAGCAAGATATTAAGCTCCTTGCAACCAAAAAACAGATCGCCGGTCTCGACCGTGCCAAACAACAGGGCAACACTATCGTCCCAGTTGAATTGCTGCCCCTCAAACGCCACATCAAGCTCGTAATTGCTGTCGGTGAAGGCAAGAAAAAATACGACAAGCGCCAGACAATCAAAAATCGCGATCTCGACCGCGAATCTCGCCGTTTCCGTTAAGAGAAGAATATGGTATAATATGTATTTGTTATATAAAAATTATTTTTAATGGAGCAAATATGAGAGCCCTAGCAAAAGATCTAACTGTCAAATCTGGAAAAGTTCAGCTGGCTGGCTGGGTAAATTCTCGCCGTGATCACGGTGGTCTCATTTTCATTGATTTGCGCGACCATACTGGCATTATTCAGCTAGTTATCGACCCGCAGACCAAGGATGCATTTGAGCTCGCCGAGCATCTTCGTGATGAATACGTGATTCGCGCCGAGGGTACCGTTCGTCAGCGTGGTGCAGGTCTCGAGAATCCAAATATCCCAACCGGGAACATCGAGGTTGTCGTAGACTCACTTGAGCTTCTCAACCGCTCCGAGCCAATTCCTGTTTCTACTCACGACGAAGGCGTCGAAACTGGCGAAGAGCTTCGCCTTAAGTATCGTTATCTTGATTTGCGTCGCCCGAGCATGCAGAGACGCCTCGCTCGCCGCTCTGAGTACTATCGCTTTATGCGTGAGTATATGCACAATCATGACTTCATTGAGGTCACGACTCCGATTCTTGCAAACTCATCCCCAGAAGGCGCACGCGACTTCATTATTCCATCTCGCCTTCAGCCAGGCAAATTCTATGCTTTGCCTCAGGCACCACAGCAGTTCAAGCAGCTTTTGATGGTTGGTGGCATTCCTCGCTACTATCAGATTGCCGCTTGTTTCCGCGATGAGGACCCACGCGCTGACCGCCTCTATGGCGAGTTCTATCAGCTCGACTGCGAAATGTCCTTTGTCGAGGATGGCGAAGTTGTCCGTCAGGAAATGGAGCCGCTCATAAAGAGTCTCGTAAAGGACTTTGGTGGCAAGAAACTTCTTAGCGAAGATATTCCACGCATCCCGTACCAGGAATCGATGGAAAAATATGGCGTAGATAAGCCAGACCTTCGCTATGGCATGGAACTCATCGACCTTACCGAAGATTTGAAAGATACGCAATTTGCCGTCTTCGCGAAAGCAGAATGCGTCAAAGCTATCTGCGTTAAGAACGGCGCAGATCTCAGCCGCTCCCAAATCGATGCATTCACTGAACAGGCTCGCAAGCTTGGCGCTGGTGGTCTCGCTTATCTCACTTACACCCCAGAAGGTATTAAGTCTCCAATTGCAAAGTTTCTCAGCGAATCGGAGCTCGAAGCTATCACGAAGAAAACTGGCGCCGAAAGTGGCGATGCGGTCTTCTTCGGTGCCGACAAGCGTGCGAAGGTCAACAAGGTTCTTGGCCAACTTCGCATCGCATTTGCTGACCACTTCAAGCTCAAGGATCCAAATGTTGTTGCGCTTTGCTGGATTGTCGATTTTCCATTCTACGAATGGGACGATGGAGCAGAGAAGCTCGACTTTGGCCATAATCCATTCTCGATGCCGAAAGGCGGCCTTGCTGCACTTGAAAACGCCAAGACCGACGAGGAAAAACTCGCGATTGTCGCTGATCAGTTCGATATGGTCATGAACGGCTACGAGATTTGCTCTGGCGCCGTCCGTAACCACAACCCAGAAATCATGTACAAGGTCTTCGGCATTCTTGGCTATGACGAGAAATATGTCGAGGCTCGCTTTGGTGGCATGCTCAATGCCTTCAAGTTTGGTGCACCTCCACATGCCGGCTGCGCCTATGGTATCGACCGCATCTTCATGGTGCTCGAAGAGACCGAAAACATCCGCGATATTGTCGCCTTCCCGAAGAATGGCTCTGGTGTCGACCTCATGATGAGCGCGCCTTCTGTTGTTGATGATTATCAGATTACTGATTGCCATCTTCAGCTCATGCCAGACGAAGAATAATGTTATACTTTTAATATGAATCTCGCGAAAAAAGGATTGATTGTCTTTTGTGCCGTTTTGACGGCGGCCATGCCAACCACCCTTTTTGCCGTCGAGCTAACCGATGAACAGATTGGTAATATTTCCTCCAACTGTTCGAGCATAAAGTTGCAGCTTCAGAATATACAGCGCCTAGATGCGAAAAGCCGCGTTCATCTTGGTGCCCAGTTCGAAGCGATTGCAAACAGCCTCATGATGAATCTCAACCTTCGTCTCGTGAAAAATAACATGGCTAGTGGCGATATTGCCTCGCAGCAGGCGGATTTCACGAACGTGCGCGAACGCTTTAAGCGTGACTATATTAACTATCAAAAAGAGCTTGATGCGCTTATTGCTATCAACTGCAAAGATGACCCTTATCGTTTTTATGAACAGCTCGAAACCGTGCGCGACCGTCGTGACGATATGAGTTGGAGTATTAATCGCCTCAAAGAAATCGCCGCCGAGCACCGTCAATCCGTTCAGGATATGCGCGATAGCCTCTATCAAAAGGAGCATCCAGATGAATAACGAAGACCAAGAGCCGAAGACTATCCACGGTGGTCGCAATTTGATAATTCTCGGTTTTTCTGTGGCCGTGATTGCGATTATTTCTACGGCTATCAGCCTCCATATTTATCGCGAGACTGGCGATGTCTATCTTGACCGCTCTCGCCCGGGCTACATTTTCGAAGACGAAAAGCATGATACTGATGACGACAAAAAGGAATTATTCTCTGCAGACGGGGAAGTAGATGCTAGCGTCCTCGACCAATACCTAAAGGAATTCGACACGGTTATGGACCGCATCGAAGATGCCTCCAACGATTTCTCGCCAGAGCCAATCTCAAATGAGAGCCTCAGTATCGACATCGTCGGTCACGATGAAGACTTTAATTCTGAAGAAAACAATTTCTAAACCAAGTGTCAGCTGGGCCAGCGGTAATCAGGAGAATAATCCAGCCATTTTGGCGGAGTTGGCGAATTTTTGCGGCGAGAGTGTCGTTAAGTTCGGCAGGCTCCGCTATATCGGCATTGTCCATTCCACTAATTAATTCGGCAGGGGTGAGCACTGCGAGATTTGGATCTTCGCGCGTGAGATAAGTTGGTAGCCAGAAGACTTTATCGGCTCCTATGAACGCCGTTTTATATCCATCGCGCACTTCGTGCTGACGCGAGTTCTGGTGTGGCTGATAGAGCACTGCTACGCCCTGGGCGCCATCTCGAGCCTTGAGCTCAGACGCCATCGAGATAGTAGCGGCAATCTCCTCTGGGTGATGACCGTAGTCCGAATAGACGTTATCAATTAATTTTTCGAAACGACGTCCGGCACCGGGGAACTGGTTGAGCGCCGCGATAATTTCGTCTTCGCTCTTATCGCAGACCTGTTTCATGACGGCGAGGCAGATTGAGGCGTCTTGGCGGCGTAGCTCGCCGACGAGAGTAATTCTACTATCTACCGTTGTGTTTTTTACAACATTTTCAGATTGGCTTTCGAACTGTGCGAACGCTGCGCGATATTCCTCCGGTGTCTTATAAATGTCCGCGTGATCATAATCGACGACGGTAATGGCTGAAATGTATGGATGATAAGCCAGGAAGTTTCGATCGTACTCATCGGCCTCATAGATAAAATACTCGCCATCTTTCGCGAAGTTACCACCATTTGCCCAAGGCAAAGTCGTGCCTACAAGATAGCTAGCCGGGATACCTAGCGCATGAAAACACCAAATAATCATTGAGGTTGTCGTAGTTTTACCATGAGTGCCGGCGACTGCAATCATCTTTTGGTTATGCATCTTCACGAATTCTGCGATAAACTCATCACGCTTCGAAACGCGAATCCCAGCCTCTCTTGCGAGAACTAGTTCTGGATGATCTTCCGGAAGGGCGGAAGTGTACACGAACCAATCTAGCCCATCGAGTTGCTCAGAGAGAAATTTTCCATCTTGTGGTCCATATGCTACAGCGATGCCGCGAGCATCAATTTCGTCTGCTATTGCGCCACGTTGCAAATCGGAGCCACATACTGTCATGCCGGCGTCTTGCGCTAATTCTGCCAGTGGACCGATACCGGTGCCGCTGATTCCCGAAAAATATACCTTCATGCTATAATTTTAATATATTATGGGTGGACTGTCTAAAGATAAGTTGAGACAGGTGCTCGCTAAGATCTTCCGGCTGAAGAGCTGGAAGCTAGCGCTTATTTTGATTCTTCTTGGATTTATTGCTGCTACGCTATTGCGTTTTGACCATATTCGCATGACGGAACTTCGCGAGGCGGTGCTCGCCGCAGATAGTGAAGGGGATGATGAAAAGATTGCGCAGGCACTAAAAGATCTTCAGGGCTTCACGATTAAGCATATTGTATTCAACGCCGTAGAAGAGAACGGTTCGCAGCATATCGTCTTCGGCACTGGCCCATTTTACCTCGAGAATCAATACCTTCGCCGCGCCCAGGAGGCCGTGAAAAAGGCTCAGGAAGAAATAGACAAGAACGCCAAAAACCCATACGGCAACGTCTATCAGCAGGTTGCGAAAATCTGTGACGCGCAGGGCATTAAATATGGCTGGCGCTACCCGGATAAAGAGTATATTAACTGTTGGATTAATGAGCTCGCCGCGTTCCCGGCGGCAGAATCTATGGACGCCTATGGTGCTGCCAACCTTCCATCGACGGAATTGTTCCGTTACGATTTTGCT
Source organism: uncultured Candidatus Saccharibacteria bacterium (assembly GCA_946406645.1). GTDB lineage: Bacteria > Patescibacteriota > Saccharimonadia > Saccharimonadales > Saccharimonadaceae > UBA2834. The sequence goes on along the minus strand of CAMJLD010000003.1, from coordinate 1,155 downwards.
TCACCGAAGTGGTACCCATGTGGCTCCGGCATAATTATTCTTATCTGTATTATCCTGATAATTGCGTTAATAATTCGCTTTTTCATCTGGCTTTTTCTTAAGATAGCCGTATCTGTTGTTTCTCACCCTAGAAAATAGCTATTTTTCTCTTGACACGGCATTCTAGAGGTCATAAGATAAGAGTATAAAACTAAGGAGGAAAGTCTAAAATGGCTTACGAACATACCAATTCCAAGGGTGTTAAATACTATCTTCACAAGTCCGAGGTTACTCTCCGTGGCGGCAAACCACAGACGATTTACTTCTTCACCAAGGTTGCGAAGAATGCTAAGGGTACCCCATGCGACCTTCCAGCAGATCGCGAAGTCAACGAAAACCCACGCAACGGTTTCTTGACTATCTCCCGCAAAAAATAATTAGTTTGAACTAGATTATTTAGGAAACTACCCCCGTAAAAAGGGGTAGTTTTTGTTATATAATATATGCATGGATAGACCAACGAAGAAACAGCAGGAATTACTCGACTATATTGCCTCATATACCTATGAGCATGGTTATTCGCCAACTTATCGCGAAATTATGACCGCCCTAAAGAAAAAATCGGTCTCCGCTGTTGCTGAGCATGTCCAAAACTGTGTTGACCGTGGTTTCCTCGAGAAGACCGATAATGTTCAGCGCTCGCTTCGTGTCATTCCGATCGAGCAGCATGAGGAAACGGCTAACCTGTTCAAGGCAAAAATCGAAAAGCTCGAGGCGTTGTCTCGCGAAGATCCGGATAATGCGAGCGTCAAGGATGACCTCGCCACGCTCAGGGCCGCCGCTAAGCTGCTAGGGCTGACTATTTAATAATGGTATAATTAAAGAGATGAAAAAAGAGCCAGGACTCATCTATCGTATCTTCCTACTAATTGGCGACGCATTAGCGATTATTTTTTCGTTCACCTTTGCCTATTACTTCCGCACCCATATTGATCCTCGTCCATATTTCTTTGAATCTGAGTTGACGGATTTTATTTTAACGAACCTAATTCTATTGCCGGTCTGGCTAATCATCTTGATTGCCCTTGGTCTCTATAGTAAAAAGATTCTTGGCAGGCCGTTTATGTTGGCGCTTCGCCTGCTTGTTGCCAGTATTCTTGGCGTTATGGCGATTAT
>CAMJLD010000002.1 GCA_946406645.1 uncultured Candidatus Saccharibacteria bacterium | reverse complement strand
AATCTTCCTTAAACTTGTCGGCATCACCCTTGTTACTGGAAGCAGTCTTGAATAGATCAACGAATTTATTCACTAGGCTCGTACCAGACAAACTCTGCCAAGCAGATTGGTTGGAAAATACCGTAGTTAGCATTTCCCAGAAATAGCCCTGCTTGCCAGCAGCCTCAACCGCAATTGCCGAATTCTTGCCATTCACGTGGTAGCTAAGTGGATAGTGGCGATATACAAATGCGACGTCATCCTTATACTTCTCATAAACCTCGTTCATGATTGGCATCATCTGAGCGCATCCTGGGCACTGAGGGTCGGCATATTCAACAACTAACACCTTCGATTTGCTATTGCCACGAACATGATCGCCAATATTGCCATTCTCGGCGCTTGGTTTGACGATATTCGAATTATCCTTCTCCTCGGGCTTATCTTCTGGTTTGTCCTCTGGCTTATCTTCCGGCTTAGTTTCAATGGCGGTTGCGCCGCTATTCGAGCTACCGCTACCGCTATTCTGCGTTAGAAGCATGACGGTGATAAATGCGCCCAAACCCGCTACTGCGAGTGCCAAAATAATTACGGTTACAATTAAGCCAACTGGCTTCTTTTCTTTTGGTACTTGTCCTTCCATACCTTCCCTTTCTTTTGATTAATTATAACAAAGCACCACCAAGCGCACTGATTGTCATCATAATAATACCGGCAAGCAAGACGCCACAAATAATCGCAATCGAAGATTTCTTAAGCCCGAAACCAAGGAAGCTGGCTGCAAAAGCACCAGTCCAAGCACCGGTCCCAGGAAGCGGAATCCCGACGAATAGCATCAGCGCTAGAAATGCCCCCTTCTCGCCTGCCTTCTTTGAGATTTTATTGCCAGCACGACGCCCTTTCTTAAGGCACCACGAACAGAACTTGCCGACAACTTTCTTATCCTTCCCCCACTCCAAGAAACGCTCAGCAAAGAAGTAGATGAACGGTACCGGCAACATATTACCGATAATACAAACGATATACGATGGGATAATTGGCATGCCCCAAATTTGCGAAATCGGGATTGCGCCACGAAGCTCCACAAGCGGAACCATCGAAATCAAAAAAATTTTTACAAAATTCAAAAACATATATCTAATTATAACCCGGCTTACCTAGTAGACGGAACATCTGAATCTTATAATCTTCGACGCCCGGCTGGTTGAATGGGTTGACGCCAAGCGTGAAGGCACTGAGCGCACAAGCCATCTCAAAGAAATAAATTAATGCACCAATTGAATACTCGCTAATGTCCGGCATCACAATGCGCATTACTGGCACACCGCCCGCCACGTGCGCCTTACGCGTCGCTTCGGCGACAACATGCTTAATATCGTCGACTTTGCGGCCCGCCAGGTAGTTCAGTTCATCGGCATCACTGACCGCAATCGGCACTACGACCTGCTCGGCCTCCGTTTTCTCAGATTCAATGAAAGTTTCGAACACAATGCGTTGACCGTCTTGCATATACTGGCCAAGCGAATGAAGATCGGTCGAATAAATCACACTCGTCGGGAAAATACCCTTGCCATCCTTGCCCTCGCTCTCGCCGAAGAGCTGCTTCCACCATTCCATAAAGTGATGGAAACTTGGCTCGAAGCTAGCTAGCACCTCGATATTGAAACCGCGTTCGAGCAAAACGTTGCGCATCACGGCATAACTCGTCGCATTCCCGCCCGTATAAATCAACGACTCGCGCTCTTTCTCGGCGCCCTCAAGCAATTTATCGACATCAAGCCCCGCAACGGCCATCGGAAGCAAGCCTACCGGCGTCAAAACCGAAAACCGTCCACCAATGTTGTGCGGGATTGCAAAACTCTCATAGTGGCCCTGCGCGATTTCACCTTGTAGGCCGCTATCTTTATCGGTCGTGACATAAATACGCTTATTCGCCTCTTCGATGCCATAGCGCTCAATGAGGCGCTGCCTAAAGAAGCGGAAAGCAATCGCCGTTTCTGTCGTTGTGCCAGATTTCGAAATCACATTAATCGAAAAATCGGCGTCTTTTACCTGGTCGAGCGCTTTCTCAAGCTCGCGTGCCGAGAACGAATTACCAGTGAATACGAGCTTCGTACGCCCACGCTCCCCGCCGAGCGCCTCAATCACCGCGCGATAACCAAGATAGCTGCCGCCAACACCAATACAAACCAAATAGTCTGAATCTGAGCGAATCTTTTCCGCCGCCTTCTTGATACGGTCGAACTCCTCGCCATTGTAATTAATCGGCCAATCAACCCAGCCCCCCTTCGTCGAACGCTGAGTCAACCACACGAAATGACCAGTCTGACGCACCCGCTCAGAAAATTCCGCCTCATTGAGGAATTTCGAGTAATCGCATTCAAACTTTATCACCTCGCCACCCTTTCTGTTATTACAAACTTATCGCAATGTCGTGTAAGTCACTAGAATTGAGCGCATCGCTCTCGTCGATAATCAAATAGAATACGCCACCATTCACCCAAGCAGCGCTAGAGCCCGAGATATAAATCGTCAAGCCCTGGTCTTTCGCTACAGAGTAATCATCGCCCCACTTTTCGTAGACATAATTCGTCAAAACCGCCGCCGAATCCCACGAGGATTTCTCCTCAACGAGCGAGAAGCGCTGGCCCTGGTCATTCTTGAAGGCCATCGTAATGCGACCCTGCTCTTCCTTTGCGAGGCCATCTAGGCGATAATTTGCCGGTACATAGCTAGGATAAGACTTCTCGATGCCACTATGGATTGCAGCCACACGTACCGAAATATCTGGAAGATTCACGCTAACAAGATAGCCGAGCACTACGAGAGACAATACGGCAACAACTGCCGCCACGGCAACCTTCTTCTTCTGCCATACGTGCTTCGTCTTCTTGAGCGTGCGAACATCAGAAACATCTTCCATCGTCGAAACGCGGCGAAGCGCCTGCTGGATAGCACGTTCCTTGAGCTCCTGAGCAGACAATTGCTGCGGGGCTGGAGCCTTGCGCGCGGCAAGACGCGCCTTCGCAACCTTCGCGACCTTCGTATCCTGAGCCGGCTCAATCGGGTCGTTATCGACGACCTTCACCTGCGCCAAATTCTTCAAAGAAACCATATGTGCAGACGTGCGGCTTTCGACGCGCTGCTGAACACTTTTTTCATCATTGGCCTGTTTCGCCAGGGGTTTTAGCTGCACTTTATTCGTCTTCGAGACCAAAGTCTGCTGTTTCGTCTTCTGATTTTTCAGCGTGCGGCTAGCAGCGCCAGCGGCGGCTCTAATCTGCGGATGATTGACGGTCGGCTTCTTGACGAAACGACGATTAAGAGTAGTTGAACGTTGAGCGCGAGAGCGATTCAAAGCGCTGGCGTTCTTCGCGCCGGCAGTATTATTCGTAACTCTCACAACTCCGTCCATTCACTACCTCACTTATTCTGCTAATGTTAGTTTAAAACATAAGCGTACAAATATCAATAACATTTTTAACCATAAGCACTATGTGTGGTATAATATGAACACAGAATATGGATCGTGCGAAACAAAAAAAGATACGCAACATTCGCGTAATCTTGACTAATATCTTTATGAGCATTTCTGTTGTCGCGATAGTTTTTGTACTCATGCTCATCGCCATGGGTTTTTCATTTAATGCGGAAGGCAAGCTCGAACAGGCCGGCCTCCTTCAGTTGAACTCCTACCCTTCCGGCGCCTCCGTCGAAATCGACAAGAGCACCCAGTTCGGCCATACCGAATTCCGTAAGATGCTTAGCGCTGGCAAACACTCTGTTTATGTCGACAAAGAAGGCTACGATCACTGGGAACAGAACGTCAACATCGACGCCGGCCTATTCACACGTGTTGCTTGGATCCGCCTCTTCCCAAAGAACGCCGATATTAGCAATGTCTCTAGCTTCAAGCCCCTTCGCCTCTCGGCATTCTCGCCAGACCGCCGTTGGCTCATCGCCGCCGAGCAAGACTCTAGCGATCTTATTCGCATTAATATCCAAGACGAGAAGCTCAAGCACGACAAGATTTCTCTTGCCAACCTCCTAAGCACCAGTACCGCGAATGCTCAGACCGGCACCATCGAGATTGAAGACTGGAACGAGAATTGCAACAAGATTCTCGTCCGCTGGACCCGCGACGAAGAGACTACGACCTGGCATCTTCTCGATCTCGAGCATTCCGAAAATAGCATCAATCTCAGCTCGAAGCTTAGCCTCGACTTCACAGATGTCCAAATCATGAACGATTCCGCCTCAAAGCTCTGGGCGCTTGAATCGGGTAAGCTCCATTCGATTGACCTCGACAATCTCTCGATCTCTGGCCCTATCGCCGAAAACGTCATAATCTTTGCGCACAACCGCGACACGCTCGCATTCGTCTCGACCGGCAAGGACGAAGAAACCGGCAAAACTAAGCGCTATCTCATGACCTATAAGGACGGCGAGAAAGGCTCAACACACATCCGTACGCTTTCCGGCAAAAAAGATTTCGCCGTACGTCTCGCTATGGGCTCACACTGGAACGAGGAATGGATTGCCCTTCAGGCCGGCTCTGACGCCGTTATCTACAGCGGCCGTTACCCTTCCTTCGGTAAAGACGAGACCGACAAGCTAAAGGTAAAACTCGAGCAAAGCCTCGAATTCGCGCCAAACATTCTGACGGCCAACCAGAAACAACGCATCATCGTCTTCGCGGGTGAAACTAGCTATTTCTATTACGACATTGAGACCGAGGACAACGGCGCTGTCGCGCTAAAAAACAACATCGCCAGCGTTGACTGGTTCGACGATTATCTCCTTTGGACGAACGTCAATAACAAGATTGTCGTTCGCGACTTCGACGGCAGCAACCGCCGCACCGTCGCAAAGAAAGCAAGCGCCAACCGCCCATCCGTCGTCAGCGAAAACAACCGCTGGCTCTACTACTTCAGTGAGACTGAAGAAAAAGTCACACTCAAACGCTATAAAATAGATTAATTATTCTTGTCCAGTTAGCCACTTCCAGAACTGCACGAGTGGTGAGTCGGAATTCTTTGGCATCTCATGTTCTTCGTCGGTATTTGTCGCAGGCGCTTGCGTTGCAGTATCTTCGTCGACAGCTGGGTGAATTTGCTCGCCATAAACCAACAAGCGATACTTTGAAGTGCCAAGTGGAGTACAAGTAATCAGCGTAATCATCGGCTTATTTGGGTTGTCATTTGCAATCCTACGAAGCGCCGCAGAATCAGACGGATCGACCGTATTAGAGCCCTTCACGCGGTAGCTATAGCGCGTACCATTGTAATCCATATAAATAAGGTCGCCCTCAGTCAAACGCGTCAAACCGGAGAAAATAAACTTATACTGCGAAGATTCGTAAACGTTCCCTGCCGAGTGGCCAGAAATCGCAAAGTTGCCGATCTCGCCTGGTTTCGCTGAAGCACCCGGAATCGAGAAATGCGCCACGCCATTTAGCATCGCGCGCCCCATTGATTTCAAATCGCTCGCCGCACCAAAGGTGACCGGCACCTCAACATTCAACTTCGGAATCATCAAAGTTGGATCCGGATGGACATTCGTCGAAACCGTCGGGTCAATCGCTGAGATATCGTTCACCTCCGAACCGCCCGGCGACATAAACGCCACCGCATTCGCAATAATCACCTGGTTATATTCAAATAGCAAACCTAAAAGCAAAACTGAAAGCCCAACAATAATCGGGATAAAATGGCGCGATTTACGCATCTTCTTCGCGCGCTTCGCGACCTTCTCCTGAATCTGCGCCTTGAAATTCTTCTGGTCTTTTTCTCCCGCCGAAACAGACATCACTGCCTTCATTTGAGCATCTTTTTCGGCGCTCTCGGCCGCTGAGCGCTCGTATTTCAGACGCTCTTTTGCAACGTAATCGCGCGCCGCCTTCTGATAATAATCTCCGTAATACTTCTGATAATAATCCTGCCAAGCCGAGTGATATTTACGCCAATCTTCCGTACGCACGCGTGGCGCAACAGTCTGCGCAGCCGCCTTTCTCTCAGTGTTCCTAAGCGCTCTCGCCGCCGCCCGGCCAAGCGAACGCTTCTTGCGTTTCGTGTCTGGCTGGACCGGCTTCACCGCCGCAGGCTTCGCCGTTGACGCATTCTTATAAGCCTGGTGCTGATAGGCCTCTAGGACTTTTTGACGCGCCAAACTAGCAGCCGTCTGTTGCTGCTTTTGCGAAGAAGTTAGCTGCCCACCGCTTTTGTTATCCATTGCTCTTATTCTAGCACAATTGGCCCTTTTATGCTAAACTAATAATGTTCTTTGGGCGAATGGCGGAACTGGTAGACGCGCTAGACTCAAAATCTGGTAACAGCAATGTTGTGTGGGTTCGATTCCCACTTCGCCCACCAAAAACAGCGCTTCATGCGCTCTTTTTTATTGTTTGCTATTCCGTTTATGCTATACTTAAAACAATTACGTAAAAGGATGGTTTGTAAATGAACAAAAAACTTATCAATAGCGTCATCATGGTCCTTGCATCTGGTGTCTGCTTCTTCTTCACAATCACCGGCATCAATGTCGGCATTGCGCACTTCCAGGCATATAACGAAATTAATAGCCCAATCGTCGAATATCGCGACAAGGCAAAGAAGGCCGACGGCACCATGAAGGAAGTCTACGAAAACGCCGCAAAGCGCCTCGAGAATCTCTCCTCTGACGTACTCGGCACCTACGTCCGCAACGGCTTTACCGGCCTCTTACTTTCCGCTTCCGGCATCTGTGGCATCATCTTCGCCATTCGCTATTTCATCGGTAGGAAACATGACTGCCTCTTTAGCTGGGTAGCCGCCGGCATTACAACCGCCACAGCAATCGCCTATCTCGTCGGCGCCATCGTCGCCGTCGCAGACAAGAATGTTCTTACCTTCAATATGCTTAGCGTGAAGAGCTCCCCACTCGGCGTGGTCTTCATCGTTCTCAGCATCTTCTATGTCCTTATTCTCGGCGCACAGTTCCTCACGATTATTCTTGCAAAAAGCGGCGAAGACAGCCCAATCGCTTTCAGCCCAGCACCAGCCGCCGCACCAGCACCAACCCCAGTCTATCCGCAACCGGTTGCGCCAATCGCGCCAACTCCAGTACCAGTCGCTGAGCCAGCTCCGGTTGTCGAGCAAGCCCCAGCTGCACCGACGCCAGTCGAGGCCGCTCCGGTGGCTCCAGTCGCGCCCGAAGCACCAGTTGCACAACCAGTCGAAAACCCAGGCGTCAACCCTGGCATGCCGACCGCAGCCTAATAAAAACCGACATTTTATAAGCATCATAAGGCCCGCCCAAAAGCGGGCCTTTCATTGACTTTTTCTCTGTTTTGTGATATAATGGAAGGATAAGAGTTTGGCTCAAATTTTTTTGTACCTTTAGAAAGGAGGGGGAAATATATGAACGCTTTTGAAAGGATTATCCTGTACTATTCCCGAGCGATTAAGCATTGGAATGCCCTTTGGTTTTTCCATATCTTTGCGGATACACTACTTGTAATATTTGCGAGAGACTACTGGTATCTTGTCTCCATTATCGTTCTCGGCGACCTTATTAGGTTAGCCGCAAATGGCGCCTGGTATTGCGCAAAGAAACACGACACAGCGAAACGCAATCCCGCGAAGGACGCCATAACATATGCTCTGTTGCCCTGGAAATCCGGCGCAGCGTCCATGGCCGCCGTTATGGCAGCCATGAGACCTTTCGTTAGCACAATTCTCTACATCCTGGTCGCTTTCAACACAATCGAAACGATCCGTAGAGTCTTGCTAGTAATGCAGAAGTTCGATGCAACCTGGCTCAAGAACACTGAGGGCAAAATCGGAATCGCCAATTGGCTGAGCATCAGCCGCATTGGCGCGTCCATTGTCTTACCTCATCTGTTCTGGGTTAGACCGTATGGTGGCTGGAATACTACCGTCGAACTCGTCCTGCTCGGCATATGCTTCGCAACAGACGCAATTGACGGTCGGATTGCACGCAAGTGCCACATGGAAACACGTGCTGGTCGCTATCTCGATCCGCTCGGAGACAAAGTCCTGTTCGTACCGCTCGCTATCGCATTCGCCTTGATGACTGGCCGCTTCGGCTTCACTGGCACCAAGGCCTGCTATGGCACCGTTACAATCGTCTGCGCATTCATTGCTATCGTACGCGACATTCTTTTCTTTATCTGGTTTTTCACTTGGAGAAAGAAAGGGCCGCAGGGTATGCGCGCCGGGAATGTCGACAAGGTGCGCATGGTTGCCATTTGCCTCTGGTTAGGAGCAATGGCAATCTCCTACGCAGCCGACGAGTTAGGAAACACCGCAAGCGCCTCGCAGTTCGCGAGTTACGGATTCTTCCTTGTCATGGCGGTGGCAGCAATAAGCTTCATATCGCTCTTTGTAGATATCAAACGCTTTAATAAAGCGAAAAAAGAAACTATCTACACCTAAAAGGCGGCCCTAACGGCCGTCTTTTTCGTGCCCTGGCGCTGCCACGCTCGCAAAGACATGATTGAATTCTTTTTCACTATTCCAAAGTCGCGCCACCATCACCTGTGTCGCTAGACTGCCGCCCCAGAGCGAAATCGGCGAATAGCTCGTCTCGTCTAGCGCCTGCGTCACCACCTCGCCTTTCTCCGCCATCACAATTAACCCGTTATGGAAGGTTGCAATACTAGTCGAATAGCTCAGGGTAAACTTATGGAGCGTTTCCACTAGCTGATTCGTCGGCATCGATAAGGTAATCACCTTCGGATAATAAAGCGTCCTGAGCAGCTTCTGAAGCTGCGGCATCGTTACAAATAAATCTGTCTCCGCCTCTCGAAGCAACCAATCGCCAACACTTGGACAAACTGCATCAACCGCGTCGCGCGTAATCAGAACTGGTTTCTCCGCCTTGCTGAGGAATTCTGCAAACACCAAGGAAGTCTCCGCGTTGCGCCCGCTGTCACCAATCAAGATTACCGCTTCAGCCCAATCAGCAAGTCTCAGCATCTCCGGCAGCGAATCCGAGCAGAACGCGCCCGAATTCCCGGACGGTGCAAAGAATACCTCGCTCGTGCTCGGCACTTGTCCCTTCAAATCAGCCGGCAAAAGTGCGCGAACCTCGCCAACCCCCATGCGTTTTGCAGTTTCCAGTGCGCTCGCAACCGCAAAAAACGCCATGCGATTGCCGCCAATCACGAGCAACTTACCCGCCATGCGCTTTTGCTCTGGCGGCAACAAATCAACATCATTGAACAAATTTTTTATACTCTGCCTACGCCAGTAGTCGAGGTTCTCGCTCATAGAAGCTCCAGCTCAATTGGGCAGTGGTCTGAGCCCATCACTTCGTTATAAATCTCGGCACGCTTAATCTGTTTTTCGAGCTTTTCGCTTACCAAGAAATAGTCAATGCGCCAGCCAATATTCCTCGCTCGCGCACCCATCCGGAAGCTCCACCATGTATACTTTTGTTCGTCCGGATGCATCATGCGCCACGAATCAATATAGCCATTACTCAAAAAGTTCGTCATGCCCTGTCGACCAGATTTCGTGAATCCAGCGTTGCCCTCATTGTCCTTCGGGCGCGCCAAGTCAATCGGCTCGTGCGCCACATTGAAATCGCCGCACACAATTACCGGCTTCGTCTGCTCGAGCTGCTTCATATAGCTAAGTAGCGCCTTATCCCAAACCTTCTCACGATATTCCATGCGCTCGAGGCTATGCTTCTCGTTCGGCACGTATACATTCACGAGATAAAAACCCTCAAATTCCGCCGTCAGCACACGCCCCTCACGGCGCGCGTCGCCAAAAGCATCTTCCCATCCCTCGATAGCTTCCTGTTCATCAAAGAAGCCATAGCGCACCGATAGCGGCTTGACCTTCGTAAAAATTGCCGTGCCAGAATAACCCGCACGTTCCGCCGAATTCCAAATCTCTTCATACTCCGGAAGGTCCACCTCGGCCTGTCCCTGCTTCGCCTTCGTCTCTTGTAAACACAAGATATCCGGCTGATATTTCTCGATAAAACCACTAAAAGCACCCTTAGCTAGCACTGCCCTCAGCCCATTCACATTCCAAGAGAATATCTTCATACTTCTATCATACCACAAGCCCGCGGTTGGCTTTCTGCCCCGGTTATGCCATAATGTTTCTATGTCCTATTCGGGCAAATCCATACCGAAGGAGGCAAGTACATGGCCAAAATTCTAATAACGCCGAAAGATTCCGAGAACTATTCGAAGCATATCACTGATCTCGCAAAAATCATCGTCGATAACGCCGAAAAAGACGCATATCACTATGACGTCTGCCACGAAGTAGGTGGCGACATTGGGTTTATCATCCCGCTTTGCAGCCTAGACTATACATTCCCGGAGAAGTATGAGGAGTGGAGCCCAATTAACGGAGATCTCCGTCGCGCAATCGAATCATATCTTTATGAGATTAAGGGCAAAAAAATCGAAGCGAGCGCCTGGGTTTATGAAGACGTGATGATAGTCGATTACTAGCATCACCACAGGTCCGCGGTTGAATAATTTGTGAAATTATTATATAATCGCGGCATGCACCTCTGGTGCAAATCTATAGAAGGAGGAGATTGTCATGGCAGATAAGACACTCCTGGTACCTGGCGAAGACGACTACAAGGGGAATATCGGTAATCTCGCCGAGGAAATCTTGGACGGTATCGCCGAGGAAGAATACCCGATGGACGACAACGAGGGAGGATATGCTATCGAAATTGCAGTCCTCGACTACGAATTCCCCGTCAGCGGAAGCGACAAGGATATCGTGGCCGACGATTTAGCCAAAGCGCTCGCGGACATTATGTCCGAAAACGACGACTACGCTTATGGCGACCTCACGAGCGACCCGAAAGTACGTTTCACGGAGGATTATCTTATTGTCGGCTAGTACCTAACGCCCACTCTGTATGATAGAGTGGGCATTTTTATGCTAAAATATTCTTAAGTTTATGGAGAGTAATATGCGAAAAGATTATATCAAGTGGGACGAATATTTCATGGGACTAGCCATGCTTTCCGCACAGCGTAGCAAAGACCCAAACACCCAGGTTGGCGCTTGTATTGTCAATGACCAATATAAAGTCGTCGCAATGGGCTACAACGGCATGCCGCGCGGCGTGAATGACTCTGATATGCCTTGGGAACGCGAAGGCGCTTTCCTCGATACGAAGTACGCCTACGTTTGCCATTCCGAGCTCAACGCTATCTTGAACTCCGTTGCTAACACCGACGGTTGCACAATTTACGTTACTCTCTTCCCTTGCAACGAGTGCGCCAAGGCCATCATTCAATCCGGCATCAAGCGCGTTGTTTATGCTGACGACAAATATGCCGACACTGACGGCACCAAGGCTGCCAAGCTTATGTTCGACCGCTGTGGCGTCAAATACGACCAGTACCAGCCATCTGGCAAAGATATCACCTTATCTCTCTAGGAGCGCTTATGACTAAATCCCCAAAAATTCAGGAAGCCGTCAAACTCGCCACCAAGGCGCATGATGGCCAACTCCGAAAAACTGGGGAGCCTTATATCGTCCACCCTCTCGCGGTGAAGAAAATCCTCGAGGAGTGGAATATGGACGACGACACAATTATCGCCGGCATTCTCCACGACACCGTCGAGGATACCGACGTCACTCTCAAAAATATCGAGGAGCAATTCGGTCACGACGTCGCCTTCCTTGTCGATGGCGTCACGAAGCTCAGCAAAGCCCGTAGTGGCATGAAGAACCTCGACAGCTACCTTCCAGAGACTAGCGACAATCTCTTGAAGCTCTTGATTGCCACCGGACAAGATGTTCGAGTCCTTATCATTAAGCTTGCCGACCGTCTGCACAATCTCCGCACCCTGAGTGCCCTTCCGCCAGACAAACAGAAGAAAATCGCACGCGAATCGCTCGATGTTTTCGCGCCCCTTGCCGACCGACTCCAGATGGGTCGCGTCCGTGTCGAGATTGAAGAAACCAGCTTCCGTTACCTCGATCCAAAACGCTACGAAGAGCTAAAGAAGCTCACCGAGGAGCGCCTCAAGCGTGCCGACAAGAAGCTCAAGAACGCCCAGCAGGCCGTCGAGAACCTTCTGAAGCACGAGCACATCAAATACAAGTGTGACGGCCGCGTAAAGTCCATTTATTCGCTTCACAAGAAGCTTGCGAAGTACGATCAGAACATCGACCGCGTCTATGACCTTATCGCGCTCCGTTTCATCGTAGATGACGTCACAACCTGCTACCTAACGCTTGGCCTTATACATTCCCTCTTCCGTCCAATGGAGGGCCGCGTAAAAGACTATATTGCTATGCCTAAGCAAAACGGTTATCAGTCCATTCATACCACCGTTATCACGCCAGATAAGCAGGTTGTCGAATTCCAGATTCGTACTCAAGAGATGCACGATTACGCCGAACGCGGTCTTGCCGCCACCTTCTTCTATAACGAGCAGAAGCTCACTTCCGCTTACACCGAGGGACGCATCAGCAAGCTCCCGAGCCACCTGCTCTGGATCAAGGAACTCCAGGAAACCGCCGCAAAGCTCGCCTCTGGCGAAAAGGTTGACACGAAGAAGCTCAAACTCACTCTCTTCGCTGACAAAATCTTCGTCTATACTCCAAAGGGCGACATTATCGACCTACCGAATAACTCAATGCCGCTCGACTTCGCCTACCGCCTCCATAGCGAGATTGGCGCAACCTGTACCGGCGCTATCGTAAACGGCAAGATGGTCTCGCTCAATACTAAGCTCCATAACGGCGATATTGTCGAAATCATCACGACGAAGAACAGCAAGCCGAACCCAGGCTGGCTCGAAAAGGTCGGCACCAAACACGCCCGCCACAAGCTCCTCAGCCAGCTCCATTCCCTCTTCCCGAACTTCGCCGCCAACCCAGACCCACCAGAGAAAAAAGAGAAGAAAAAATAACCCCCACAAGGGGTTATTTTTTAGCCTTCGCCATACTGCTCTTCGGACGATAATCCGCGCAAGCGCTCGTCTCTTATTTGATTATACCTTTCGGCATTTTCATTGTCGCCGAGACGCTCATAGATCCGCCCTAACAAATTCGCAGATCTCACAGATTTATCAAGTTTTTCGACTTCTTGCGCATCTTTTAGCTCTCTTTCAGTAAAACTCTCGATCTTGTACAGTAGCTCAATTCTTCGATAAAGGCACTCCGTCCTTATTTTCTCATCTTCATACCGATTGTATATACCATTCAAGTATTCGTCGATTTGCTTCGCGTCTTCATCGATTTCATCATCGCTCTTTCCGCGATAATAGTCTTGAAGACTATACACTACCACGTCACGCTCTTCGTCGGATAACGTCCATGGCTTTTCGCCACCCCAAATCTTATTGCAGAGATACATTGCTCCAGCCGAAATACCAACAAATACCGCCAGAATGCCAATCGATATCAATCCGGCAATGAAGGACTTACGAATCCCCGCTCGTTTTTCGGTCGACATCGGAACGTAATCATCGAGCTCCTGCTTGACGCGCCCGCCGCCATTCTTTACGTTTTTCGACTCTTTCAGAACACGTTTCGCCTCATTCCTCGCGCGCCTGGCTTCTTCCTTCTCTTTACGTTTCAAATCCGCCGGTTTCTCGAAGAAAACAGAATTATCAACTTTCTCGATTTCTTTCGCACGATATTTTATATCTTCTGGAGCAATTTTTTTGCCTTCGTCCATTTTTTAGTCCTCCTAATACCTTGTCGGGATCTCGCGCAAATAAGTCGTCGTAGCCTGGCTAAGGCGAGACATCTGATTAAAGCTCCATAGATAATTCGCCATATTGAGGTTAAAGATTTCAGCACGCACAATTGAGGCGACACCATGACCGGCTCCGGCCGTACGATTCAACACGAGCTTTTTGGTTACTACTGGCGCGTCGAAACGAAGCGCTTGAGAGCATTGGTTTTGACTAATTACGCTCGCCGAGCCACGCTCGCCAATCGATACTTTCGTCGCACCCACAAACCCGCAGGTATTCACCTCATCGGCAATAATCACGGCATTAATATAAGTAGGCCTGTCCGTAATAAGCACCTTCTTCGCGATAATAATCGTCTGCGCTAGAGCGTCAATCGTGCTCTTCGCGCCGCCGTCATAGCCAATATTTCCATCAATTACAATATTATTGTTCGGTAAGCTATATACAATCGTGCGATTTGGTCTCTCTATCCCATTTTCCGCAATCTGCGCGTCCGTTACATTTGGCAATGCGTTGATATACAAATTTTTCTTGCTATCAAATCTAATAACGCCAGATGGGCTACTGATGACATCGCTGCCACCATAACCCGACACGTCATAATATGTCGAACCATCATAATTCTTCATTCCAAGACCAGTCACATCAAATGTGCCGGCACTCGAACCGTAGCGGTCTTTTATGCGTTGTTCATACTGAGTCGCCATTACACCGCCAATCGAGGTATTGCCCGAGTTGCAATCGGCGTTCGCAAAGGTCTGAGTCATAAACGTACAGTTGTTCGAATTTTGCCTCGTGGCCACATTATCTACGCCGTTTTCGGCACGGACGTCGTTCGCTGCGCGAGATGCCGGATAGCCGGCGCGTGAATAACCTAGGGCTGCACCGGAGGCGAATAGCGAAGATGAGTTGTCTGTCCTTACTCGGCCAAACACGCCGTATTCAGACCAAGAGCCATAACGATAATCTTGGTTGTTCTGCTGTTTAATGAAGCTAGCCGTATCATATTTCGTAGCACTATAAGCATTCGACGATTCGACGCTCATCGTTGGCTTCTTCGCAATCGTAATACAAGAAGCGGCAGTTAACCATGTCCCAGAATTTGATCCTTCCTGGAGGGCAATATTGCCGACACCAGCACCATTAACTATGCTGTCATTCGGCAAATCGTGGCTATCGGCAGGATAAGCCGACAACTCGACGCACACCTTATCGCCAACATTTACGGAGCCATCATCTGGCACTACAAACGAAACGGCATTGAGTCTAGTCCCGCCATTATCTACCAAACTTGAGGCCGTAGCATTGTCGCTCCCATTGCCACCAAGTAGGCCATTCTGATTTAGGCGAAAATCACTCTTGCTACTATTCGGGACACCATATTCCGCAATCAACGCCCCGCTAGCTGTTCTGAAATAATATTTTACATTTATCTGCGTAGGCTTCGTAATTGTCGCATATGGCGCACTATTGGCGCCAAGAGCAACATTTTTGCGAGCCTTCACGACTATGCCAGGGGACATCGTCGTGGCTTCGCCCAAATACGCAACCCTACTCGAACCACTATTCTCGACAAAAGGCGCGAGTTGGTAATTATACGGTACGACCACGGAAGCGGTAGCCGTTACCTCGTTCCCGCCACTTTTTACCCCGTTGTCATATCCGAGATTTGTCCAAGTTAAGGACTGCGTTATCGTATGTCCCGTATCGAGCGTCTTTACACGGTTATTACAGGAAAAAGCATTCGCGCCACCAGCAATTTTGTAAAAGCCTCTCGTCTTCGTTGTGCTACCACCAGTATTGCAGTTATTGTAATAATCATTTTCGCCTGGCGACACGCTCGAATCGCCAAGAGTCTGGTTCAAAATATTCGATTCGTTTATGTTCGTATAGACAATGTTCTTCGGCGAACTCGTCTTCGTGCTATCGTTCCAGGCCGAAACTTGTTCCCCGAACAAATAACGACTGCTCACACCAGCATCACTAGCCGAATCCGAACCTCCACTATATCTAAAACTACTGTTAACCGTCTCTTTCGCTCCGGCCGCCCGTGCGTACACGCCGCCGGCGCACATATTGTACTCAAACTTAATCTCGTCACCAGGACGCGCCCAGATTGATACGGCGCCACTCGCGTTATTAGAACCATAATATGTGTAGCTATCGCTGATATTGCGATTCTTCACGCCAATCTGACCATAATTATAACCTTTGTCGCGCGAATATATTGTTCCCGACAAATTGCCCTTAAGAGAAGCGCAAACATCGCTCTCGCGCTTAATAATCACACAAGCAGTCTTCGTGCCCCACTGGGTCGTTTTGCCAGTAGCTTTAAAAGAATCATATTTTAACGTCTCGCAATAAGTGATTGACTGCCCTGCATAAAGCCTACCGGTGTAGGTATAATCTCTCAGGACATAAGTGGTCTTGTCTTTAGTTGTCTGAGCGCCGCTAGCCGCCGAACCGAGCGGGTTCAATGTATTCGGCCTCGACGTCGGGCTGATCGTCGTACTCCAGTCATTCGAAACAGTGTGGCCCAGCGAGTCAGTCCTATCGATCGTATGGACAAAATGCAGCGTAAAAGTCCCACTACCAACCGTCAAAGTCTGCGCACTCCCCGGATTGCTCACCGTACTCGTAACTGAAGCACCAGTGCTATCGTTCCAAGCCTTAACGTAAGCTAAGCCGTTAAAAGTCGCCTCCGGCTCACGTCGAACAATTATGCAAGTAGTTTTCGTTGCGTTTTCGGTCGCAACGCCACTTCCCTTCTTCGAGTTATAAGTCAGCGATTCGCAATAAGTAATCGTCTGTCCAGGGTTAATCGTGCCACTATAATCATATGACCGTACCGTGTAGGGCTTTTTATCCTTCGTAGACACAGAATCTTTCGCCGCAGTGCCCAACGCATTCACGCTTTGCGGCCTCGTTGTTGGACTAATCGAAGTGCTCCAATCATTACTGATCGTTTCTCCGCCCGAATCCGTCCTGTCGATAGTGTGCGTAAAATGTACTTTATAGCTACTTCCGCTAACAGTAATGGTCTGTCCCGCACCCGGATTGTTAGTTGTGCTACTGATGGAGTTATTATTATTAGTATCGGTTACGGTTGCAGAAACGGCTCCCGTAAAAGTAGCGGCCGCACTCTTTCTGATAATTAACTTGATAGGCGTGACACCGGTCGCGCCGGTAAAGCCAAATCTCCTGAACATGTAGACCGTCACAGCGTCGTAAGTGTCGTGTCTTTCGATGTTGGTAGCTTTACTCAGGAACGTATCCATATTGATATTGATCGCTGCCGACTGCGGGCTTGTCCACCAGTTATCGTAGGCGCTATCATCGTCCGGATCGCCATCCTCGTAGGCGCGAGCAAAATAGTAACCATTAGTACTGTCGTGATACCAATCCTCGCCCGTGCGCGTGATACCTGCGCTCTCCCAGCAAATTTTCAAATCGGAATCTGCACACAGTTTTACTTGAGACGCATAGTTAATGCGCATATAAGAGCCATCCCCGCTTGACCACTTAGCTTGCAAACCTACGACCGAACCAACGATATACATCTTGTATGTACCAGTTCTCTCGACGATAGTATTCACGTCAATCGTATTTGGCCAACCCGTGTGATAATCGGTAGCTAGCCACACCACAGCGCGAGCAGAACCCGTACTGCCTTTGCAAGCCCACGACACGCCATATTCACTATCGCTAGTACCTACGTCCGAAATGTTCGCATACGGTTTCTTTTCGCCATTACTATTCGTATTGGTCTTGAACTTAGAGTTCGCATTAGCCACACAGGTACTGTAGCTTCTTGCGCTAGCATAGCTAGTCAACATTATTTGCTGCAGAAAAATGAAAGCCGTAAAAAACAACAAAGCAGTAAATAATGGCTTCCGGAACGAACGCACACTCAAAAGACTCACACTACCACCTCTCATAAGCTTATTTTACCATAAACGCAATCAAAACAATACTCCACTTCTAATACCTCGTCGGTAATTCTCGCGAATAAGTCGTCGTCGCCTGGCTTAATCTGGACATCTGGTTAAAGCTCCAGAGGTAATTTGCCATGTTGAGATTAAAGATTTCGGCACGACGAATCGCATTTTCGCCATTATCCGCACCGGCCGTACGGTTTAAAATCAGCTTTTTCACAACAACTGGCGAATCGAAACGCAAAGTCTGATTGCACATATTGCTATTAATCGTCGAGGCGCCGCTCTTGCCGCCAATTGCAACCTTCGCGCCAGATGCATACTTACAAGTGTTTAGGTTCTCAGCGATGATAATTGCGTTCGTATAGGTCACAGCCTCAGTGAAATAAACATTCTTCGCGATAATGATCACCTGGGTCAGCTCATCGATTGTGCCCTTCGCGCCATCATCGGCGTTCAAATTGCCATCAATCACGACGCTCTTTTTCGGAGCACTATAGACAATCGTGCGGTTCGGCTTCGTAATGCCTTTTTCCGCAAATTGCGCATCAGATATATTCGGCAATGAGGCGATATACAAGTTATTCTTACTATCAAATCTGATAATGCCGGACGGCTCAACAATTACGTCCGAACCGCTGTAGCCAGAGACATTAATGTACGGCGTACCATCATAAGTCTTTGCCGATAGCCCAACCGCATTAAATGTACCCGTATCCGTAGCATAGCGGTCTTTTATGCGTTGTTCATACTGAGTCGCCATTACGCCGCCAATCTTCGAATAACCCGGGTTGCACTCGACATTCGCGAAAGTCTGCGTCATGAAGGTGCACTTATCGGAATTCGTCTTCGTCGAAACCTTCTTACCCTCGGCGCTCGCAGTATCGTTCGCGCGCGAAATGTTAGCCGTACGCGAAGTCGAGTAACCATCACGCGAATAACCTAGCGCTGCACCAGATGCGAAGATCGACGCGCCTGTATTTATTCTGCCAAACACACCATATTCGGACCAAGAACCGAAATTAAACATCTTACCGCCGTTGTTGCGCGCGTACTGAGCGGTCTTGAATTGGGTCGCGCTGTAGGCATTTGAAGATTCTACACTCATCGATGGCTTCTTTGCAACCGTGCTACAAGATACTGCTGTTACCCAGTTTATACCATTCGACGTTTCTTGAAGGGCTATATCGTTATCACCTTCGCCAGATACTGAGGGTGCATTTGGAGTGTCATGGCTGTCGGCTGGATACGCCGAAACTTCAACACAAACCTTATCTCCTACATGAACGATATCTTCTGGAATCGGAACCTCTACATCTGGTAGCAGCGTGCCGCCAGATTCAATAGTAGTACTATGGACATCGCTAAGCCCAGTGCCACCATTAACACCATTCGTATTCAAACGAGTACCAGTGCGACTGCTATTAGGCACTGCGGCCTCAGTGATCACAGTTCCACTGGCTGACGTGAAGTAATATTTCACGTTGATATCAGTTGGCTTAGTAATCGTAGCGTAAGTTCGTTTACCACTCGGGAAGGCTGTATTCTCACGTGTCCCGACCACGACGCCAGGCGTCATTTTTACCGACTCGCCGAGATATGCAACCTTATTGCTGCCGTTATTTACGTACGGCTTCAGAACGTAGTTATATGGCGTTATGACACTCGCCGTCACAATTCGGTGTGGGTTTCTAGAACCGTCAAAGTTTCCATTCGTATAGGTCATCTCATCCCATTCGAGCTTCTGCGTAATCGTGCTACCGACATCAATTATGCCAATATCGTAAGCAGGATTATCGCTTCGCCCGCAGTTTGTCTTACCGGCAATCTGGTAATGGCCGTTCTCCATATCGGCAACGGCGCCACAATGGTACTTCTTCTCCGCTTGGCCATTTGGCGACCAGAAATCGCCAATCACATTCTTATTACGGAGGAAGTTGTAATTATGACCGTCAGCAAAGCTATTCCAAGAGCGCGGGTTATAGAATGTTCCATCAACGACCGATACGGACTGACGGAATAGGTATCCATTGCCAGCATCCTTCTGCTTCGAACTCTCGCCAGTAGCCGTATAAGTGATCGTTCGCGACAGTCCTTTTTCCCGTATCGGATATAATGTACCGGCGCACATCTGGAGATAGAACCTGACACTATCACCTGGACGTGCGAAAACAGATACGTCCGGATCGGTATAAGGGACCGTGAAGGTAGGATTATCTTGGTTACCTACTACCGTGAAGTTATTTACGCCAATTCTACCGACGTTCGACGCATTATTTAGGCCATACTGGAAGCTCGGGAAGAAATCGCAAGTTGCATTATCGCGCCAGACGGTCACACAATCCGAAGCAGTCGCAGTGGAATCGCCATTCGTAGCGTCAATTATGCTCTTGTACTGGATATCGCCGCAGAACGTAATCGACTCGCCATAACGAAGGTTGCCTTCATAAGTTTGGCCAGTAGCACTAGTACTCGCCCCCTCAGTGAGGCTTGCCGTCCCGCTCGCTTCATAGCTAGGAGAAGGAATGTAACCATCCTTCTTCAATTCCGTGTTCCATTGAGACCCAACCGTGTCACCAGCCGTATCGTTCTTGCGCTTAACGGTATATCCAAAAGTAACGGAATACTTGCCGTCCGGATCCGTAATTTTCACTTTTTTAGAGTTGCCAATTGTCGCATTCGTATTACCGTTCTTCGCAGTAGTCTTGATACTCGCGGTAAACTGTGCCGGAGGACGCTTGACGGTCACGGCATGCGGCCCCGCCGAAGCAAAAGAGCTCCTAGTATCATTAATGTTTGAATATCGATAACGCAAGGTTTCAGAATATGTTTTTTTCTGGCCGGGCGTAAGATTGACGGACCCAATGTTTTTAGTGCTGGCCGGCGTCCATTGACCGCCCGCCAAAAGCACTACCGTGTCATTATCTCCAACGCCAGGCCTCTCGCTAGAGCTACCAGCATGACTATACTCCACAAAGAAGGGCTCTCTTAAATCGTTGTTGGATGTAATAGCTTCATACCTTAACTTATGCTGAAACGAAATACTCTTACTCGTTTTTCCATTTACCGTACAGGTGTAATCTATCCCAGAACTAGGATTATTTGTGACACATAGACCTCCATCTACTATATTCGTGCCGTTATAATTCAGCGTCGTCATGCCAGAATAGCGGCTTGCCGGAGCGTCGTCAATAAACGAACCGCAAGTACTACCACCCCACTCGAATTTAAAGCCATCACCGCCAGTGCTCACCCTGACGAGGAAGCTGACGCTGTTATCGCTCACCGCGCCATCCTTATAGAAGACATGATTTGCGCTTCCCGGCTCATAGAAACGATGGTAAACCGTAGAGCTATTCTGATTAATAGTATACGGGTAAAGCTCTCTGTAGTGGTTACTGTCTGAGGCTTCTACCATCGAAATATTATAGCCATTGCTACCCGTCAAAAGACCATTTTTGAAAGTAACATGCTCAGCATAAGGATGCTCGCTGTCATAAGTATGAAAAGAAGACGAATCAGAGACAATATCGGCAATGTCGACATCATTGAACGCCCAAAGCATCGACTTATTCAAGAATTGCTTCGTAATCGGATCCCTTACCCTAACCTCGACATCGTAAAGAGCGCCCACATCACATATCCAGTGATCCTGGAATGCGCGCGCCGTAAACATCGATGTACCGACTGGAGGATTGTTTGCGCCACCAATCACCTGTGTGCCCATACCCATAAGGATTGCCGCCATAGTGTTAGGATAGTCGCCAGTACAGTCTGCCGACTTCATCCTAACGTTAGTAATCTTGAAATACAAATCATACACGTCACCCGTTTTTGCGTCCGTCACTGCGCCTTTTGATAAAATTTCTATCGATCCAGAGATTGGGTCAATTTCCTTCGGGCCATCATTGCCAAAGACCGTCGGATACGTCGCAACCGCGTAATAATCGCCCGATGACGTCTCATCGCTTCCCCCCCAAAGGCGCCATACCTCCCCATCCGCGTGCTTATGGAGCTGACAATAGAAATAATTTGCCATTTCGCCGTTAAACTTAATGCCATATTGGTTATTATTAAAACCGGCCTCACCGCCAGCGCATGCGTTGTAGAAATGAACCTTTGTCTTATCAAGTAGCACGTCGGCACCTTTTACGGTGTTCGTGATTTTCAAATCATCGAACTTAGTCGAATAAGTCTGGTCCCAAATCGGCTTCAGAATATCATCCGCAAAAGCAGACTCTGAGCCACAAAGAACCGCCACAAATGCTAGTGAAATTGCGACTAACGACAAAGCTACCCACTTTTTCATTCGCCACTACTCCTAAGATCAAGAACATATGCACTAATCGCATCATCGGCGGCCTTGAAGGCCAACTCTTCGCCTCTACGAAAATAATAGTAAGACCCTTCTCTCTCGATAATCGACACACCATCGAGGCTGGCTTCGTTAACGTAGAAGAAGCCAGAATAAGTAGCTTCGTCCTCGCCGCCCAAATACATATTTACCGATTCGAGCCAATAATCATCCGGGTGTATTAGACCGCCAGTATCAGAAAAATCTATCGCGATTGCGCCATTATATTTCGCAACAACCTCTTCGATTTCCTCTTTACTGAATTGCTTATCTACGACTTCTTCAAATAACTTCAACATCAAGCTCTTATTCTCGTCGACATACTTGGCATCATTCGCATCGTTGATGCCCTTAATAATTTGTGGCACAAAGATAATCGCACATACGGTAATCGCTATAATAGCGGTTGCCGACACGTAAATATACCAATGTTTCGCGCGGCGGCCCAGAAAACCCTTAATCTTCGCCTGACGGCGTTCACTCTCGATACGACTCTGCTCTTTCTTGAGCCTTTCTTCCGACTCGACAACATCTTTCGATGCGCCACCGACGCTCTTTTGCTTAGACTCGCGCAAAATTCGCTTCGCCTCAGCCTTAATGCGGCGTTTTTCGGCCTTCTCTTTGCGCTTCGCATCTTCAGGCTTATCAAAGAAATTTACTTCTTCAGTCTTATCAATATCAGTGGCATGAAAACGTATGTCCTCCGCAGCAATTTTCTCTACGGGAACAGTATCTACTGGCCCACCAGACTTCTCTTTAGGACTTTCGTCCGGATGAAAATCCACGGCACCACCAGAGAACTCCACTTCTCCACTGCCCATACATTCATTTTAGCTCAAGCATAATAATTACCGCAAGCATTTTCCCAACAAAAAATGCCCCGTTTGGGGCATTTCCTAAATCTCTTCCGGCTTCACGCGAATTTGTTCAGTCGTATCGCGATCGCGCACAGTCACAGTGCCATCTTCGAGCGTATCAAAGTCAATCACGACACACTTCGGCGTACCAATCTCGTCCTGCTTGAGATAGCGCTTTCCGATATTCCCAGAATCATCCCAAGTCACGTTCTTATACTTGTTGCGGAGTAGCTCGTAGACTTCGCGTGCCTTTGCAACAAGCTCTGGTTTGTTCTTAAGAAGCGGCGATACACAGAAGCGATATGGCGCTAGCTCTTCAGGAAGTGCTAACACAATGCGGTTCTCTTCCTGGCGGTATGCATTTGCAAGCACCGCGAGAATCAAACGTTCAACGCCAATCGATGGCTCAATCACATGCGGGACGAAGCGCTCAGTGCTACCCTTCACGATATATTCCATATTCTTGCCACTCTCGCGTTGAATATTCGTAAGGTCAAAATCCGTACGATAAGCAAGACCCATCAGCTCTTCCTGACCATTCGGATAATCAAACATAATGTCGACGGTGCGCTTTGAATAGTGAGCGCGATCCTTCTCATCAACCTCGATATCGTGAATCATTTCACTCTTGAGGCCCATTACCTCGGTCAAAAACTTATGGTTCTGGTCAAGCAACTTCTCAAAATTCTCTTCCCAAGTCTCTGGCGCGACGAAGTATTCAATCTCCATCTGCGAGCATTCGCGGTCACGGAGAATAAAGTCACGTGGCGAAATCTCATTGCGGAAAGCCTTGCCCTGTTGAGCGAGACCAAATGGCAAATCTGGATAAATCGAATCAACAACGTTCTTGTAGTTCGTGAAGATGCCTTGCGCGGTTTCTGGACGAAGATATGCGATGGAAGAATCGTCATCAACCGGACCGACATGTGTGCTAAACATCATGTTGAACTGGCGAATATCGCCCCATTCAATCTTGCCGCAAGTTGGGCACTTCACATTGAGCGCCTTAAACTCTTCGGTCGTCACGCTCTCACTGATTCCACTAGCAATCTTATCTGCGCGGAAACGACCATGGCAAGCGCTGCACTCTACGAGCGGATCAGAAAAAGTCGCAGTGTGGCCGGAAGCGACCCAAGTACGTGGGTTCATAATAATTGCTGCATCGACGCCGTAAATATCCTCACGGCTCTCTACCCAGTAATTCCACCAGGCATCCATAATTTTACGCTTCAAAGCAACGCCCATTGGGCCAAAGTCCCAAGTACCAGCCATGCCACCATAGACATCGCTACCCGGATAAATAAATCCGCGACGTTTACACAAACTAACAATATCTTCCATCTTTGCCATAATGTTTATATTTTACCACTATTAGCCCCTAGATTGTATAATGAAACCATGAGATTATTTTTAGCCAGCAATGACCTGGGCAATTATGCAAACAAATTATCCGAAATGATAGACAGCACTAATCGTAAAACATTAGTAATTTCGAACGCCCGCGATTACAAAACGCCAGAGGCTCGTCTCGAAACGCTCAACCATGATCTATCCTTCCTTCGGGCTGCCGGACTAGAACCAACCGAGCTAGATCTTCGTCCGTATTTCGACAAACCCGAAGAACTCCGAAAATATGTCGAGGAATATCATCCTAGCCTCATTTTCGTCATGGGCGGGAATCTGTTTATGGCCGCCACCGCGCTCCATGAAAGCGGCATGGACGACATTATCCGTGAAGGCCTTGCCGCCGACGAATTTGTCTATGGCGGCTATAGCGCCGGCTCAATGGTCGCCGCAAAAGATCTAAAGCAATATCTTGATAATTACAGTAAAGACAACGGCCGCTACGACGAATCCATCGCAGTCTACGGTAAGGCCTGCACTGACGGACTCGGAATTATCGACGAGTACGTCTGCCCTCATTCCGACCGTGACCGTTTCGCGAAATACTGCGAAGAAGCCGTCAAACAACTCCCCGCTCGCAGCCTAACGCCAATCGTGCTCAATGATTCAGGCGTCTTCATTGTCGAAGGCGAGACAAAAACGATTTACAAAGATTAACGCAACTATCTTTCCGGCGCACTAAAAAAGTTGAACTTTTCGAAAAGTTCAACTTTTTCTACTACCTCAGAACACGAGACCCGAAGCTCAAACCTCGCACATCTGCTCGGCGCAGCGAACGATATATAACACCTCGTCGAGTAGCCCCGCAAAGCCCGCAACTTTCATGCAAATCTCGAGCGGCGACGAAACCATCAGCCTCATCAGCTTAATATGTTCTGCCGTCACCGGGCCACCGTCGCGCACCGTTAAAGCGCCGTCTTCCGTATTCCAGACATAGCGACTCGAAGCCGACAGCTTTTCACCGGCCGTATCGTATTTTAGGTTTATTTCCTCGCCAGAAGCCATAAGCATATTCATACTCGCCCAAGCCCACAAAAGCTCCTTATAGCGACTAGGAGAGCCTGTAGCGGCATGTTTCTGTGCAGCCTCCATGCACTGGCGCAAAATATTGAAGAATTCCGGCGTTTCCGCGTGCTCTGCTCGGCGCGAGGCCTCGCGCATGAGACGCCCGCCTAAATCCAGGAGCTCTACATCCCCAACAAAAGCATCATAATGTTCGAGTAGCTTTGCAGAAGTCAGAATCCCCAACTCGCCTTTTCCGTCGCGAATCACCACTTCCGACACTGAGAATAGTTCAATTCCTCCCGCAAGCTTCGACTTCTCGCGTCGCACGCCTTTCGCCATCACGGACTTCTTACCTTCCGGCGTCAAAAGCTGCAAAATGCGGTCCGCTTCACCATAGTTCGTTCTTTTCAGAACAATCGCCTTCGTTCGAAGATCACGCATAGCACCCCACAATCTCGAGCAAATCGCTCGGCTTCATCGAACCTTTATCGAACGCCGCCACGACGCCATATTTCTCAGCAATATCATCCGGCAACGAAACGCTACTCACAATCACGACCGGCACATCCATAAGTTGCGGATAGCTCCTCATTTCATTCAGCACCGCAAATCCTGTCGGGCCAGTCAGAAGTACATCGAGAATCACGAGTCGAGGCGGCTCATCGAAATCCATCGCCGCAATCGCCGCAACGCCATCATGAAAGAAAGCCAATTCCTGCCCCTTCAAAATCCGGCGGTAGTAGTTCTCCCACCCACGGTCATCTTCGAGAATAAATATCATAAGAAGCTCAACTGCCCAGATACTGGCAAATCAATATAGAAGCTCGTTCCGTCGCGGTGGCGAATAAGCCCAAAATCACTATGCATATAACTAGAAAAACGCGATGCGATATAAAGCCCCAAACCGCTCGAACCTGGGCGCATCGGCGTCGCCACCGGCTTCTTCACGAAGCCGTCTTTAATCTCACGCCAAATCTTCGTCGGAATCGTCGGCCCAAAATCACGCACCTCAATCCGAATCTTCGCCCCACGGTCATAAACCGCGATTTCGCTCGGCAATTCCTCACCGCCATAGTTCATCGCGTTAAGGCAAAAGTTATAAACTACCGAATGCAGTAATTGCGTATTCGCCACCGCAAGCCTACGCTTATTGCGATAATCAATCGAGAGTTCGCGACGGTTAAACCTAAACCATTGCCAGAGCTCATTCACAACCTCGTCACAAACCGCGCGCGGATTCACTGGTTCCATTTCAAATAGCGCCTCGTCAAGTCGAGCAATTTTCGTCAAATCATTCACTTGGCGAATCGCACGGTCACTCGTCGCCACAATCTGCTTTCCAACCTCGCGCGCACCCTCGAGGCTATCCTCATAATCCAAAGACAAAGCGAGCTGCCGCATCAAACTTAGCGGCGCCTTTAATTCGTGCGCAACTACTACCTCGCTTTCCATGCCTTCATTTTACAACAAAAAGCCTCCCACATTAAAGCATAAGGGGAGGCTATTTTTAAACTAATTTGCGTTACGGCGAAGCTTCTTCATGAGCGTCTCAAAATCGCTCCTATAAGCCTCAGCATCGGTCTGCATCACAAGCGTCTTGTCGTTAACCTTCATGAGCACTACGATACCGCGAATGCCGTCGGCAATCTCACCCTCGTACCATGGGCCAGAAAGGTTTGAGCCCTCAATGCTATAGTTGCGCGAAGTCAACTTACCATTCTTTACCTTGATATCATACGAAGACTGAACGGAAGTAATCTGCTTGTTTAGAATCTGGAAGCGCAAAGCATAGCGCGAAGACTTGCCGCTAATTGGATCGACCTGCTTCGGCTGGAAGTAAGCCGCGTAGTCGCCATTGCCGGTGCCATCCTTGTCTACGTAAACACTCCAAGTCTTCGGATATTCAAAACTAATCGAACCATAATCGCTAGGGCCAGTAAAGCTATAGTATGGTTCCTTTGCGCGCTCTTCATAAGCGGCCTCATCCTTGTCCTGTTGGACCTTTACTGCATCATTGACGGCGAGCGTCTTCTGAGATTCGAAGTTCGTCTTTAGCTCGTTGTACTGCATAAAGAAGATCACAGCGAACACAATTGCCGCAGCGGCGATGACACAAACACCAACAAGCACCAAAGTTTCTACGAGAGTATTCCTCTCTTTAGCTGGCTTGAGGCCAGCACTCGGCGCAGGAGTTGGAGCCACAGGATTCATCATTGGAGGATTAACCGGCTGGTTTGGCGCTGGAACAGGGTTCACTGGAGCCACCGGAGTAACAGGAGCTGCGCCACCAAAACTATTTGCTTGGGGCACAACATTCCCAGCTGGCGCCGCCTGGAAACCATTATTCGCACCGTCCATATTCGGCAACGGATTGAAACCACCCATATTAGACTGTTGATCCATAAGCTAATTATAATTAAGCGTTAGCGTTTCTGCAAGTAAAAATTACTCTTTGCTGAAATCTTCTTCGATAACCTTGATTTCGTTCTTTAAGCCATCAAGGTCGCTTTCGATTTCTTTTGCAAGCGTCGTCAAAGCCTTGTACTTTTCGCTCGCTTCTTCGAGTTTAAAATCATCCGAGTAAAACCATTCCACGCCAGTTTTTAGTTCCGAGATTTTGTCGCTGATAGTTTTTGCCATTTATTTCTCCTTTATTGCTTTTACATATGCCGTCAAAATTTGTTTTGCCGTTTCGATTTCCACGTCGCTTCCAACCGCCACATCGCCACGCACCAAAGCATAGCCGCGCGCCAACACATTTTCTGGATTTAATTGCGCTAGAATTTTGTTTTGACCGATAACTTCTGTTCGAATTAAGTCGATTTTGTGGTAAATTTCGTCCGCAACGCGTGCAATTTCTTTGCAATTCACCTCTGTTATTTCGTCAATTTTGTCTTTGAGCAAATTATTTATTCGATTTACGTCAGCGCGTAAAGCCCCCTTTACTTCCCGACGGTCACGCGTCAACATTTGCGCCGCATTCGATGGCGTCGAAGCCACTACGTCGGCCGCCAAATCACATAGACTTTCATCGACTTCGTGCCCAATTCCCGTTATTACTGGAATCTTACTAGCCGCAATCGCGCGCACTAATGCCTCGTCATTAAACACTGCGAGATCATCCGCCGAACCGCCACCACGAATCACTGCAATCACGTCAACTTCGCCGCGCTCATTCATATATTTCAAAGCGCGAATGATTTGGTCGGCCGCCGTCATGCCCTGCACCTGCGTGTGCGCCGTCAGCACCGTAAGCCCGCCCCATCTTTCATTCAAAATCTTGCAAAAGTCCGCATAGCCAGCCGCCTGCGTGCTAGAAATCACGCCAATCTTCTCAATCCTATCCGGCAACGGACGCTTCTTGGCCGGGTCGAACAAACCCTCACCAGCCAACTTCTTCTTTAGCATCTCAAAGCTCTTCTTTAAGCTCCCCTCGCCTACCGGCTGAATCGCCTGAACCGTCAACGAGAACTTGCCCCAATTCGTAAGTTTCGGCAGCGCCCTCACGCGCACCTTCATGCCATCCTCAAGTGGGAATCTCTGCTGATAAACCATCATAAAGCAGCCGACGCTCGACTGCTCATCTTTTAAATCAAAGAAGACATATTTACCCTGATTAACCTTATAGCTAGCAATTTCGCCCTCAATAATTACCCCAGTAAATGCTGTCTCGAGTATTTGGTTGCAGACCGCCTGAAAATCCGAAACAGTATAGACTTGCTGCTCGCTATTTTCCATCTTTGCCGGCCTTGAATTTATCTTTGCGACTCATCAATGCCTGCTGATAGAAGCCCCAACCGCTCACAATCGTGCCAAGGAGCACGCAGATACGCGTCACAATCACCGTGATCACCGCCACCGAAGGCTCAACGCCAGTCGCTACCATGATGAGCACCATCGCGCCTTCATAGCCACCGAGGCCACCCGGCGTCACCATCACCGTACCTACCACGCTCGCCACGCCCTCCGCAATCATAATCTGCGGCAAAACCTCTGGATGCCCCAAGGAGCACGCCACCACCCAATAAGTCGCTAGCTCCAGGAACGAATACAGAGCACCCCAAATCACCGGCTTCCACAAAACACGTTTATTGCGCTTGATGATTAGATAATCTCCGCGCAAATCATTGAAGAACTTACTAACCGACTCTTCTTTCAGATATTTGCGCTTCTTTCCGCGCGAAAGCTTTCTCACGATGCCATTCACGAACTTCGAAGCCTTATCGGAAAGCCAGTCGATATTCTTCTGCTTGCGAACAATCATCCAGACCGTCACAATCACTGTCTGAATACCGAGCGCTACCGCCGCCGCAAGGAGCAAAATCCAATACTTGCCCGCCAATACGCAGCCGGCAATGAGAACGACCGCAATCGCGATAAAGGTCTGAACCGTATTTGCAAGCGCGCAAATCGCATAGCGCAGAATATGCACAAAGCTAATCTGGCCCGCCGTGATACCCATGTCTTTTAGGCGCCAAATCAAGTACCCGAGACCACTCGCGCCGCCACTCGGCAAAGCATGATTCACGAAGTTAATCTCGAGCGAAATCCTCGTCAATTTCGCCTGCGTCATCTTGAAATCTTTGCGCTGTTTGAGAAAAGCGAAGTAAATCTGGCCCGCCGCGTAGTACATCAAAATCTGCTCCGGAATCAAAATCAAAAGAATCCACGGATTGAGATGCTGGAACGAATAAATCAGCGCGTCCCACATCGGCATCATTTCACCGTTAAGTTCGACCTCACCCGAAAAAGCCTGCCACGCGATGAAAGCAACCAAAGCAAGAGTGACAACACTGAGAATTTTCTTTACCATATCCTTTTTAGTATATCATCTTCCCCGTTTGTTGTATAATTAAAAGGTATGCAATATCTTGTAGTACTTGGCCGCGAAGCGAAAATCTCCCTCGCCGAACTCGAGGCTCTATTTTCATCCAGCAAAGTCAAGCAGCTTTCGAGCAACCTCGCCATCGTTACGGCAAAATTCGTCGATATTAACCGCCTCGGCGGCGCGCTCAGGGTTGCAAAAGTCCTAGACGAAGCCCCGACCGATTATCTCAGCCAGCTCCCAGAAGGCAAAATTACTCTTGGCGTCTCAGATTATTCTGCAAAAGCCAGTCAGAAATCCGCTTGGACCCTCGCTCTCAAATATAAGAATCTCCTGAAGCGACATGGTCGCAATGTTCGCCTCATCCCTGGCAAATCCGCCGTCATCTCTAGCGCTACCGCTCACCACAACCAGCTCGGTGAGAAACTCAACCACATCGAACTCATCAAGTTCAACGACATTTTCGCCACCTCTATTGGCACCCAGAACATCACCGCCTACGCTAAACGCGATCAGGCCCGCCCCGCTCGTGACGCTTTCGTCGGTATGTTGCCACCGAAGCTCGCCCAAATTCTCATTAATCTCGCGACCAACGGCGCCCCAAAAGGCCGTCTCCTCGATCCTTTCTGCGGCACCGGCGTCGTGCTCCAGGAGGCCTCCCTTATGGGCTACTCCGTTTATGGCACCGACCTCTCTGAGAAGATGATTGACTATTCCGGACGAAACCTCAAGTGGCTCGCCGGCCGCTACTCGGATGTCCCGGCCGCGCCACAGCTCGAAGTTGGCGACGCGACCAACCATACTTGGAAACCTGCGCCAGATTTCGTCGCAAGCGAAATCTATCTTGGCCATCCGATGTCTCAGCCGCCTGCCGAGATTAAATTCCGCACCGAAAAAGAAAACGCCGAAGCCTTACTTACGGCCTTCCTAAAGAATCTCGGCGACCAAATCGCCTCCGGTACAACCATCGCATTGGCTGTCCCCGCCTGGCTCCGCCCGAACGGTAAATATTCCGGCCTCGATATTCTTGACAGATTAGATGACCTCGGGTATAATCATACAAAGTATCGATACGCGACTTATTCCGACCTCTTGTACCATCGAGAGGGCCAAATCGTTGCGCGTCAAATAATAGTATTAAGGAAAAAGTAAAGTATGTCACATGTCAAAGCTGGCGGTACCAGTAAAAACATCCACAACAATGCTGGCCAACGCCTCGGCGTCAAGCGCTTTGGTGGCCAAACTGTCAAAACTGGCGAAGTTCTCGTCCGCCAAACTGGCGCAACGAAGCTCGCTGGCCCTGGCACTTTCATGAGCCGCAACTTCACGATTCATGCCGCCATCGACGGTAAGGTTGTCTTCGTGAAGACCAAGAAGAGTCACTTCTCTGGCAAGAGCGTTCGCCGCACCCGCGTCGAAGTTCACGCAAAATAATTCAAGACTTCAAAAAATCTCCTCTAACCGAGGAGATTTTTTATATCTATTCACTGCCGAACGGCTTTAGTTCTTGATTACCGTCAGGGACGTTCTCGTCTTTCTTAAGATCTTCGCGGAACGTTTTCTCCCCGCCATTAGTGCCAAATTCATTTAATGTAACCATCGTGCTTTCATCTTTTTTAGGAGCCGCATCAAACTCTCTCTCGTCGCCATTGGTGCCGAATTCTCTAAACACGACCTTCGGACCGTCATTATGCTTAACGTCGTCGGGAACACGCTCTTTGCTCGGCTCACTCCCAAAACCATCAAGCTCCCTCGCCTGAATCGACGGAACATCAACCATCTCGCTATCAGAGCCAAAACCCTCCAATTGGCGATTCGGTTCTACATCGGCAAGCCCTTCCCACGGGTTCTTCTCATTAGCGTTCTCAGTATTGCCACCGAAAGCGCCCTCATAATTACTCATAATATCCTCCTATTCCTTTTATCATACCACAACAAGCAAACGAGCCCTATTTGGCAATCTTAAGCAGTGCAATCTTCACGGCTTCCCATGGTTCAAGATTACTGGTTTTCATGTCCATATCCGCTTGTGCAAGCACCTTTAATGCGCGCACTGCCTTCGGATTGTTATATTGCAACTTCTTAATCGCTTGCGTCGTCATCAACCCCATAAACATGAACGCGTCATTTGTCAGCTCAATCTTCTCGCATGCTTTCACTGCGCCCTTCCCGTCTCCACGAAAAGCCATGTCGAGGATATCGAAGACGAGCTTCTTATCCGGGTCTTCAGCGAGCTTAAACTCCTTGAACTCAACATTCTTATCTTTCGCAAGCTCCTTATAGGCTGCCGAACGCTTATCGAGCTTCGTTTCCCAAATGACGATATTGTGCGGGCATTCGCCGACCAACTGTGGTAGCATTGCGAAGCATTCCTTATTCTCAGACAAATCTTTAATCAGAATTGCACGCTCAGTCGCAAATAACGAAGTGCCAAGTAGGACTGACGGCATATCTCCGACCGTCAAGGATTCTCCCTCGACAATTTCGTAATCATCTCCTAGCTGGCGGTCAATCTGCTTACGCGCCGCCACGCGATCATCGCCGTAAAAAATCCTAATCATTTCTGACACCCTCCACAGTAGTGTGTCCCGCGCCCAGCGGTCCGCGTCTTCATAATCTCGCCTCCGCAACGTGGGCACTCTTGTCCTTCACGACGAAACACCGAAGCGAACTTCTCGAGGTAATTTCCGCGCGTGCCGTCCGCACGCACATAATCTTTCATTGTCGAGCCACCGCTATCAATCGAGGCCTGCATTACTTTACATAACCCCTCAAGTAGTTTGTCGGACTCCTCGCGCGACAACGAGCCGCACTTTCGCCACGGCAAAATCCCAGCATAAAAGCAGCCCTCGTCAGCGTAAATATTTCCTACACCAGCAATATTATGCTGGTCCAAAATCACTGCCTTCACCGGCGAACCAACATGGCGCCCCAACACCGCATAAAACTCCGCTGGCTTCATATTCCACGGCTCCGGACCGAGGCTCGTCAAAAACTTATCTGTCGCAAGACTCAATTCGTCCATTACTGCCCAGAAACCGAATTTGCGTAAATCATTAAAATATAGATGCGAGCCATCATCTAAATCAGCATAAATCCGCGTAAAACGCCCCGGCATTTCCTCGCGGAAACTTTCATCCGGATGCCCCGCCGCAAAACGCTCCGCACCATCATAAATCATCTGGCCGGTCATGCGAAGATGCGCCATAATCGTCAGTTTATTCGAAAGGCGGATTAGCAGCGCCTTGCCACGACGCTCAACGGCGATTATCTCAGAACCCTCAACGAGCGCCAGATCGCCGCGAAAACTTTTCTCACAAAGAATATGGAGCTTCAAAAAGCGTTTCCTCACAAGATATTTTTCGAGACCACGTCGAATAGTCTCCACTTCTGGTAACTCCGGCATATCTCTATTTTATCACTTCACTACATTCGGAATAGGAAGAAGAACGCCACGCCGTTCTTAATCATATGGACCAGAATCCCGGCCCAAATCGTTCCCGTCAATTCGCGCGAAATACACATCACGACGCTCATCGCAAAAACCACCACGCCAACATTCATTTGCCCATGCATAATGCCGAACAGCACCGAAACAACCAGAATTGCAGGTATGGCAGCCATCCGCGAGCGTAACTTTCCATATAGCCAACCACGAAAGATAATCTCCTCTGCAATAGGCGCCAACACGACAAGGCAGACGAAAGCCACGAGATAATCGCCCATCGCATACAAGCCATGGAAACCAACCTCTTGCGTTTGTTGCCAGTTTACACTAGGCAACAATAGCATCATAAGCGCCGTCAAAGCACCAGCCGCAATTAACGATACTCCAAAACCAACTGGCCCAAGCAACATATCGGTCCAAGTCGGCAAGCCTTTCAAGCCGAGCTCATCGCGCGATGTTTTAACTTTCATGAAGCGCCAAGGCACCGCCACGATAACTACCAAACTAATGGCATAACAAACAAACGAAAAGACCGCGCTAAACCAATTCGACGCCAAAACCTCAGCCGGCATAATCGCCCTGAACAAATAAATCAACGCCCATTGAACGCCAAAAAGCGCTGCTCCAACCCACGCCGCAATAGCGAACGCCCAGATGGCAGTAGCTGCTTTTTTGTTCTTTTCAAGCCAAGCGTTAATTGCGTATAGTCGACCGCGTTCAACTTTTTTATCCGATTTTTTAGTGGCAGAGTCGCTCTTCTTAGCTTCGGCCGTCGTCATCGTATCAGCCTCACAATATCGAGCACCGTCACAATTGCGACGATTATGAGCAACGCTGCAAACGCACGCCCAACAATTTTTTCCTCAGTTTCTTTCGTCAACTTTTTCTTACGTAATTTGAAAATCAGAATGAGTAGCCAGCGTCCGCCGTCGAGCGCCGGAATCGGCAAAACATTCATGCACGCAAGCGAAATCGAAATAATCGCCGTCAAGAACAGCAAAGTATTAATACCGCTCGACAACATATTCGGGAATAACACTCCGATAATCCCAACCGGGCCACTCACGGAATCGCCGGCTTTCTGCACCGCCTCTGCCCCGCTCTGACGAGCACCGGAATCAAAGATGTTCAACTGTCGCGCCACACCACTGAAGAGATTCCAGACGAGTTCCCCTATCCCCTTAAAAGTCTCGCCCGTCAGCTGCAAAGTCGTCATAAAGCCGACAACCGGCGCGCTCCAAGTATTCCGATAGTAAATCAAATCGCCAATCGTCGCGCCAAGAATATATTCATCATCCGCGCCATTTAGCTGAATCTCTGCCGTCATGACATCGGAGTTGCGCTCGTAGGTCATCCACACCTTCTGACCGGCGTATTTCTCGTTGAATGCGAGCAAATCGCCCGTGGTGGTAATCTGTACCCTTTCGCCGTCAGAAACCTCACAGCCGGGCTCTGAACAGCCCACAAAACGCATCTGACGCACAATATCACCCTCATGTAAGTTCACTAAATCCGCTGGGCTCCCCTTCTTCACTTCACCGATCGTCACCGGCCGCTTCACGACGAGCTGCGTATCCTCGTCAATCTGAAATTGATTCGACAGAAGATGCGGCATACCAATCCAAGCCAACACTGTTAGAACAATGAACGCCATTAGCCAGTTCATCGCTACGCCGGCAAAGAGAATCTTCGTCTTGCGCCAGAAGTTGGCTCGGCCAAAACTACCCTTGCGCGTATCAGCATCACTCTCGCCCTTCATCTGGCAGAAGCCGCCAATCGGCAGCCAGTTTAGAGATAGCACAAGACCTTCGCCCGGCATCTTCTTCCACTCGGTTTTCTTAATCCGGCGCCACTTACCGTCAACCTTGCGCCAAGCGATCGCGCGCGGCGGGAAACCAATCCCGAACTCCTCAACTTCGACGCCGTTTCTCCTTGCAGCAATAAAATGCCCGAGCTCATGCCCTGTCACGAGCAACATCAAGATAAATAGACCAACAATAATTCCAAATACCACACTCATATATATTTATATTACCATAATCGGCTCATAATGCTATTGGTAATAAATGACCTTGTACGTCACACCGTCGATAACTTCCGTCGCCACCGCATCAATACCGACCGCCGTAGCGCCATCTTCCGTCGCCGTGATGCTACTAGTGTTATTAATCGCAGCCGTCTTGCCCCTCAATTTGCCGTCAAACATCGAAATATCCACGCTCGTATTGACGCCGTAGGTTGCGCCCTGAAGGATCGGAGCACTGCTATCCGCCACGCCATCCTCAACACCAATCGTCAACGTCCCAGATTCGACCTTCACGGCTTCTTGCTTAGTCGAGATAATTGTACCGCCCGTAATCACGAGTTGACCGTTACCTAAGTTCTGGACGGCGGCGCGCTCATTGGACACGGCACTTAGGTACGCATTTCCACTAATCTCTAGCCTACCGCCATTGTTGTAAACCGCCTGGCGCGAGCCCGTCGCCACAATACGTGCGTCGTTTTCGATATGCATCTCGCCCGTGGAGTTATTGTTCAGCACGCCCGCTCTAAGCGTCGAAGTAATCATGCCGTTTACGATTGTTATCTTACCGAAGTTTTCGATTATCGGCATACCAGCAACGGAATTATCGCTAAGCTTATGCCCATCCAAGTCGAGCGTAATGTCTTTATCGCTCGCCACATTGACCTGCGCCCTCAGATTATCAAGCAAGGTAATCGTGTCGCCAGCAGACGCTTCATCGATGCAGGTCTGCAAATCACCGTAAGTATCACCGCCTACACTACAAACGATTAGTTCGTCATTCCAGAACGCATGGAGCGTCACATCGCGACTGATAATAGAATCCTCGTCATATTTATCGCCCGCACCGTCAACGCCGGAATACCAGCCAATGAAGTACAAGCGACCATCCGTAGTATCGACATAATTCGGCATGCCCGGAAGCGCATTTCCAATCTTGCTCGTACCGATAATATTCACATCTGCTGGGTCAGCCACTACACCGCCCGCGTCAAAGCTGACCGTATGCTTATTAGCGCCCTTCTCGCCAACCTTGATATAGATATCCGTCATCGTCGCATCGATATAGCGCATCGGCAAGCCATTATCCCCTTTCTGCCCCGCACCAAACCAGGCAGTCGTGTCGAAATAATCCGAAGTACCCTGCATGTCTTGCAATAATTGGAAGTCTCCGCCGTTGACGGAATAATACAAGACACCATCAACTCTCGTTAGCACAACTTTCGTCGTAGTACTAGGGCCAGTGCCAGTCTTCTTTTCGTAAGTGCTACCCTTCTTAATCGTTTGCGTCAGCTCAATCTTGTCGCCACTTTTGCGAATCACGACGCCAGGCCAGTGCCTGTTGACGTCCTCAAACTTCGAGTTGAAGAATGTAGCCTGAGACGCGCTGTCGCCCGGCTCTTTGTACTGATGCGCCGAATCGTATGCCGTGATGGTAAATCCCACCTCATAATCTTTCTCGTAATTCGTGGTATTATACAGGCTTACACCCGTGTCAATATACTTATGCGTTCCATCAGCCCAGTCAGTATCGCCAGTCGTACACCCAGTCCCGGTAATATATCCGTCGCCAGTGCCCTGTTGGATATCGTAACCGTGGAAAACGCAGGTCCCCTCAATTTTGAACACCGTATGCATCGCATCTGCTTCCCACTGCGCATAAAGATTTACCGTAGCACCGCCAACATTCGTAAGGTCAGCTCTAATCATTTCTCCGTCATAATATGTAGCGCCCGAACCGTCCGGCTGCGTATTCCAACCGGCAAAATAATATCCGTCTTTGGCATATTCGTTCGTCGCAAGCGCTTGCTGAACGCCAACCGTAAATGCCTGGTTTGACATTGTACCGGTGCCGCCATTCGCGTCAAACGCCACTTCGTAATGTTTCTCAACACTGATTTTCAAGACGAGACTCTTCTTCTCGACATACTTCGCCTGAGCACCATCGGCGCATAAAAGGCCAATCGATACCGCCAAGGCTCCGGCCACGATATAACGCCACTTCATTTTCATCATAGCCGCGGGTCCTTCTGTGCAAATAGCACGTCAATCGCCAAATCAACGTCTTCAGAAGTAACATCCGCAGTCGGCTCGGCCTGCAAAGTCAAAATATGCGTCCTCGTATTATCCGGTACGCCATAGCCTAAATCTCCACCAGTGTTAGCGAACACCACCTCGCCGCCGTCGGGAACTACTAAATCAGCCACCGAAGCCACGTCTAAGCCAATCTTGATATTCGCCGGAATGCCAGAAACCTTAATGCCGTAGGTACTAACCACCTCGGAATTGTTCTCAACGACAAGCGAATAAGATTGCGTGGTGCCGCCGGCATCCAAGACTAAACTATCGTCATCGACCGCACTAACGTCTACGCTCCATCCGGCGACGTGTACTTCGCTCCCCCGCGAAACCGGATTCTTGTTCGCCATTTTTGCCGAACTCACGCCGGCTACAAATAGGCAGCAAACCACAACTCCAAGCGGCACTATATACCTTCGTATCGAAATTCTCTTGCCGCGAGCCACCATATCAGACTTCCTCGAAATTAATTTTAATAGCTAGGCTATATTCGGAAGCCATCTTCTCGCCTATTTCTGTATCAAGCGCATCCCGTTCGCTCTCGTATGGCCACCGCCAATCTAGAGAATAGCTGTCCACGCCATCTATCGCTAAATCCTTAAACGCCGAGCTTAGCGCACTAGCATCAACCCACTCAGAATCATTACCTACGACATAGACACCTTCGCGCTTCAGGCGATATTGCATGTTTACCGCATATTCAGACGTCTCCGTAAACTCTACATTATAACGGATCGCTGCTTCCGTCTCGTTGTGCACCTTAAAATCATACGAATTTGACACGCCCGGCGCGATTTTACTCGTGTATTCAAAAGCGGCATTTTCGAAAATCTTCAAGTTTTTCTGATAAACATAGCGTCCGTTCACATCGTCGACGTAGACAATCCCCTCCCTTTCAACGTCAGTGTCTGTTTCGCCATTTATCTTCTTTTCGTCCCCGTCGCTCGATTTTTTCTTACCTGCAGGTGGCGCTACGTGCGGAATGAAGCCGTCCTCGTCGTCATAGCAACTCGTGCCGTCCTTGTTCCTGCAAATAATACCAATTCGAATGCCAAATACCTCAACATTCCCCGTCGGAATTCTATCCGGCTCTGGCATAGGCCTCAAGAGGAGCCACAGCAAAACACCGACCGTTATCGATAATACGATTACGGCCACAATCAAAGGCCTGCTGTTTTTCTCTTTCTTCTTCCCCATTACTCCTCTTTAGCCCCCACATAGGCAATCAAAAAATTTTAATTACCCATGTGGAGGCTAAGCTCCACTAAGTCTTTATTGAGCGACTGGCTGGATTTGAGTACCGACCACGTCAAACGTCATGGTCATCGTATTTGCGTTTTCGCCATCAGTCGTGTCGTCAGCGTCGTACTCTTCAGTACCGTCCTGATATGGCCACTGCCAATAGACATAAACCGTAGTTGCGGCCGCACCTGGCGCCAAGGTACCATTAATTGTGGTCGCGCCGGTGATTTCGTTCGTATGAGCCGCCTCTTTGTAAAACTTCAAATTTTTTGGCTGGTTGGCGACCGTACTCGGCTTAATGTCGTAACGAATGCCGACCTCGGAATTTGCATTAGACACCAAAATCGGGCACTTGCCAGACGTGCCAGGAGCAATCCTATCAGCAACTAGCGTAGTTGCATCATAAGTCTCGTCGAGCTCACAAGCAACACTGCCCGCAAGGTTGTCCGTCGTGAACGCCCACTTCGCAACAGTAGCAGTCCCCGTCTTTTCGATCTTGCTAACGTATTTCGCATAGACCATAGCTACCAGCCCAAGCGCAGTGGCACTAAAAACGAAGAACGCAGCAACGAGCGCAATCTTCTTCTTCTTTTTCATTTATTCCTCCTCTTCATCCCCATTGCCAGGATGTTTCTTCTTATGCTCATAATTATACCATAAGCACAAAAACGACAACAAAAAACCACTAAAATCTACTTCTACAACAAAAAGCCCCTTCTTGCGAGGGGCTTTTCTATTAAGCGATCGAAACGATTTCGATTTCACTATACTTCTGGCGATGGCCAGTCTCAGTGTGAACGCGTTTCTTGGAGTGGTAGCGGATAACGCGAACCTTGTCGCCAGCTACCTTTGCCTCAACGACCTTCGCCTTCACCTTAACTCCGCTAACCGTTGGCGTACCGACCGTGGTCTTGTCGCCATCAATTACGAGTAAAGCATCGAGAGCGAGATCTTTGGTTCCTTCCGGGAGGAGGTCCACACGGAGGGTCTCTTTTTCAGCGACAACGTACTGCTTGCCGCCAATCTTTACGACTGCTTTTTTCATAAAATTCCTTTTATTACTCGTGCCATTATAGCAGATTGAATGCCAAAAAGCAAGCGTTAGGGGGACAAGAAAATAGCACCGGGATACCCAGTCCGGTGCTATTTCAAAAGGAGCTTTTTGCTATTTATTTAGAAGCGTTTGGATCCGCGCCACCTTCAGCATCTTTGCCTTCGACGTTGTTCTGAATCTTTGCTACTTCTTTCTGGCTACGGTACCAGTAGATACCGCCAGTTGCGATACAGACTACCGCTACGATTGCGAGCGCAATTTCACCTGGGCCCGTTTTCGGAAGGTCTGGATCGTCTGGAGTCTTTGGTGTGTCCGGAGTATCTGGAGTATCCGGAGTATCGCAAATTGGATCGCTTGGATTCTCTTTGCAGATACATTCTTTGTCGCCATCTTCACACTTTGGAGTGTCATCTGGAGGGTTGTCATTACATGTCTTTGCGACCTTGATAGTGGAGCTATCGTAGACCTCGCCACCACGGTCGGTAGTACCCACGCCATAAACGGCATAAACCGTATTCTTGAGCGTCTTGCTCTTATTGCACTCAAGGTCATTAGTGACATCGGCATTAACCTTCACCTGGTAAGTGATGCTAGCCTTAGTGCCTGGACCATAAGTACCAATACTGAAACCATTCTGGCCGATTACATCTGGCATTTTGGTCTCGGTGTTCTTCGTAATGTTCTTAAGCACAGTCGTACCAGGAACAAGCGTCACGCCAGCTGGAAGCTTATCGTGGAAGGTAACACTCGTAAGGTCGAGCGTACCGGTATTCTCGAAGTCAACCTTATAAGTAAGCTTATCGCCAGGTTGAACATCAACCGTCTCGAAGAAGCTCTTGCCATCTTTCGAAACCGTCTTGCTAACCTTCGAGGCAGCCTGATCTGCACGAATGCGATAAGTCACATAACCGGAGAACTCCGCACAAGCCGGAATTGTACCATCAAGCACGTTTTCACCAATTAATACGCCGTCATTACCAAACAAGCTGTCGCCACTAAGCGGAGAGCCGTTTGCTTTCCAACCGTTATGAATCGTAGCAGAGCCAGCAACATAACGGAGACTTACATCATATTTCGAAGTAGATGTGAGGTAGGCTTCATCCCAAACCTCAAGCGGATTCGAGTTGTTAGCCTTGAGCACCGCACTGACCTTTACTTTCTTAGAGGAATTTACCTTCTGATCGGAAAGTTCAGTCCTAATCTTCGTGCCAGTTGCGACACCTTTACCAGTACCATTCAAAGAACTCTTCCCATCGTTGTGGAAGTAGATATACACTTCGTATTCCTTGCCAGGAGTCACCGCGACACTGTCTCGATATGGGCCTGTCGAGCCGGCTTCACGGATACGGACGAAGTTACGCTCATCTCCAATTGCGGTATTATCCGTAATCGAGTTGAAGGTAATGTAATCGGCAGGTTCTTTAACCGTGAATGTCGTACGCTCTGGCCCCCACGCCGAGCTCGACGCATACGGTACGATTGCTGCAACTGCGGTCGCAACAAAACCCGCTATCATCGCCCTTCTCTTAAATTTGATATTTTTTGTTTTTAGCATTGCTGTGCTCCTTTTTATTTTCTCCTTAATTCCCCCTACGCCTGTTGCTGGCCGTAGCCATCATACTGACTCATGTAATCCGCTTCTTCTTGTTGGGTCATGCCACCATTTGCACCACTAGCCGGAGGAGGCGTAACCGTAGCTTCGTTTCTATGAGCTTCATCTTCGCGAGCCTGATTGTCCGATGGCGGCGTTATTCCGCCATTATCTGGGGCCGTCGTAACTTCACCGTCGAGAGTCTTGTCGGCATCAGCCTGGACTTCTTCAATAGACTTCCCCTCACTACCGACAGATGGAGTGTCCTTACTAACGTCACCGTATGCGCCGCCCTCAGCTTGGCCCTGATCGCCAGGCGTTGAAGATTCTCCGGGTACGCCTGGGTCATACTGCTCGTCTGCTGGCCCCTGGACATCAGCATAGCCCGGGTTGCCACTATTCGCATTAAGCGCATCAGTATTCTTGCCGTCGTATGGGGTCGGAGTCGGAGTCGGCGTTGGGTCGTTCTCCTTTACTGGGCCCGGCTCATCATCGGGATTGCCGCCCCTCCTCTCAAACTGAAGACAATACGTAAGAAGATTGCCATTGCTATCGTACGTCTCAATATGAACATTGTCATTCTCATCTTTAAAGACCTTGAGATGTTCAACGTTCGCGCGAACAATAGTTTCCGTGTCATAGTATTCGCCTTCAATGAAGTCGCCATTTCCGTCAACTTTGCAAAGGTGATACTGTGTCTCTTCTGCACCATTTCTCTGGACGGTGCCATCATAGTTCACAATCTTCTGGGAACCATCAGCATTTGTCAGCTTCTCGCCAGTAATTGGGTCATAATCGCGCTGGAAGTGGCTAGTCCAAATGCCGTTTGCTTCCATGCCGCCAATCGTCGCATGGCCATAAATATCGCCAATATACTTCATGAGTTCGGCATATTCTTCATCCGACATCTCATCGAGTTGCGCTTCAATCTCGTCTGGGCTGAGACCCCCCCAGTCATACTTCTTAAAGTAATCGCCTTCAGAATCTTGAATCAAGAAGTCGATATACTTAGCTGCCGTCTGGTGCGAGTCTTCGCAGTTCCTAACAAGAGCCCTATCGAGTAATTTCTTGCAAGCCGCTTCATAAGCCTCGGCATTTTCTTCGGTCTTGCCTTCGAGAAGAAGCTTCTGCGATTCTTCGTCGAGGTCGCCAAAGGCGTCAGTCAACACAGTCTCAGCAGCGCATATTGCTTCCGGCGAGCGATGTTCGGCTTCCTTATTCGGATCGTTGAAGTAGTGATGCTGATTATATTCAATCGCTTCTTTAAGCTCAGCCTTATTGTCGGTGTCCTGGTTATCCTGGTTATCAATATTATACGCAATCGTATGCTCAGGAGGATTTGGCAAACCATTGTCGCCACCGTCTGTCGCGTCTTCGCCTTTGTTGCCAAATAACGTAACGCCGGCCCCCACCGCCGAAGCAGCCATCGTTACGCCAAGGATTGTAGCCAATACATACGTCGCTTTTCCCATCTTTTTGTGATGCTCGTGCTTCTTAGCTTCGCCCTCCGGACCAGCATTATTACCTTCACCC
Source organism: uncultured Candidatus Saccharibacteria bacterium (assembly GCA_946406645.1). GTDB lineage: Bacteria > Patescibacteriota > Saccharimonadia > Saccharimonadales > Saccharimonadaceae > UBA2834. The sequence continues at coordinate 52,701 of CAMJLD010000002.1, read as the reverse complement.
TTAACGCTAGAGCCTCCTGCCTTATCGGCGTTCTGCTTCTCTTTGCCCGCTCTATACTTGCTAGCCAAATCAGATATTTGGTCATCATTCAATTCATCGAGACTTTTTACGCCGAAAGACGCAAGGGCCTCCTTCCCATTTCCTGCCGCGACCACGCCGCTATACCACTCGGCTACATCATTCAAATCCTGATCGAACTGCTCTTCTGGGCTCAACTCCCCAGAATTTTTCGGTTGCTTTTCCATCTCTGTTTTTCCTGTTTACGTTTGTATTTTTGACCTAATTTTGTTCCATTTTACCACTAGCGCTTTAGATTTGTCAAGGCCCCGCGAGCGGACAAAAAGAGAGGACTCACCCGCGTCCGGTCAGTCCTCTCTTCTGGGCTTAGCCCTCTATCTTATATTTGCCTCACTTTCATTAGTGTTTCTATTTGATGTTTATGTTGGTTTTAAATTAGATCGGTGTTTACTCCTTTCCTATTAGGCCGCAATCTCTTCACTGTCTAGCCTAGATAGCTGAGCGACAGTGAGCATCTTGTCTACATGCTTCTTTAGGAATCGTTTTCTAAGAGCTTCTAGACTATCGAATGCCTGATTTTTTTCTACGGGTTCGGCTTCAGAGACTACACCGCTTCCCCAGGTTCCGACGTCGCCTACTTCTTCAAAGGTCATCGGGTTTAATTCTTTATTCATTTTTTATTTTTCCTTTCTTTGTTTTTTGGCTAGTCTCCTTCCGATACCCTTGGAATTTGATTTTAGTTTTTGTGTTGTGCTTTTGCTTGCTCAACTGTCCTCAGCTTATCACACTTATGCTTATTTGTCAATAGTGCTTATGCTATATTTTTTGAGTTTGTCAAATCTAACAGGGGTAAAAATGCCCTTGTAATTTTTACATTATATTTCCCCTCCCCAAAACGGCCGCTCCGAATAGCCGCCGAAATATATCATAATCAGACTAAAATTAGCTAAAGACCAAAAAACCACTCCCTCATCAAGACGGTAGTCTGCCGGCCCGTCGTTACGGGCGGCAGCTACCTCGTACTCGGCCGTAGCCTCCGTAAGCTTGATTCGGAAGTGTTTATTTGGTCTAGGCTTTTTCTAGACTGATCGTAACATTCTCGCCTTCGACTTTTACAATCTCATCATGAGCATAGTTGCCCTCGCCGAGCTCTACGGCCAAGACCTCATTCTTGAGCGTGTCGACATAGGCGGCCGGTACCTTGCAGCTAACGAACAACTTAATTCTGTCGTCGACGTTAAGCCCTGCATTTTTACGTGCAGCTTGAACAAATCTAATAAGTTCGCGAACAAATCCTTCTTCGCGGAGCTCATCGGTTAGCTTCTTATCGAGCGCCAACTCCTTACCGTGGGTAACCTTCTTGACGTTTACTTCCTCGGCAATAATTTGTTCATAGAACTCGTCGAGTTGCTCGCCGCCATAAGTTAGGCTAGCAAGCGGCTGGCGCACCTTGATTTGGCCATACTCATCATTGCGCTCCATACGGAGAGCGAGGCCTTCGGTAATCACGGCGCGGCATTCCGCCATCTTGGCGAGCGCGTCTTCATCGACCTTGCCTGCTTTTGGCCAATCCATGAGATGCACGCTCTCTCCTCCCATCATATTCTGCCAGAGCTCCTCGGATAGGAACGGCGTAAATGGCGCCATCACGAGCGCAAGATAGCTCAACACGAAGTGCAAGGTCGCATAAGCTTCAGCCTTGTCTTCACCAGATTCAGACTTCCAGAAACGGCGGCGACTACGGCGTACAAACCAGTTCGAAAGATCATCGATAAACGGTAAGATACCGGCGGTTGCAGCAGGAAGGTTATACTTCTCCATGCCATCCGTCACCTCGTCGCGTAGCTGGTAGAGACGCGAGACAATCCAAGCATCGAGTGGGTTCTCGAGTTTAGCTGGCGCCTCGAGTTTATTGCCCTCGTACCCCCAGCCATCAACCTCAGCATACATCGTGAAGAAATCATAAACATTCCAGACCATTGTGAGCTTGCGCGCCGTATCGGAGACATCCTTATCAATCAAGGCGAAGTCTTCGCCGGCAAGCACCGGGCTCGAAAGCATCAAGAAGCGAAGCGCATCCGCGGAATACTTATCCATGAGCTCGTTCGGATCCGTATAGTTGCCGAGCGACTTGCTCATCTTGCGCCCATCATTGCCGGCAAGCGTACCGGTAGTAATCACGTTCTTGTAGGCCTTATCGCCAAAGAGCGCCGTATTTACCGCGTGGACATAATAGAACCATGCACGCACCTGGCCGACGTACTCCACGATGAAATCTGCCGGGTAATTCTTCTCGAATTTCTCTTTATTCTCGAACGGATAATGGAGCTGCGCGAACGGCATCGAACCAGATTCGAACCAACAGTCAAGCACCTTATCGACGCGCTTGAAATGCTCACCATCGATATCGAACTCAATCTCGTCAATCCATGGGCGATGATAATCCTCAAGACGCTTGCCGGATAATTCATAAAGCTCATCATAAGAACCAACCACCTTAATCGTGCCCTTATCGCCCTTCCATACTGGCATCGCCGTCGCCCAGAAGCGATCGCGACTCAGGTTCCAATCTGGCGCCTGCTCAATATTCTTTGCGAAGCGACCATGCTTCAAGTGCTCCGGGAACCAGTTAATGCCCTCGTTCTTCTCGAGCATCAAAGACTTATTACCCTCAATATCAAAGAACCAGCTTGGAATTGCGCGGTACATAATGCGCTGCTTGCTGCGTGGGTTGAATGGGTATTCGTGCTGGATATACTCAATCTTATAGATTGGTTTGTCATCGCCCTCAAAACATTTGGCGATAATCTTATTCATATCCCAAGCGTGAATCTTGCCATCCTCGTCAGGACGCACGCCGGCCTCTTTCATTGCTATATCTGCGCCGTCTAGATAGAAGCCATTGTCGTCTAGAACATCGATAATTGGCACCTTTTCCTTCCTGCAAAGCGAAAAGTCATCCTCTCCATAAGCTGGCGCGATATGCACAATACCGGTGCCTTCTTCGGAGCCGACGAAATCGCCAGCGTACACCTTATGCGCATTCTTTTCTTCAGCCTCGTAATAGTCCTTCGTGAATTTTCGCCATTCGACAAGCGGAGTATTTGTCTCACCCAAGAATAGCGGTTCATAGCTAAGGCCAACAAGCTTCTCGCCCTTGAAAGCATCGAGCTCTTTCCAGTCATCGCCCTGAGCCTTACCCTTTAGCGCGATAAATTTGCGCCCCTCACCATCTTGATAGAGTGCATAAGTCAGCTTCTTATTAACGGCGAGTGCCATATTGCCAAAAAGAGTCCATGGAGTAGTAGTCCAAGCCATCAAATAAACGCCCTTTAGCTCGCCGTCATTAATCATAAACTTAACGTAAGCCGACGGATCGGTCACGGTCTGATAAGCGTCATTATCCATCGTAACCTCGGCCTTAGAAACAGGGGTCGCAAACTTAGTATCATACATGAGGACCTTTGCGCCTTCATAGATTTTGCCCTTCTCGTAAAGCGTCTTAAATGCCCACCAAACTGATTCCATGAAGTCCTTATTCATGGTGCGGTAGCAGTTATCGAAATCTACCCAGCGGCCAATGCGATCAATCGTGCCGCGCCAAGTCTCAGAGTTGGCGACCATCGATTCGCGCGCCTTGATAATGTAATCTTCAAGCGAAATCTTTGTGCCAATATCGCGGCGATCGGTAATGCCAAGCTGCTTTTCAACGAAATTCTCTGCCGGCAAACCGTGGCAGTCCCAACCCCAACGACGCTCAACGCGCTTACCATTCATCGTCCAATAACGAGGCACAGCATCCTTCACGACGGACGAAAGGAGAGTTCCGTGATGAGGCCTGCCAGTAATAAATGGAGGGCCATCATAAAAAACATAGCTATTATCAATCGGGCGATTCTCGACCGACTTTTCGAACGTCTTGTTCTTTTTCCAGAACTCAACTAGTGCTTTTTCGTACTCGCTCGCACGACGTCGCACACCATATTTATATTTCATGTTCGACTCTCCTTTCTTGTTGAACAAAAAAATTCCAATTTGCATTGGAACTCCTCGGAGCGGTACCATCCAATTTCTGAATCAAACTAGACCCAGCCCTTATTTCATCCCTTACGCGGACTCACGAACGGTTCTACTCGACCTGTCTACTCGCAGTTTAAAACGACACGTCTTTCTTCCGTTAGCTCGCAGTTGATGGCTGCTATAACGCTTTTATACAAAAATTATACCACATTTATTCAATGCGCAACAAGCATAATTATTTTTGGCCAAAAAATATGGCGCCGTTATTCAAAGCGCCATATTTTCATGTTCCCTATTTCAAATGCGTGAGCTGGATTGAGTTAATGAGATGGAAGATAAAGTCGATTAAGAACGTCGTAAGTGCCGTGATCGCAATAATCATCACCCACATTTTGACGGCTCGAGTATTATAGCAAAGCTCTTCGAGCAGTTGTTTTTCGCTCTTTCCGCTAATCTCTGCTTTTCTTTCCGCTTCGCTCTTCACGATAGTTGCGCTTGAGCCGAGCACTGGTTCTTCTTTTGCCATTTATGCCTCCTTTATTGCATTAAATAGTAGTTGACGTCGTCAATTCTTGGGAACATCGTCCCGCGCCACATCTGTAGAATCTTGCCATCATTATCGAGCGCAAGAATCGAAGGATATTCTACAACGTCGTAAAGTCGGCACAAACTCTCGCCATCCGGGCTATCCGGACTGACACTTTCTGGCTCGCGCCCAGTTCTGCGCTTGAAATCGCCAAGCCACTCGGAAACTAGCCGAGAATAGTCCGCATCATCACGCCAAATTATTACCACCCGCATTGATTTTACTCCTTTGCTGCTTTCTTTTTCATTCTTTCGCGCTGCTCTGCAATACTGCGTTCGAGGTCATCCAAAGTCTTGAATTCCTTGAACACGCTCGCAAAGCGTACGTATGCCATTTCGTTCGTGTCGGCAAGCACATCGAGAATCGTCTCGCCAATCAAGCCAGACGGAACTTCGTCCTTACCGAAATCATAGATTTTCTCTTCTACGAGGTCCACAACATTCTGGACATCAAGGTCGCTATTGAAATATTTACCGACCGAATTGCGCACAGCCTTCATTAATTTGTCGCGATCAAATGCCTCACGCGCACCAGAACGCTTCCGCACCATCATGCCTGGGCGCTCAATACGTTCATAAGTGGTAAAACGATGCTTGCCGTCAAGAGAAACACGGCGACGACGAATCATAGTGCCGTCTTGCGATTCGCGGCTCTCGATAACTTTGCTTTCGCCAATTTTTAGATGGCTCATCGCCCCCTCCTCTATTAATCCCTATTTTTCTTGCGGCGGCGTAGGATAGCAGGGACATCATCATCGTCATCATCGTTGCGAATCTGATCCCACATATTTACAGTGTCATTTCCGGTAAAGTCTGCAGCGGACTGCGTCTCTGGCTCGATATCATTGGCCTGAGCGGCTGGCTCTTCGACTGGCATCGTGCGAACTGGGTCAGCAGCAACCTGAGATGGCTCACTGGCCACCGGCTCTGGCGCGGCATAACCCTGCTGAGCGCGTGGATCATCACTGTAATACTGAGAATCGAAACCCGTAGCAACAACCGTAATAATAATCTCGTCGTCAAGCTCTGGGCGAATTGCGGTACCCCAGATGATATTTGCGTCTGGGCTGATGCTTGCCGTAACGAGCTGAGCAGCTTCGTTGATTTCTGCCATCGAGACATCATGGCCACCAATAACCGAGAGCAAGACGCCACGAGCGCCGTCGATAGAGACCTCGATAAGTGGTGATTCGATAGCCTGCTGAGCAGCGATAACTGCGCGATTCTCGCCGGATGCGCGGCCAATACCCATGAGGGCGGATCCTGCATCCTTCATAATTGCGCGAACATCGGCAAAGTCGAGGTTAACGAGACCTGGCTCGGTAATAAGCTCGGAAATGCCCTGAACACCCTGGAGTAATACATCGTCAGCAATCTTGAATGCCTCAAGAATCGGCGTACGCTGGTCAATCGTCTGGAGGAGACGATCGTTAGGAATCGTAATAAGTGCATCGACGTTACGTGCTAGGCGCTCAATGCCCCAGTCAGCGTTTGCCTTGCGCTTCTGACCTTCGAAGGAGAATGGCTTCGTCACAACACCGACAGTAAGAATGTCGAGCTTGCGAGCCTCTTCAGCAACAATATAGCCCGCACCAGAACCAGTACCGCCACCGGCACCAAGCGTAATGAATGCCATATCGGCACCATTAAGTGCGTTCTTAATATCTTCGCGGCTCTCGTCAGCAGCCTTCTCGCCAACACTTGGGTCTGCGCCAGCACCTAGGCCGTTGGTCGTGTCATGGCCAAGATGGACCTTTACGTCTGCCTTTGAATAATGCAAAGCCTGAGCATCGGTATTCATCGCGACTAGCTCGACGCCCTTTAGGCCAGCGTCGCGCATGCGATTGACGGCTGAGCCGCCGGCACCGCCGACACCAATAACTTTGATACTAGCAATACTCTCCACCTCGCTCGGTTTTACTTCAGGCATTTCTATCCTCCACGTTTTCAAAAATACTTACCCCAAGTATAACACCGCTACAAAAACTAGTCTAGTATCAAAAACAATTTTATTACTCAAGCATTTTCAGCTAATCTTTGAAGGCTTTGAAGAAGCGCGCGAAGAAACCACCTTTTTTGTTCTTTTTGCTTTTCTTCTCTTTACGAGCATGACCGCCAGCGTTGAAATCAAGTCCGCTGCGTTCATTATCGCCAAGCATCAGGCCAATTGCCGTTGCAAATTCCGGTTTCAAAATATCTTCACTCACACCAATGATGCCGCCTGGTTGCGCAATACGAACCGCAAGCTCAACCTGCTTTCTAGCAAATACATCAAGCCCGCGCATCTTTGCCGCACCGCCACAAAGCACCAAGCCTTCTGGCAAACGACGATCATAACCTGCAATCTGAAGCATCTTGCGCACTGCCTCGAAAATCTCCTCGAGACGCGCCTCGACTACTTCGTCGACTTCTTTGCGCTTGAAGTGGTATTCTTCACGACCACGCTTCACGATAATTGGCTTCTCATTCTCGCCCTTCACTGGCGAAGCGAAACGAATCTTAATCTCTTCTGCAATATCTGGCACTGTAGCGAGCACCGTGGCGAGATCTTTCGTCACATCATTGCCGCCAAGCGGGATCGTACCGACAAACTGCAACTCGCCTTCGTCAAAAATAGCAAGGCTCGTCGTTGCGCCGCCCATATCGAGAATGCCGATACCATTTTCGCGCTGCGCGCTGTTGGTTACTGCACGAGCAGCCGCGATCGCGTTTGGTTCAAATGGACCATGTGGCTCAACTGCCACACTCTGGCAAACCTTACGAAGGTTTTCGCAGTCTGGAATCAAAGCAGAAACAATATTCGCCTTTAGCTCGAGGCGTGCGCCATGCATGCCAAGTGGCTCATGAATGCCGCCCTGACCATCAAGAATATATTCATATGGGACTAAAGCTAGAGTTTCACGGTTCGCTGGGACCTTACCTGCGACCGAAGTGTCAGCGATGCGGATTACATCGTCTTCATCAATTTCGTGTTCAGCGACACCAACAGCAATCATGCCGTCTACTTTCGTGCTCGCAATATGCGTACCGTTGATGCCAATCGTTGCGCTATCAACTTTCACGCCGCTCATGCCCTCGACCTTCGAGAGACATTCATCAATCGCCTTTGCCGGTGGCACTAATTCTTTTACGATGCCACGACGCATGCCCTCAGAAGGCACTTCGCCATAGCCAATTACTGATACCTCTTCTCCTTTGACGGTACCAAGAACAGTCCGTACAAAATTTGTACCGACGTCAATCCCCACCGCAAAACGCGCTTTATCATCCATGATTTAATTGTAGCATATATGCTTATGCTTGTGTAAGAATTTCGTAACCGTCTTCAGTTACCAAAATCGTGTGTTCAAAATGACAGCCAAGCGAGCCGTCCTTGAGACAAACCGTCCAACCGTCATCATCGTCTTCGACGACAATCGTATCCGGCTTACCTAGGCTCGACATTGGCTCAATACAGATTGTATCACCAGCCTTCAACTCGTAGCCCTGCCCCTTCTTACCATAGTTTGGCACCTCTGGCGGCATATGCATGCTCTTACCGATGCCGTGACCGACATAATTGCGAATCACGCCAAGCTTTCCTTTTTCGAGAGTCTTCTCAACTGCCGCGCCAATATCGCCAAGCTTCGCACCGGCCTTCACCTGTTCGATGCCTTCATAGAGTGACGACTCCGTAAAACTAAGAAGATGTTTTTGCGCCGCTGTCGGCTTACCGATAATCATCGTAAAGGCCGAATCAACATAATAACCCTGGTACTTAATTACGAGATCGTAGCTAACCTTGTCGCCTTCCTCGAATGGAATATCCTTCGGCGTACCATGAATTAGCTCATCGTTTACAGAAATACAGATCGAACCCGGAAAATCTACCTCTGGCTCATAATAGGCAACCTGTGCACCGGCTTCGAGAATCTTTTTCTCGACCCAGTCGCTCACTTCTTTCCCTGTTAGACCAGCTTTTGTATAATCTTTGAGTTCAGCAAAAATCCGGGCCATAATCTTACCACCCGCGCGCATTGCTGTAATCTTTTTCTCATCCATGGGCTATATTTTACCCCAATCTTTTAGAACTGTCTCTATTCTTTCGGTAATTTCTTCGACCGACCCCACGCCATCAATCTCGACTATCCTAATTCCAGCCTTGCCGAAAATCTCGCGAATCATCTTAATCATGTCTTCAAAGATCTGCCAACGCTTCTCAATTGCGCCAATCTTATCATCGGCACGACCGCGTTCCTCTAGGCGCTTCCAGAGCTCCTCGCGTGGCACGTTCAAGACAATCGCGCCATCAAGGTTCTCCGTATCGCCATGCTCGACCATCCAGCGCGCCTGATATTCATCGCGCGGGTATCCATCAATAATCGCTTCGAGCTCAGCATATTCGGCCGCCTTAATCGCATCGTGCATCATATTCACCACGAAGTTATCATCAACCAAATCACCCTTCTTCATGAGCTCGTTCATCGCCGGATTGTTCTGATCGCGAAGTAGCTGCCCAACCGACAACCATTTCCAACCGTATTTCTCTGCCAAAATATTACCCTGTAGGGTTTTGCCGCTGCCCGCTGGTCCGAATAGTGCTATCATTTCTTCTCCTTTTTATTTTCCTTTAAAAATACCCCCAAAGTAGAGGGTATTTTTTACTTAAGGCCTAACTTCATGCGTTCGGCTTTTTCGGCTTTGCGCTTGTCGCGAAGAATCGCCTTGTTGCGACGTTCGCGCTTGGAGATTGGCTTGCTAAAACGCATGCTCTCCTTTGCTTCAGCCATCACGCCACTCTGAAGAACCTTGCGATTGAAGCGACGAATAATGTTCTCGTTTGCTTCGTTCTGGTCTTTTCTAGTTACTTTGATTGCCATACTGCGCTTTATTCTATCACATCTGGTCTATTTCTTCAAGAGAAATTATTGCACCCTCGATTTTTACGCGACCGCCCCACTCGTTTTTGTTGAGCGTAAACTGCACTCTAACTCTCGCACCAGTCTCAAGCGCTAGATGCTCCTCGGAGCTATAGAAATCCATCATTCTAAAGTGTCGCTCGCCATCGAAAAATTCTAACGACAGATGTTTATCTTTTAACACGCGCTTACTTGCAATTTCGCCAGTAAACTCAAAGATTGGTTCCTCGTTGCCTGGCCCAAACGGCTCCATCTGCCGAATCTCATCATAAAGCTCCTCTGTTAACTCTTTGAAGCTGTCAACCCGAATGTCGCTTTTCTGCTTCAAGAATCGCTCCTGGTTCTCAAGCTTTAGCGACCGGTAATACTCGTTAACCGCCTCTTTAAACTCACCGAACCGCTTAGCTTCGACGCTTACGCCACAGGCACCAGCGTGGCCGCCACCAGATAACAGTAGGCCTTCTGGCATATTTTGGAGCGCCTCCGCTAGCGAAAACTCGCCAAAACTACGCCCGCTCCCCTTCAAGATGCCGTTTTCGAGCCTTGTCAGCACAAAAGCCGGCTTCTTATATACCTCTGTTAGCCTGCCCGCAATAATGCCTAGCACGCCCTCGTGCCAATCCCCTTTCACAACGATTACCGGCTGCTTGTCTACCTTAATCTCATCTAGCGCCCCATCTTGCACTGAACGGCGCTCGGAGTTCAGCTCCTCTAGCTCGTTCGCATATTTCAGCGCCTCTGCGCGCGAATCGGTTAGCATTAGATTTAGTGCCACCTCTGCAGTCTTCATACGGCCAGCCGCATTAATACGCGGCCCAATCTGAAAGCCCAACGCGTGCGTCGAAAGATGCTCGAGATTCACTTTCGCTACCTTAGCGAGCTCCTTCAGACCCAAACGGCGCGTCTTTCCCATCACGACCATACCGTAATAAGACATGATGCGGTTCTCGTCTCTAAGCACCATCGAATCGCAAATCGTGCCAATCAGGACCAAATCAAGCAGCCATTTCTCTTGACCGCTGCATTTACCCCCGTTTTTGCGCTGGTTGAGCGCTCTTGCCAAGGTGAACGCCACGCCGACACCGGCCATATTCGAACCGCATTTCTCGCCGCGGCGCTTCGGGTTCACCACCGCCACCGCTGAAGCCGGCACCTTCGGTATCTCGTGGTGATCCGTCACAATTGTATCTATTTTTGCGGCCTTCAGCCGGCTAATCGCCTCCTCCGAGCCGCTACCACAGTCCACCGTCACGACGAGCCCAGCGCCACTCTTTATAATCTTCTCTACCGCCGGCGGATTCAGGCCATACCCGTCGCGAAAGCGGTTCGGAAGCATAATTTCCACCTCTTTTACGCCGAAATCCAAAAGCGCCTCACGGCACACCGTACTCGAGGTCACGCCATCCGCGTCATAATCGCCATAAACTACTATCTTTTCGCCATTATCGACCGCTTTCTCGATGCGTTCGACCGCTTTATCCATTCCGAGCATCAAAAACGGGTCAAAAAGGTCCTCGTAGCGCGGCTTCAAAAAACTCTTATCCAGCCCACGCTTGGCCAGTAACTCTTCAAGTATCCGCGTCATCCGATAATCTTATTCGGGCTCTTTTTCGCGTCTTCAGCCTGCTGGCTCTTGATTACAATACTTTGTAACTCTTTAAGAATTGGGAACTGCTTGTTCGTCTGGTAAATGCTAGTATTGCCTTTTTTCGTAGCAACAAGGAAACCACCCTTCGTCATACGGCGAAGTTCCCTCTGGATGTTTCCCGGATCTTCCTTGATAAGCTTCGAAAGACCCCTCACGTGAGTTTTAAAATCTGGATACTTCGCAAAAACCACGATAATCTTCCGCCTCACCCGACTCGTCACGAAAATGTCTAACATTTGCCTCCTTAACAATCTCTATTGTAAATAATACATGTAAAATTCACAACATTGATTTTTAAGATTTTCTGTGTGGCAATTTTTGTTCAATACCCCTGTTAGCGGCCGCAATTTGTCCGATTTGTTGTAAAATAAATGTATGAATTATTACCTGGTCGCCCCATCCAAGGCTTTTCGCCAAGACGAAAACCAGCTTACCTATGAGTCCGAAGATACTCTGAAGGTCGGCCAGGTCGTCTCTGTTCCGCTCGGCAAACAAAGCGCCCTCGGTATCGTCACAAAAAAGGTAGCAAAACCAGAGTTCCCGACTAAGCCTGTCTCTAGCATCCTCTACGAAACGCCCCTTCCGGCTCATCTCGTAAAGGCTGTCCTCTGGCTCGCCGAGTATTACCGCTGCCCGCTCTCTAGCGTCGTTCAGGCCGCACTGCCTCGCGGTATCACCAAAAACCGCCGAAAATCCGCCGAAATTACGAACGACCTCTATAATCCAAGCCAAGAAAACCCGCTTTCTTCTGCTCAAAAACGCTGTATAAAAGAATTAACAGATAACAAAGCCAATACTCTGCTGCTTCACGGCATCACCGGCTCGGGCAAAACAAATATTTATATCGCCCTTGCAAAATCTGTTCTCGCCGGAGGGAAATCGGTTATTCTGCTGGTCCCAGAAATTGCTCTCACCTCTCAGCTCGTCCGCAATTTCCAGCAATATTTTGAACACGTCACCTTGCTCCACTCTGAACAAACCGAGGCAGTCCGCCATCAACTCTGGCAGAAAACCCTCGAAACCGAAGGCCCGCAGCTCATTATTGGCCCTCGCAGCGCCCTTTTCGCCCCTGTTCGCGAGCTCGGACTAGTTATTATCGACGAGGCGCACGAACCGGCCTATCATCAGGATCAAAATCCAAAGTATTCCGCCCTTCGCCTTGCTTCCCAGATGTCACGCACCATTCTTGGCACCGCCACCCCGCTCATCTCCGATTATTATCTCGGCAAGCAGCATAATGCCATCATTTCTCTCGACGAGCTCGCCGTTAAATCTGACAAACACGCTCAGATTCATACTCTTGATTTCAAAGATAGAGCCCAGTTTACAAGAAATCGCTTCATTAGTGACCGGCTTATCGCCTCTATTCAGGGGTCTTTGAACCGCAAGGAACAAAGCCTCATCTTCCATAACCGCCGCGGCACCGCCCCGATGACTATCTGCGACCACTGTGGTTGGCAGGCCCTCTGCCCGAATTGCTTCCTGCCCCTGGTGCTCCATGCCGATAAATACCAGCTTCGCTGTCATACTTGCGGCCGCAACTTCCCTGTTATTACTGCCTGCCCAGAGTGCGGCAACGCCAGTATTCATCACAAGGGTTTCGGCACTAAACTCATCGCCGACGAGCTCGCCCGCCTCTTCCCGAACGCCAAGATTGGCCGCTTCGACGCCGATACTGCCGCCGACGAGAAGCTAAACCGCGTCTACCAAGAGGTGCACGATGGTGCCTACGATATTATCGTCGGTACCCAAATGCTCGCCAAAGGATTCGATTTTCCAAAGCTCAGCACTCTCGGGATTATCCAGGCCGATGCCAACCTCAGTCTCCCAGATTTCTCCTCCGAGGAACGCAGTTTTCAGCTCCTTACCCAGGTTATTGGGCGCGCCAACCGCGGCCACCTAGACAGTAATATTTTTATACAGAGTTACCAGCCGAACAACGAGATTATCCGCTACGCCACGAATGGCGATTATGCCGGTTTTTACGAGTATTTACTCGCCAAACGCCAAGCCGCTAAGCTTCCGCCATTTAGCTTCCTCCTGAAGCTCTCAATTACCTACAAAACAGAGGCGGCGACCGTCAAAAATACACAAAAATTATTCAAGCAAATCAACCAAATTATCAAAGAAAAGGGCCTCACCCAAATCGCTCTCACGCCACCAATGCCAGCCTTCCACGAACGCACAAACACTGGCTATACCTGGCAGCTCGTCGTGAAAGCCAAATCTCGCAAAGACCTCATCGCCATCTTTAATGATCTCGATAAGACCAGCCAGCTTCATTACGATTTCGACCCATATACCCTGCTCTGACGCTTATGCTCGCCCCAGATAAATAATTATGCTAAAATAACAGATAGTTATGAATATTATTACGACACCGGACCCACGCCTTCGCACTAAGTGCAAGAAGGTTAATCACGTCGACGACGAAGTGAAGGACATGATTAAAAACATGATCCAGAACTGCCTCGACTGGGAGAAAGAACACGAATTCGAAATTAGCGCCGCTCTCGCCGCCCCACAGCTTGGCTACGACCGCCGCATTATTGTCGTGCGCGATGATATGGACGACAAGGAACACGGCACTTTCATCCCTCTCCTCAATCCAGAGGTAATTAAGACGGAAGGCAAAACTCTCTACGATTACGAGGGCTGCCTCTCGGTGCCAAATATCTACGGCAAGGTGCCTCGCCCAGCCAAGGCTCGCATCAAGGCTCAGACCATCGACGGCCAAGAGGTGCGCATCAAGGCTGACGGTTTCCTCGCCCGCACTCTCCTTCATGAGATTGACCACTTAAACGGCATCCTTTTCATCGACCATATCAAGGGCCAAAAAGATGCTTTCTATCGCCTCGATAACAAGGGCGACCTCGTCCCAGTCGACTACGACAAAGAAATCGCTAATAATAAAGACCTCTATCCAGATGAAGACTAAGGTAATTTTCTTCGGCAACGAGCAACTCGCTCAGGGTATCAAACCAAAGACCTACCTCTTTGACGCCCTCGTTAATTCCGATGAATTCGAGATTGCCGCTCTCATCCTGACTAACCCAAACCCGCGCAAGCCTTATCAGATTGAAAAAGCCGCAAAAAACGCCGGCGTACCAGTCTATTTCAGCAAGAAAAACGACGAAATCCTCGAAATCATCGCAAAATATGACGCCCCAGTCGCCGTGCTCGCCTCTTTTGGCAAAATTATCCCAGATAGCATCATCGAAGCTTTCCCTTGCGGCATTATCAACATTCACCCATCGATGCTACCGAAGTATCGAGGCACTACCCCTATTGAATCCGCTTTACTAAATGGCGACAAAGAGACTGGCGTATCTGTTATGCGCCTCGCCCACGACATGGATGCCGGCCCAACTTTTGCCCAGGCTAAGGTCGAAATAACCGCCGATGACACCAAACAAAGCCTCTATGAAAAGCTCGCCGAGGCCGGATCACGTGATTTACTCCGTGTTCTCCCTGGTATCGTCGCAAAAAATGCCCCTGAGAGCCCCCAGAATGAAGCACAAGCGACTTTCACTACTCCACTGACAAAAGACCTATCCGAACTACAACCTGCCCTTAAAACGGCCGAGACGCTGTTTAACGAGGTGCGCGCTTTTGCTGGTTTCCCGAAGTCAAAAGCCACTTTCCTAGGCGTTCCAAGCGTAGTTACAAAGACTCACGTCGCCGATAGTGCTGCCACCGAGCTCGATATGCTCTGTTCCGATGGCAAATATCTCGTAATCGACCGCCTTATCCCAGAGAACTCCAAAGAGATGGACGCCAAAAGCTTCCTCAATGGCCAAAGCAACAAAAAATCTGCCTAAAACGGCAGATTTTTTAAAGCCTAAGCTTGTCCGCCGAGAATCGCAGCTCTGTTTGCGATAATCTCTTGCTTGAGTTCTTCGAGGGTCTGCTCGATAATCTGACGATAGTTCGGGCAATTCTGGTCGAGCCACTTAGCGCTCACATAGTTATTTACGCGGTCGCTTTCGTTTTCGACGCGACTAGCAATTCTCTGATAAATTTCATCGCTACGGTAATCGCCAAGATTAGAAAGCCAACGGTTAATCGTTTCTTCGTCGTTATCGATAATCTTCTCAAATTCTGCGACCTGATCATCAGTCATCTGGGCGTTCATTTTTTCGCCAACTCTGACCTCGAACTGATCCTGCGCATTCTCCAAGAAAGCAGCTTTCTGGTCCTCTGGTAATGCCCCAAGTCCCACCGCTTCTAGGAATGTATCATCAAATTTATACATTGATTTTCTCCTATTTCCCCCATTGTATCACAAAAAGCTTATGCTTATGCAATTTTCTTGTGTTTGTATTCGCGAACGAAGAATTCAATACGATCGCCGATTTCAAGCTGAATCTTCTTCGTGGTCTTGAGCGACATACCACCAAGCTCACCTTCGGCAAGCGATGGCACGTCAACCTTACCCTCTTGAACGTTCTTCACTTCGACTTCGCCAAGCAAGTCTTTCTTACGGAAGACACGGCCAAGCATGCCAGGGGCGACGCGGCCACTCTTCACCTGACCACCGGTGATAATCTCGGTCTTTTCGGTACGGAACACGCCCTTTACCTCAAGTTCGCCCATCTCAGTCTCAATCATCTCTGCATCAAGCATACCTTCCATCTCGTGCTTTGCGTCATCGAGAAGCTCATAAATCACGCGATAAACACGCACTGGCACACCGTTGCGCTCTGCCATCTTAGCAATCGCATTCGGTACAGTCACATTAAAACCGTAGATAATCGTATTACCGCCAGAGGCCATATAGATATCATTTTCGTTAATTGCGCCAACGCCAGTAGAAACGATATTAAGCGTAATCTCGCCCTGTGTATCAATCATACGAAGCGAATCAACAACAGAGGTAACCGAGCCCTGAACATCGCCCTTCACGAGCACATTAAAGGTCTTCGTATTATCGGCGGTATTCATCATGCGGAGAAGGTCGCTAGAGGTCACGTTCGCATTTGCAGTTTCGTTCGCCTCAGCCTGAGCGTTAAGGAGCGCCATGCGACGTGCGGTCTTTTCATCCGCAACTTCCTCAAACTTATCGCCGAAGTTCGGAAGATCCTTAAAACCAGTCACAACAACAGGGGTCGAAGGCGTTGCCTTGCCCTTCGGTTTGTTCTTCCAGTCAAGCATCGTGCGTACCTTTGCGTAAGTCTTGCCAGCGACAATAAACTCACCAACCTTAAGCTCACCACCAGTGACGAGAAGGTTCACAACCGAGCCCTTACCGACTTCCATGTGGCTCTCGATCACGAGACCCTCAGCCGGAATATTCTCATCAGCCTTGAGCTCGTCAATATCTGCCGTCAAAAGAATCATATCGAGAAGCTGCTCGACGTTCTGACCAGTCTTTGCCGAAATTGGCACCATAATCGTATCACCACCCCATTCCTCTGGATTAAGGTTGAAGTCGGTCGCAAGCTGCGCCTTCGTGCGGTCAATATTCGCACCTTCCTTATCAATCTTATTAATCGCAACAATAATCTTTGCGTTTGCTGCCTCAGCGAACTTAATCGCCTCTGCAGTCTGCGGTTTCACACCATCATCGGCCGCCACCACAATCACCACAATATCGGTAAGCATCGCACCGTGCTGGCGAATTGCCGCGAAGGCCTCGTGGCCTGGCGTATCAAGAAAAGTAATCTTGCGGTCTTTGTATTCCATCTGGTAAGCAGAAATATGCTGCGTAATACCACCGGCCTCACCCTCAACCGTCTTCTTCTTGAGAAGCGTATCGAGAAGCGTGGTTTTACCATGGTCAACGTGACCCATCACTGCTACTACTGGCGGGCGAAGCTTCGCGTCCTTCGATAGCTCACGCTTTGCGCCTGGCAACTTTGCAGAGTTTTCCTTGCGCTCAAAGCGCACATTCTCAAAACCAAGCTCCTCAGTCATAATCTGAGCCGTCTCAACATCGAGGCGCTGATTAATCGTCGCCATAATGCCGTTTTTGAACAACTCACCAATGAGGTGTGTAACAGACACACCCAACGCGTTCGCTAGCTCGTCTACCGTAATCGAGCCAGAAACCTGTATCACTTTTTCTTCCATTTTCTAGCTCCTTTCTCTTTAAGCAATAATAAAAAATCCACCCTTGGAAAATACTCATCTAATTTTAGCATAAAAATGAAGAAAACGCGAGCGTAACCTGTATTTGCCAACCTCTACCCCCTTGAAAAATTTATGATTTTGTGCTATAATAATAGAATCAGCGCCAAAAAGCGCCTTATTTTCTCTCTTAGAGATGCACATTTATAGAAAGGAGGAATAGACAATGTCCAATTCTTATGAAGAGTCATTTTCCCGCGGCAGAACAATCTCGCTCAGGAAATACAACGCCATAATTGGCATCGTTTTATTCTATGGCTTCGCAATGAATGCCGTAATGGTTAAATACTTCGCCGAATACTTCTCAGGCTTACCGGCCGGAGCAGTTATTGTCGGCTATTTCGTCACTGCTATCATCGGTATATTGATGAGTAAACTTAGCGATAATCCCTTTGTTAGTTTTATCGGTTACAATCTCGTCGTCATACCCGTAGGCGTGATACTTGCCATTACCATCCATGTTGAAGGCTTTAGCGCGGCACAAATTATCCACGCCGCCGGCTTAACCGCCTTCTTCACTGTGGCAATGATGATCGGATCAATGATTTGGTCGAATTTCTTCCTGAAACTAGGCAGAGTTCTCTTCTTCGGGCTTACCGCCATTATCGTCGTAGAAGTAGTTTGCTTAGTCACGGGAATATTCCTGCCAACCATCTGGGATATTCTCGTCGCTGCAGTCTTCTGTGGCTACGTCGGATACGACTGGGTAAAAGCCCAAGAAGACCTCCACACCACAGATAACGCAATTGATGCTTGTGTTGGCCTGTATCTGGATATTATCAATATATTTATCCGCCTACTCTCCGCCAGCTCCAGCAGCAGCAAAAGCAGTCGTCGTAACTGATGGCACACACAATAACCCCCGCAAGCAGCGGGGGTTTATTTATGCTAAGCTAAAATTTCTCGATATATGTCTTTGATTTCACTATCGCTAATCGCGACCGGGTGGTTTGCGAGGCGCTCCGGATTCACTGTATTTGTAAACTTTTCGAAATCCCCCTCAGAAAACGCCGGTTTTTCGAGCTCCAAGCCATCGACAAATTCGCCAAACTTCTTCGATGCTGCCGCCGCGGTCTGGCAGCCCATCAATTTCGCCATCTCGCGCAACACCCCCTCGAGGTAATCCACTCCGCGCGAATCGTTACAAGATACGAATGCGCGGTCAATCGTCAACGGGAACAGCGCCTTCATGCAAAGCGCCACCGCGTGCCCATGCGCCACGCCGTAAACCGTGGTCAGATTATAACCAAATGCATGCGGCGCGGTCGTTCGCGTGATGTTAATCGCCTTGCCCGCCAGATTCGCCGCCCTGAGCATCTGCTCGTTTTGCTCCGGATTGTTCGCGAGATATCCAAATACATTATCAAAAATCAAGCGAATCGCCTCGGCGCTATAACTCCGGCTCTCCTCTGTGCTCGCCACCGCCCAATACGACTCAATCGCGTGGCACAGCGCATCGAGCATCGTCGCTTTCCTCTGGTAATCCGGCAAAGTCTTGAGTACGCTCGGATCCATCACGACCGCATCCGGAATACAACTTTCATCTGTTACGGACTGCTTCTTCCCCTGATAATACACGATTGCAAAGCGCGTCGCCTCTGAGCCCGTCCCCGCCGTCGTTGGCACTGCGAGGAACGGAATCTTGTTTGGAATAATTTCTTGTTCAAGGTAATTTTGCCCCTCATCGAGCGTCGCGAACATCTTGATGCACTTTGCAACATCCATCGACGAACCGCCACCAACCGCCACGACTGCGTCGCAACCGCTCTCTTTAAAAACGCGCACACCTTCAACTACCGACTCATAATCTGGGTTCGGCTTAAAACGGTCAAAAACTACAAGCCCCACCCCTAATCTCTCCGGCAAATCTTTCGTAAAATAGCGTGTAATTTCAAAAGCCTCGAGCGGCAAATCGCTCACAAGCATAATCTTGCGAATCTTTTGTCTGTTGTGGAGCTGCGAAAAATACCAGTCCACCGACGAATATCCGTTCTCTACTCTCAAGATTTGCTGATTCACGTCTCTATTTTAGCACAAGCACAAAAAAACCACCCCGAAAGGTGGTTTTTCCAGAAAAGCGCTTTATTTCTTGGCTTTCTTTTCAGCGAAGCTAAGGGAAATTTTGCGACCTTCCTTATCGATGTCGAGAACCTTGAATTCCTTGCGCTCGTTGAGCGTAAAGATCTTCTCTGGGTCGACATCGCTGCCTTCACCGAGCTCAGAAACATGAACTAGAGCTTCGACAGCTGGCGAAATCTGAACGAATGCGCCAAATGGAGTGATACGAGTAATCGTACCTTCGACCTTGTCGCCCTTCTTAAAGTTAGCAATCTCAGAGAGCCATGGGTCCTCTTGGAGCTGCTTCATAGAGAGGCTGAGGCGATCCTTGTCGATAGCGATAATCTTTGCTTCGACCGTTTCACCAACCTTGACATAGTCGGCTGGGTTGTTGACGCGTTCCCAAGAAATCTCGGAAATGTGAACGAGGCCCTCAATACCATCGACGTTAACGAAGATACCGAAGTCGACCACACCGGTCACTACACCCTTTACGACGTCACCAACAGCGAGCTTCGAGAAGCGCTCTGCGAGACCGTCCTTGATAGCTTCCTTCTCAGAGAGAATGAGCTTGTTTGTCTTGCGATCAGCATCGAGGATGCGGACGCGAATTGGCTTACCAACGAGAGCGTTGAGGCGCTGGAGGATTTCATCCTTGTCAGAGCCACCGACACGTGGGTAATGCTCAGCCGAGAGCTGAGAAACTGGCAAGAAGCCGCGAATACCTTCGTATTCGACCAAGAGACCGCCACGGTTGGCGTCGAATGGTTGAACCTCGATAATTTCGCCTGCCTCGAGCTTGCTGGAAATCTCGTCCCAGCCTTTCTCTTTAACGGCTTTGCGGAGAGAAAGAAGAACCATACCGTCTTCCATCTCAGTATCTACAACAGAGGCAGATACATCGTCGCCTTCTTTGAGCGTGCGCCCAAATGCGACCTCACGACGTGGCACGAGACCAACACCGCGCGCACCGAGATCGATAAGAATCTCGTGCTTCTTAACGGACAACACCTTACCTTCGATGGTGTCGCCGAGTACAATAGCCTTGCTATCCTCGTTAGCGAGGAGCTCGTCCATTGTCAATTTAGCTTTTGTAGCCATTGATTTTTTCCTTCCGTAGGGAATGCTCATTATCTCTCCTGACACCAGAAAAAATAGTGAGCATCCCCAACTGCTCACTATTTTAATCTATTTTCCCCCTGTTGTAAAGCCTAAGCGTTTTTCTTGAACATCATGACATTGTAAGCAAACAACATCGCGACGAGCGAGAGACCGAGAACTGGGATAATTGCATCCTCTGGACCAGTCTTTGGCATCGAGGTGCTTACAGAAATACTCTCGTCGATAATTTCCTGCTGCGTCTTGCTGTTGTTGTCGCTTGGCGTGCTCATCTTTGACTGTTCAGCACGTTTCTGCGCCTCAGCCTCTTCCTGAGCCTTACGCTCAGCCTCGGCATTCTTTTCCTCTTCACTTTGCTGAGAGGTTTCGTTGCTTGCGACCTCTGTCGGCTTCGGTGAAGCAGTAAGAGAAACGCCAATCACGATAGCGGCGATAATAATCACGACTGCGAGGCCAATCAATGCACCCCAGCCCCAACGCCTATATTTGTATTCAGTTTCGCTCATAAAACTCCTAAAACACTTTTACATACTATACCACACATTTCGCAATTATGCAATAGCCATTAAGGGGATAATGTGCTGTATAATGGAATTATGTATCTCTGTATCGACATTGGCGGCACCAAAACTATCGTTGCCCTCGTGAACGCGCGAGGCAAAATCCTTCATTCCGTCAAGTTCGAGACCCCTGTCGATCAGAAGAAATTCTACGAACTTCTCCTTGAACAAATCCGCATCAACTTCGTCATGACTGAAGTTATCGCCTTTGGCGTCGCCATGCCTGGCATCGTGAAAGATAACCGCGCCACCTGGCTCGGCAATCTCCCCTGGAAGTCTTTCGATATCGCCCACAAGCTCGAGAAGGATTTTAAGCTCCCTGCTTTCGTCGAAAACGACGCTAATCTCGCCGCCCTCGCCGAAACTCGCCGCATCTATCACAAGAACGTCTATTACACCTTCAGCACCGGTATCGGCGGCGGTGTCACTCTCGGGGGCAAACTCTCGAATAAGTACCGCGATTTCGAGCCGGGCCACGAAAAATACCTCTATCACGGCAAGAAACACGAATGGGAAGATCTCGCCGCCGCTAGCGCCGTTCGCGCCCGTTACGGCAAGCTCATCAAAGAGATCACCGACCGCGCCTCTTGGGACGACATTATCGAGCGCATGCTCCTCGGCCTCATTCCTCAAACTATCCAGCTCAAACCAGATTGCATCATCTTTGGCGGTCCTCTCGGCCTCGCCCTCCCACGCTACCGCCGCCCTCTCGGCAAGCGCCTCGCCCACGAACTCCCGAAAAACGTCCGCATGCCACGCCTCCTCAAGGCTCGCCACGGCTCCTTCTCTGTAATCAAAGGCTGCTACCTCTATGCAAAAGCTAATCTCAAAACTGACTAAAGATTTCCCTGATTTGCAAATCGAAGCCGGCGAACGCTTCCAATTTACCCCGCCCGCCACGCTTTTTTATGCCACCGAAACAGATTATTCCGACGCCGAAGCCAAGCTTCTCCTTCTCCACGAGCTCGGCCACTATCTCCTCGGCGAAACAGATTACCACTCGGATATCGAACTCCTCGAAATCGAGGCCAAAGCCTGGGCTGAGACCGAAGAACTCTGCGCCAAATACGGCGTCAAATACGACGAAGACTTCGCCGAAGATCGCCTTGACAGCTACCGCGACTATCTCCATCGCGTTTCCCTCTGTAAAGTCTGCCAGCTATCTGGCTATCAGGACGAGCGCGGCCGCTACCACTGCCCACTCTGCGGCGCCACCTGGCAAAGCCCCGGCATCCAAGAATAACCTCATCAAAGAACAAAAAAGAAATCAGGACATGTGCCTGATTTCTTTTTCACTCTCAAAGAGAGTTCCGACGAGAGGAATGTGTCCTCTCGTCGAGCTCTTAGTCAACTTAATTAGGCATTCTTTTTTGCTTTGCCGCGCTTCGAGATGCGGCCACCCTTTGCGCCTGCAATCTTCGCAAGCTCTGGGTTAGCAGCAAAACCGCCAGTGTGACCATTTTTACCACCTTTACGGCCGATTTCTGCGTAGAAATCCTTACCGTACTTGGTTTTGTTAGTAGAGGCGGCTTTCACGCCACCAGCCTTAGTTCCAGCCATCGCTGTCTCCATTTCTGCCCACCAAATTCAAATAATATCGCCACCCTTTGACGCGTGGCGATGCTAAAAAGCAATCACCTTCGCAGGTGCTTATGCCTATTTTAGCATAAAGCTTCTGGTTTGTCAATACGCTTTTGTCTAAAAATATGTCATAATAACCGAACACTAGAGTAGCAAGAGCATCTCCACCCCTGTTATGCAAGCAATATCGCTTTCCTGCGCCTTAGCCAAAAAAAGACACAAAAATACCCGTTTCAAACTCGAAACGGGCCTCACAGCGCCTCTCAGCGCGCCCTTATCTGTTATATCTCGTAAATTTTATACTCGCAGTTCTTAAGGTGCTCTACGCGCAGGTTGCCCTTCCACTCAAGCTTGTTAAAATATGCCCTAAAAACATGCGACACGCCGCCATGCGATACGACTACGACATTTTCGTACCCTGAAGCCACAATTTGATCTATTGCTGCATAAACCCGCTCAAAGAATGCGTCCACCGACTCAATATCGTCCGCTCGGACAACATTGTCGAAATCAAAGGCCGCCTGAAGACGCTCGCCAACTAGCGTGCCTAGTTTACGCTCCCGCAAACCATCCATGGCTAAAACCGGAGCGTCATGATAACGGGCAATTTCCGCCGCCGTTTCCATCGCTCTTTTTAGAGGAGACGCAAAAATCGCATCGACCTTCTCGCCCTTTAACTCTTCCGCCACGCGCTGCGCCTGCTTCAGCCCCCCCCTCGTTTAGCGACGCGTTGTCATCGAGAATCGGCTTCCCCGCCATCTCTATAAGATTCGTATCGGTTTGGCCGTGGCGCACAAAGATTAATCTCATATCATCAATTATATCAAAAACAAAAAACCGGCTTCTCGCCGATTTTAAATGGTGGAGTGGCAAAGACCGAAGCCTTCGCACACCCCACGTACCAATTATTTTAGCACAAAAAGCCCGGCAAATGCCGGGCCATTCTTACTCGGCAGTATGTAAACGCGGTGATATAACCTTGAAATCTTTCTCGAACGAGAATATCTCTTCGATTACCCTAATTGCCTCCGCCGCGCACGTCTCATCCTCTATCGGCGTCGCGCCAGAAACGCAAACCACGATATCGCAGAAAAGGTTGCCTTCGTGCTCAATAATAAAGCCCAAAGCACCAGGCTGCGCCACATAACCATTGTCTTCCTTGAGGTACCAGATATAGAGATCGTCTCCGGAGCGATATTCCCCACCCTCATACAGCGCGCGAGACGCATGAGCGGCTTTCATCGCCGAGTAGGCGTAACAGCTAAGCTCTTGCTTCGCCCCGTCCCCAACAACGGGAATTACTTGACTCCCGCCAGGGGTAATTCCGAATGAAAACTCATAACACGGCGGATTTCGAGACTGCGTAATTTTACCATTAAAACGGTTTATCAAATCCGTAAACTGGCCTAAACCGCCGAGCCAATCGTCCGCCGCTTTGCAGAACGGAAAGAACGAGATGCGAATCGCGCCTCCATCCCTCTCCTTAAAGGTCTGGTAATCCTTCGCCTTCAGCTGTATGGCGTCACGTATTTCCCTCGTCAAAGTCAAATGACTCACTTTTAACATACATATAGACCTGCCTTTCAATAGTATTAAAGATCAAACCTCAATCGAGGCTATCTTCGCGTATCATAACATAATCTTATTCAGGCTCAAAACATAACCATAAAAAAGCGCCCTCTCGGGCGAATTTATCTGGTGGGGATATGTGGACTTGAACCACAGACCTCGTCATTATCAGTGACGCGCTCTAACCAGCTGAGCTATATCCCCTTACCAGAATTATTCTACTCTATTTTTTCGGGCGATGCAAGTATAAGTTTTATCCTAATTCCCGAGCACACCAGGCCAGAGCGATCGAATCGTCGAATCAGTGGCGTACAGTTTTGCGGTATTCTTCACCGAGGTAAATATGCCAGTAGTCGTAGTGCCACTATTAACCACGAAAGAATTCGGGAGAGTGAGCGAAGTGAGAGCCGTCATATTGGAAAACATACTGCTCATATCCGTTACCTTCGCAGTATTAAACGATGTCGGGAGGGTGAGTGAAGTAAGAGCCCACGTACCATTAAACATACCGATCATTTTCGTTACATTCGCAGTATTAAACGATGTCGGGAGAGTAAGTGAGGTGAGAGCCTCCATATTAGAAAACATACTGCTCATATCCGTTACATTCGCAGTATTAAACAATGTCGGGAAAGTGAGCGAAGTAAGAGCCCACATACCAGAAAACATACGGCTCATATTCGTCACATTCGCAGTATTAAACGATGTTGGGAGAGTAAGTGAAGTGAGAGCCCGCACACTAGTAAACATAAAGCTCATATCCGTTACCTTCGCAGTATTAAATGATGCCGGGAAATTGAGCGAAGTAAGAGCCCACATGCCAGAAAACATAAAGCTCATATCCGTTACGTTCGCAGTATTAAATGATACCGGAAAATCGAGCGAGGTGAGAGCTGCCATATCATTAAACATACGGCTCATATTCGTTACATTCGAAGTATTAAACGATGTCGGGAGGGTGAGTGAAGTGAGAGCCGCCATGTTTCTAAACATACTGCTCATATCCGTCACCTTCGCAGTATTAAACGATGTCGGAAGAGTAAGTGAAGTGAGAGCCTGCATGCCATAAAACATATTGTTCATATCCGTCACCTTCGCAGTATTAAATAATGCCGGAAAAGTGAGCGAGGTGAGAGCCCGCATATTGCAAAACATACTGCTCATATCCGTTACCTTCGCAGTATTAAACGATGTCGGGAAAGTGAGCGAGGTGAGAGCCATCATGCCAGTAAACATAGTACTCATATTCGTCACATTCGCAGTGTTAAATGATACCGGGAGATTGAGCGAGGTTAAAGCAAACATGCCAGCAAACATACCGCTCATATTCGTTACATTAGCAGTACTGAACGATGTCGGGAGGGTGAGCGAGGTGAGAGCCCGCATGCCGCCAAACATATAGCTCATATCCGTTACCTTCGCAGTATTAAATGATGCCGGGAGAGTAAGCGGGGTGAGAGCCTGCATGTTTCTGAACATATATGAGGAGTCTCTGTTTGCATAGATCGTATCCATCTCCGTATTGATATATATTTTTTCCTCATTAGCTACCCAGTAGGCGTAGACGGGTTCTTCTCCGCTGAGCGCAATGTTCACTTTAGGAGTATTGTCATTTACGGCGGCAGGAAGAGTATCGACGAATTCAAGTTTTTTAATTAGCGTGTCGTAGCTATCATAGACTGCACTACTCCCCGCCGCTAAGGTCTTTATGGCCGCGTTAACTTTTCGTCCAGTGTCCAACGTCGTCGTAGTCGCTACCCACTGCGCAAAAAGCTGAATCTGGCCAAGCTCCTCGACAGTAATCGTCGCTTCGTCGGCGTAAGGCGTGCCAGTACCGTCAGCCTTCGTATTCCAGCCGGCAAACCTATAGCCCGTGCGCGTTAGTGTATTCTTTGGCAAAGTCACGTTCGAACCGATCGTGGCGCCAGTAATCACCGGCAGCGTACCGGCGCCGCCGTTAGCATCGAAGCTAATCGTCGCACTAGACTTTTTCACTCTCGTCGTCGTTTGGCCATAAGCGCGTAAATACTCGTTAGACATCGTAGAATTGTTCAAATTCAGTTCTACCCTGTTTTTTTCACCATCCTCATCCTCAGACTGGATGTAAATCATATCGCTAAGCCCCATCGGCGTCACATATTTCAACTTACTATCGGCCGGAATGTCGTCAACTGGCGTACAGTATTCACCGTCAGTAATATCGCCAAAAACAATCTGTTTCTCGTAATTAGCCCCCCGAATATCCGCAATAATCAAATCACCAGCATATCCGCCGTCCTTATGGACGCAGATATCATATTCTGTCGCTGCTAAAAATAATTCTTGGCCGGGAGTGTATTGACCAGCAACTACGACCGCAAAAGCATCCCCTGCACCAAGGAGCCCTATTATGCCAGAGGCGACAGCGCTAGCTGCCAAAAATTTCTTCCACATACTCTTGTCTGTTTTTATTTTTGTTTCGACTATTTTTTATTTTGACCTAGTCTTGGAATAAGTATAAGCGAAATCGACCAAAAAGTCAACCCCCCTACCACCTCTATAAGAACAGGCTAATTCAATTCTGCGCGGAATGCGTTCGTCTCGCGAACCTCGGCTCCATGGCTCTCGTAGAAGCCCTTGGCGCCTTCCTTCTTCTCGCGGCTCGACGAAGTGAACTCAAGGCGACGGCAACCATGCGCCCTGCCCCAGTCTTTCACGGCGTCAAGCAATTTGCCGCCAACGCCTTTGCCGCGGCATTCGCTATCGACAACGAGATCTTCCATATATACATTGCGATCGAGCGTCGCCATCACAATCGAAACAATCGTCATGCCGACCACCTTGCCGCCATCTGTTGCAATCAGAATATCATGATAAGGCGACTCGATGAGCTCCTCAATAATCTCGCGACTAATCGCCGAACCATCATGGCGCGCACTTAGCTGCTGACGAAGTTTGCCCATCGCCTCTGCGACCTCTGTGTCGTACTCTGTTACTGCACCGATTTCAATCATACCCCTATCTCCTTTTTAATAATACTTGCTAAACCTTCGCCGATCTCATCAACCAAAGCGTCATCTTCGCCTTCAACGAGAATCCTAATTTTATTTTCCGTGCCAGAATAGCGCACAAATACACGCCCCTTACCCGCGAAACGCTCTTCAGCCTCGCGAACAGCTTCGCTATAGCCCGGAATCTCCTCGACTGGCTTCTTCTCCTTCACGAAGAGTCCCCACTGGCGAGACGGCAAATTCTCGTAGTCCGCCCAGAGGTCAGCAAGCCTCTTGCCGCTCTCCTGAACGATACGCATAATCATTAGTGCCATAAAGGTACCATCCGAACCCCTTAGCCACGGCAGATATATGATATGGCCTGCCAACTCGCCACCAAGGATGCCGCCTAACTCGCGGCACTTCTGTGCCACCGCGCGGTCGCCATTCACGACCTTCGCCACATGGATGCCCTCATTCTCTAGGTAATTAATCGTTGCAAGATTACTATATTCAGTCAGCACCACCGTATCCTCTGGCAGCTTCCCCAGTCCCTTCAAATACTCAGCAATCAAGATTACGATACGATCGCCATCCCAGATGCGCCCCTCTTCATCAGCAAGCACGATCCTATCAGCATCGCCATCTAGCGCCACCCCGATGAGCCCCTGTTCACGCGTCTCTTCGGCCAGCTTCTCCGGATAAAGCGCACCGTAGCCATCATTAATATTCTTACCGGTCGGCTCTGGATCAATCTGTTCAACCTCTAGCTCGAACTCCTCGAATACCTTCTTCGAAAACTCGTGCCCTGCGCCACTAGCGGCGTCTAGAATAACCTTCTGACCGTCAAAGCCCCTGTCACCAATCTTTTCCGCCACAAGCTGCTCATAGAACTTTAGAGACGATTCTCTGAGCTCCGGCACGAAACGCACCTCATCTGGCGCATCCTCGTCGTCTACTACCTTATCGGCGAAGTAAGCTTCCTCGATCGCAAGTTCCTGCTCATCCGTAATCTTGTCGCCATCCGCACCAAACACCTTAATACCGTTATCTGTTGCCGGGTTATGCGACGCTGTCAGCATCACGCCCGCATCATACTCGCCAGAATTCTGAATAACCGCCTGTACGGCTGGCGTCGGCAGCACGCCAAAGTTCTCAACTTTCGCGCCTTCGGCTTCCAAGCCTTCCTGCAAATAGTCCGCCATCCATATGCCACTTTCGCGCGTGTCGCGGCCCATTAAGACTTTTTGGGCGTATGCTTTTTTGGCAATTTGACGGCCCAAATTCTCTAATATTTTTGGTCTGAGTGGCGCCTCACCGACACGCCCACGAATGCCATCAGTCGCGCCAAAAATACGTTTTTCCATACACCCATTTTATATTATTTTGGCCGCCAAGTCATTAACTCGAAGGCCGCGAAATCGGCCATTTTGCATGGCCAAATCGGCCCAAAATCGCGGCCATTTTGGCCCACATTTTTATGCAAATTTTGACGCCATTTTTGCCAAATTTTCGTGTTCACGAGGGCCATTTTTTGAGCCAATTTTTGCCTCACATTTAGCCCGACTTTTTTGAGACTTTTTTTGGACTTTTTTAGTTTTCCACATTTTCACCCCTGTTAATTTTGTATAAAAATCTTATACAATACTATTGACAATCCACTGGATTCCGCTTATACTAAAAATAGCTTTTGTGTTTATTCGCAGAACATAAAAGCCGCACTATTCTCAAAAACAAAAACTTATAAAAACACAAAAAACACAAACACCTTTTATAAGCTCCGGTTCTAGCGTGACAAAATTCGTGTTTCAATGGTCACGGTGCACTGAATTCGGAGCTTTTTTGATGGCCTGATTTTTCGGCCACATTTTTGCCAAAATTCGTTCCCGCGCACTGCCATTTTTTTACCAACGCCCTGCCCGCATTTTGCCGCGCGCCATGCCAACGTTCGACACGCATCGCGCCAACGCCACATTCAAATTTCAACACGAAGCGCCGCACATTCCGGCCCGCCACGACGCACATTTTCCGGCCGATCCCGGCCGGCTTTTTGCGCGTCGGCATTCGCAAACACGAACGCTCGCGCATAGTCATTTACGCCAGCATATCCCTTATGCTTGCATAATCGGCAATTATCTTGTATTTTGAGGGCAGTTGACCATTAGGACTGGTCGATGCTCGTTTCGAGCGTTTAGGAGTCTTCTAGAGCGAAATAAGGGGCAAAGAGGAGGTGTTTTTATGACACAACACAAATTTTCAGAACACTATTCCGGAGAGGCACTTAACGCACTAGAGTTGCTACTGACGGTCGCGAGAGAGCAAGGCCACGTTCCAACTTTTTCAGAGGCGATACAGCTCTATAATAAGGGCATACTACCCCACCCGAACGATTACGCCTTTTGGGCTAAGGGCGGCAGCTATCCGGATGCTATGAGAGAAGTACAAAAGGTTCTCGACCGCGAAAAAGACGATGATGATGACGAAGCGGAAGACGACCCCGCAACCGTTACGCCCATCAGCAACAACAATAATAATGACGACGACCACGACGATTTCTGGCAAGATCCACAACAAATGACCCCCAGCCAGTAAGCCTGCTCTACTAGACTCTAACGCATGTCCTAATCCCCCAAGTCGCACAATTGGGGGATTTTTCATCTGTTTCTGTATTTTTTACAACAATATTTAGGCCCTCTCCAACGTTTTTTGTCAGACCCAATAAAGTTGAACTTTTCGAAAAGTTCAACTTTATCCGCTCCCAGATAAAAAACACAGCTATCCCCTTTAGTCTTGTAATCGCGGTAATAGCGACAGCAGCAAACGCCCTTAAAAGCCTTGGGCTATAAGATATAAACTACAAAAAACCGCCCTCGAACGGGCGGTTTTTGTTTAACAATTTAGCGTGCAATCAAGAACAACGCGGTTTCTCTGATAGCTTTTGTTGCATCTAGCCGAAGCTAGAATTGTAATAGATCAAGCTTATATCTACTACTACAACCGACCTAGCTACAGATTATATTGCTACAATCTGCGCATCTTATCCTTCTCTAGAAAGGAGGTAATCCATCCGCACCTTCCGGTACGGATGCCTTGTTACGACTTAACCCCAATCATCTCCCCCACCTTAGGCCGCCGAAACGGACTTCGGGTGTTGGTGACTCTCATGGTTTGACGGGCGGTGTGTACAAGACCCGGGAACGTATTCACCGCAACATGCTGATCTGCGATTACTAGCGATTCCGACTTCGTGGAGGCGAGTTTCAGCCTCCAGTCCGAACTGGGACCGGCTTTGGTGCGGTTTGCTTCACATCACTGCTTCGCTTCGCATTGTACCGGCCATTGTAGCGCGATTCTAGCCCAAGGCGTAAGGGAAATACTGACCTGACATCATCCCCTCCTTCCTCCCCGTTACCGGGGCAGTCCTACCAGAAAAATACAACTGGTTGCAAGGGTTGCGCTCGTTGATGGACTTAACCAAACATCTCACGACACGAGCTGACGACGGCCATGCATCACCTGTCTTCGGGTTCCCGAGGGCACAGATTCCTTTCGGAAGCCTTCCCGAGATGTCAAGCCTTGGTAAGGTTTATCGTTTACCATCGAATTAAAGATCACGCTCCACCGCTTGTGCGGGTCCCCGTCAATTCCTTTATGTTTTAATCTTGCGATCGTACTACACAGGTGGGATACTTAACGCGTTAGCTTCGCAACTCCAGGGGTCGATACCCGAAACTGCTAGTATCCATCGTTTACAGCGTAGACTACCGGGGTATCTAATCCCGTTTGCTCCCTACGCTTTCGTGCCTTAGTGTCAGAAACGTCCCAGTAACCTGCCTACGCTATCGGTGTTCTTTCTAATATCTACGGATTTCACTCCTACACTAGAAATTCCAGTTACCCCTAACGGTCTCGAGCTTAGCAGTTTAGATAATAGTCTGAATGGTTGAGCCACCAGATTTCACTATCTACTTACGATGCCACCTACGCAACTCTTTACACCCAGTCACTCCGGATAATGCTCGGATCCTACGTATGACCGCGGCTGCTGGCACGTAGTTAGCCGATCCTTATTCATAAGTTACCATCATATTTCTCGCTTATAAAAGCAGTTTACAACCCGAAGGCCGTCATCCTGCACGCGGCGTTGCTCCATCAGGCTTTCGCCCATTGTGAAAGATTCCCTACTGCTGCCTCCCGTAGGAGTCTGGGCCGTGTCTCAGTCCCAGTCTGGATGATCATCCTCTCAAACCATCTAACGATCGTCGACTTGGTGAGCCATTACCTCACCAACTATCTAATCGTACGCAGGCCATTCCCAAACCGCCCGAAAGCTTTAATCCGAAGATCACATGCGGTATTAGCTAATCTTTCGACTAGTTATCCCTCAGTTTGGGGTGCGTTCCCATGCGTTACTCAGCCGTCCGCCGCTCGTCAGCAACTAGCAAGCTAGTCCTGTTACCGCTCGACTTGCATGTATTAGGCATGCCGCCAGCATTCATCCTGAGCCAGGATCAAACTCTCCATAAAATTTTGAATTTGAAAACTCAATTTAAAATAAAAGACTGACGTTGATAATTAATTGCACACTAAATTGTTAAAAAACTTGAGCCTTAACTAACAAGCATCCGGAATCGGACCACCTCGCAGTTAAAACTATCTCCTATCTTATACCATCCAGCAGGCCAAGTCAAGCACTTTTTTTGAGATTTTTTGACTTTTTTGCGTTTTTTCTGCCCTACCCCTAGCATAACCATTTTAAACGCACATTTCAGCCCCTCCACCAACCCAAAAAAAGTTGAACTTTTCGAAAAGTTCAACTTTATATGCTCCAGAAAAACCTATAGGACTAGAAGCAAAGCGCCATGATAGTGCCGATCGCGATACCTAGAATCGCCCCGACAATCACCTGTGGCACCGTGTGCCCCTCAACAACCTTCACCTTTTTCTTCTTATAATTACGGTCCATAATCATGAGATTGATAACTTTACCCTGCTCACCCACGGCGTAGCGGACATTCACCGCATCATATACCACTATGACCGTCATACAAAGCGCTAGGACGGTAATTGGCGCAAAAACACCATATTGACCAATAAAGAAGGTCGAAAGGCCCGTAAAGCTCGCTGTGTGGCCGCTAGGCATGCCTCCACTGCGGAAGAAGCAGTCAAATATCTCCCGGCCGCTCATGCGCCCCTTATTCTTAATCAAATCCCCAATCAATTTACCGGTCTGCGCTACAAACCATCCGATTACGAACGCTAGTAGCCCACCGAGCCCTTCTATGTTTTCCATACCTATATTTTATCACAACAAAAATACCCCCGTTTGCCAGGGGTATTTCTCGAGTAACTATGTTACTTTTTCTCTGCTTTTTCGGCCTTAGCTGGCTTCTCGTCAGCTAGAGCTTCAGCAGCTTCTTCCTCTTCTTCCTTCGGGAGAATACCGATTGAAGCGACTGCATCACCGTCATTGAGGCGCATCACGCGGACACCCTGCGTTGCGCGACCCAAGGTTGGAATATCCTTGACCGCGACGCGAATCGCCTGACCGCCGGTAGACATCATAATCACCTCTTTGGCCTCTGGATCGAGCGTATGAACCGCTGCGATTGGACCAGTCTTAGAGGTAATCGCGGCCACCTTGACGCCAACACCGCCACGCTTGTGTGGTGGGAAGTTCGTCGCAGCCGTCATCTTGCCGTAACCCTTCGTCGAAATAACAATCAACTTCTGGTTCTCTGGGTCAGATACGACGTCCATGCCGACCACTGTATCGTTCGGACGCAGACGCACGCCACGGACACCGCGAGCAGCGCGGCCCATTGGGCGCACATCCTTCTCGTTGAAGCGGACCGCCTGGCCAGCCGAGGTCGAGATGATAATGTCATTCTCGCCAGTCGTACCGCGGACCCAGCGAAGTTCGTCGCCATCATCGAGCTTAATCGTGATGAGGCCGTTCGTGCGGATATTTGCATAATCCTTAAGCGAGGTCTTCTTAATCGTACCCTTGGTCGTCGCCATGAAGAGATAACCATCTTCGCCGGCTTCCGTACCCTGCTTAATCACCGAGGTAATCTTCTCCTCTGGGTGCAAGCTGAGCAAGTTCACCGATGCCGTACCCTTCGCGACAAGCGAAGACTGTGGGATTTCGTAAGCCTTGATGCGGAAAATGCGACCTTGGTTCGTGAAGAATAGCAAGAAGTCGTGCGAGTTAGCCGTAATAATCGTATCAATCACATCTTCTTCCTTGGTCGTCATACCACGGCGACCCTTGCCACCACGGTTCTGCTTCTTGAAGTCATTCTGGAGGACACGCTTGACGTAGCCCTGTGCGGTAAGAAGCACCACGCTCTCCTCATCTGGGATCAAATCTTCCTCAGCGAACTTACCGAGCTCGTGATTAATAATCTTACTGCGGCGAGGATCGCCATACTTCTCTTTCATAGCAAGGAGTTCTTCCTTGATAACGTCGAGAATAGCCTGTTCGGAAGCAAGAATTGCCTCGAGCTTAGCGATAAGCTCATGGAGTTCCTTGAGTTCATTCTCGATCTTATCGCGTTCGAGACCCTGGAGGCGACGAAGCTGCATAGCCAAGATAGCGGCAGCCTGAACCTCAGAGAGGCCGAAGCGTTCCATGAGGCGCTTATCTGCGTCGTCATAGGATTCGCGAATCGTCTTAATCACCTCATCGATATGATCGAGAGCAATCTTCAAACCTTCGAGGATATGAGCGCGTTCCTTCGCCTTCTGGAGGTCAAACTCCGTACGGCGGCGAACCACCTTCTGGCGGTGCTTAATAAACTCCGCGAGAATCTCCTTGAGACCCATCACCTTTGGCTGAATGCCGTCAATGAGCGCGAGCACATTATAATGGAAGCTCGTCTGAAGACCGGTAAGCTTATAGAGCTGGTTCAAAATCTTCTTCGGGAAGGCGTCCTTCTTGAGCTCGACTACGACGCGCACCTTACCACGAGCGGACTCGTCGCGCGCATCAGCGATATGATCAAGCTTCTTTGCCATCACGAGCTCGCGTACCTTATCGACGAAGGCTTCCTTGCTCATGCCGTAAGGCACCTCTGTAATAACAATGTTGAAGCGACCGTTCTTCTTCTCTTCAATATTCGCAATAGCGCGAATCGTCACCGAACCGCGACCAGTTGCGTAGGCCTGCTTCATCGGTGCGCCGCCGTAGACCTCGGCACCTGTTGGGAAGTCTGGACCCTTCACGTGCTTCATGAGCTCTTCGAGCGTAATATCTGGATTGTCAATCTGAGCAATCGTCGCATCCACGACCTCACCGAGGTTATGTGGCGGAATATTAGTTGCCATACCGACAGCAATACCCATCTGACCATTCAAAAGAATGTTCGGGAGCGCTGCTGGGAGCACCACTGGTTCCTGTTCGGTACCATCGAAGTTATCGCGGAAATCAACAGTGTTCTTCTCAATATCGGTTAGGAGCTCAGCACCAACCTTATCCATACGAGCCTCGGTGTAACGCGAAGCAGCTGGTTCATCACCGTCCATCGAACCGAAGTTACCCTGACCTTCGACGAGCGTATAGCGCATCTTCCAAGGCTGAGCGAGGTTCACCATCGAATCATAAATGGAGGAATCACCGTGCGGGTGGTATTTACCCATCACTTCACCGACGATACGAGCGGACTTTACCGTCGCATGTGGGGCCTTCCAACCATTTTTGTTCATTGCATAAAGAATACGGCGATTCACCGGCTTGAGACCATCGCGTACATCTGGGAGTGCGCGATCGATAAGCACGGACATCGAATAGCGAAGGAAGCTATCTTCCATCACGTTCTCAACCGTCAATTCCTCGACGCCATCTTCAGCGAGATGCGCCTTGAGGCCACCGACCTTCACGATTTCTTCTTCGTCAGGAGTGGTGGTTCCGAGCGTTTCGTCGACGCCTTTGTCGTCCGCGCTATCTGGCACGTTACCGACTTTGCTCTCGTCGCGCTCGTCTTCTGGATTTTCAATCTGTTTTTTCTTGTCTACCATAGTTCATTCCCTCCTAGAAGTCCAAATCATCCAAGTCGACCGTGGCCGCTCTCGATTGAATAAAGTTTTTACGGAGTTCTGCTTCGTCGCCCATCAACTTGGTAAAGATTGCGTCAGCCTTCTCGGCATCCTCAATGTTCACGCGGATAAGCGTACGATTTGCTGGGTTCATCGTGGTCTCCCAGAGCTGAGCTGCGTCCATCTCGCCGAGACCCTTAAAGCGCTGCTGCGCGGTGTAGCCAGCCTGCTTGAAGGTTTCGTCCTCTGGGTTAATCTTCGTACCGGCAACCTTGCGCTCTTCGATACGCTTTGCGAGCGTCTGTTCGAGTGCTTCCTCGTTATAGATATATTCAATTTTACGAGTGTTACCCGTGCCTTTAATGAGGCCAAATAGAGGCGGCTTCGCGAGATAAACGTGACCAGCCTTGATAACCTCTGGCATGTAGCGGAAGAAGAATGTGAGGAGCAAAGTTGAGATATGCGCACCATCGACATCGGCATCCGTCATGAACACAATCTTGTAATAACGCAGACCATTAATATCAAAGGTATCACCAATACCAACGCCAAGTGCCTTGATAAGCGAAACAATCTCGGCGTTCGCGAACATCTTATCGAGACGTGCGCGCTCGGTGTTAAGCACCTTACCACGAAGCGGCAAGATTGCCTGAATCTTCGAATCGCGACCTTCCTTTGCGGAACCGGCAGCGGAGTTACCCTCTACGATGAAGAGCTCACATTCGGTACGATCGCGCGAAGAACAGTCAGCGAGCTTCGATGGAAGGTTGAGACCTTCGAACGCACCCTTGCGGATAACGTTATCGCGAGCAGCACGAGCAGCCTTGCGTGCACGCGCAGCAAGCGTAGCTTTCTGTACAATCTTCTTTGCGATATCTGGATGCTCTTCAAGATAGTAAGCGAAGTATTCGCTCGTAACCTTATCAACATAACCACGGACCTCTGGGTTGCCAAGCTTGTTCTTGGTCTGACCTTCGAACTGTGGATCTGGAAGCTTCACCAAGATAACGGCGGTGAGACCTTCCTTAATATCGTCGCCAGTGAGGTTGTCTTCCTTTTCCTTAAGAAGACCATTCTTACGAGCGTAATCATTAATAACACGATTCATTGCCGTACGGAAACCAACGACGTGAGTACCGCCATCTGGGGTCAACACGTTGTTTGCGAATGGACGCATCGTTTCCGAGAAGGAATCATTATACTGAACTGCAATCTCGACACCACTATCTTCAACCTGTTTTTCGACGTAGAAAATATCGTCCGAAACCACTTCCTTGCCCTCATTCAAGCGACGGACATAGCTCTTGATACCGCCTTCGAAGTAGAAGGAATCGGTCTTGCCTGTGCGCTCATCATGAACGGAAGTCAAGATACCCTTCGTCAAATATGCTTGGTGGCGAAGATAGTTCACTACCCAGTCATAATCGAAGGTTGTCGTTTCCTTGAAGATTGCTGGATCAGGATAGAACGTAATGCTCGTACCCTGCTTGTCAGTTGAACCAGTAACCTCGATAGGCTTCACGGTCTTACCAGTATCGAACTCGATATGATTAATCTTGCCGTCACGGTAGACCTCTGCAATCATGTGCGTCGAAAGCGCGTTCACGACCGAAGAGCCCACACCGTGGAGACCGGATGAGACCTTGTAGCCACCACCGCCGAACTTACCGCCAGCGTGGAGCACTGTTAATACTGTCTCTAGTGTAGATAATTTTGTTTTTGGGTGGATATCTACAGGGATACCACGACCGTCATCGTCGACACGGCAGCCACCGTCATTAAGGAGCGTAACCTTAACATGGGTAGCGTAACCGGCAATCGCCTCATCGATGGAGTTGTCTGCAATCTCCTTGATAAGGTGATGAAGGCCATCAAAACCAGTTGAGCCGATGTACATACCAGGGCGCTTGCGCACTGGCTCGAGCCCTTCCAAAACCTGAATTTCGGACGCATTGTACTCTTCATCGGCCCCACCGGACTTCTTAGCTGCTGCAGCCATTTTACATTTACCTCAACTTTTTTATATAACATAACTATTTTAGCACAACTCACCCCAAAAAATCAAGTATAAGGGCCCTAGAATCGCTTCTAAGGCCCTTCTGAACCAAAAACCATATATTTATATGGTTTTTAGCGCCAACGCAATACTACTTCGTCCGCGTTGTTCTTTTCTGTTCTAATGCCACCATTATCTTCTGCTGGTTTGGCCGGCGCCTCAGTAGCCGCAGGAGTAGCGGCCTCCGCCACAGGGGCGGCCGGAGTTGGGGCAGCCGCTGGAGCAGGTTTATT
Organism: uncultured Candidatus Saccharibacteria bacterium; assembly: GCA_946406645.1. Classification (GTDB taxonomy): domain Bacteria; phylum Patescibacteriota; class Saccharimonadia; order Saccharimonadales; family Saccharimonadaceae; genus UBA2834. The sequence goes on along the minus strand of CAMJLD010000002.1, from coordinate 15,221 downwards.
TACCGGCGTCGACGACAATAAACCAGATTCAACCATCTTCGTATCTAGCGAATCGAGCGAATTCTTATTATCTACTAGAGATAGCGCCTCGTCGCGTGGCGTCTCCTCAACCATCTTGGCCGCCGGCGCCACCGAAGCTTTCGGAACGGTAATCGGGGTCGGATCGGCACCCGCATTCGCTTTCGACTGCTTCTCTATCGACGCCTTCTTCTCTAGCCAGGAATCAAGGAAGTTCTTCTTCATCGCGGCCGAAGACTGGCTCGAAGCCCCATCATCAAGTTCCTTCTTTGGCCCAATCGAAGCCGCCAAGCGCGCCTCAATCTCCGCCTCCACCTCTGCACGCGGACGTCCATACTTCGTAAGGACATAGGCGCGCATCCTCTGCATAATCTCTGTACTACCCTCGCCCATCGGTGGCAAAGTGCGCATCGTAAATGGCGCCGTCGGCGTATTAAACATCATCACCGTCGCAATCCAGTTATAGTTCGGCTGCTTATGGAGATCCTCGGCATTAAACACCGGCGTAAAGGCCTTCTCCATGAGCTCAGCATCCGTCACGCCAATACGGCCGCACATGATCGTACCGACGTTACCGATAATCGCCTCGCGAATCTTATCCGTCAGCTGCGTCATGAACTGGTTGGCGAGGAAGAGGTTCAAGCGATACTTACGGGCCTCAGATAGGATCGACTCAAAGCTCTCTGTCGCGAAGTTCTGGAACTCGTCCACGAACAGACAGAAGTCCACGCGATCATCCTCTGCCGTATCTGCGCGGCTCATTGCCGCCGCCTGGAACTTCATCACGAAAATCATACCAAGCAGCTTCGCGTTTAGCTCACCAGTAGTACCCTTCGAGAGGTTCACGAGGAGAATCTTCTTGTTATCCATAATCTCACGCAGGTTGAAGCCAGACTTCACCTGACCAAGAATATTACACATCATCTTGTTCGACAGGAATGGGCCCCACTTCGAGACGAACCAGCTCGTCACATCGCCAGATTCGCTCGACTTCTGCGACGCCGGGAACTCCTTCGTCCAATAATCAAAGACGTTTCTGTCTGTCACATATTTCAGCTTCGACTTCACAAATTCCGGATCGATAAAACAGCGTGGCACATCGATGAATGTGCTGCCATTCGGATCGCTCATGAGAAGGAGCGCCGCGTTGCGGAACATATGCTGAGCTCTTGCGCCAAACATACCCTGCTGACCCGGGTCATAGAGCGAGACAAGCATATTGATTGCCTCCTGAACGATGAAGTCCTTCTGATCCTCGCGGTCAAACTCGAACATATTCATACCGACCGGATTATCCATACTACCTGGCTCAAACAGAATCACATCATCCATGCGCTCCTGTGGCACGCGACTGAGCAACCACTCTACCGCGTCACCGTGCGGGTCAATAAAACAGAAACCGCGCCCATCGCACATATCCTGATAGGCAATATTCTCGAGAAGCACGGATTTACCAGAACCCGTAGCACCGATTGCGTACGTATGGCGGCGACGGTCGTTCGTCTGAAGGCGAATCGTCTTCTGCTCGCCACGGAACTCGTTTACGCCAAGAATCACGCCCTCTTCTGGAATCTTCGTCGGACCATCAACCTGCTTAACCGCCTGGCGCTCAACCTGGCTAGTCGGAATCGCATTCTGGCTCGGCAAGTGGAAGATACTCGCAAGCTCCATACTATTGAGTATCATGCTCTTACTCTCTTGTGGGAACCAGCGCAAGATGAAGTTATGCGTCAATTCTCTCGTATTATTCAAGAAATCATATTTAAAACCGTTGTACTGCGGCAAATCAAACTGCGAGAAAACCGACACGACACCACCGAGTAAAGCCTCTGCCCTTGCGCGCGTCGCAGAGCTTGCCACAACACGGATGAGCACCTCGAAACCTGGGTGCTTCGTCTTTTCTTCGATGCGCTGAATCTTCTCCTGGTCCAAATTTGAAAGCTGATGCTGTTCTTTCTCGTCCTTGTCTTTTTCATGCATCTCTGGCGGTTTCCAAAGCGCCTCGGCAAGGTCTCCAACTAAATTACCCGCGCCTACAACTAATTTGTTCAACGCGCCAGTAGCTGCCGACTTTTTGGATTTTTTGCCTTCCTTGATTTCGTCCGCTTTCATTTGCGCAACCTTCGCCCAGTTGCCGTCCGTCGGGCGGAACAAAACCTGAATGCCAATGCCATCACCCTTCTTTGCATTCGATAGAGCGTTAATAATGCCAATACTTGCATCGCGCCTCGTATCCTCATAGCTCGCAATTGGCAGATGGAACTCATCCTTGAGCCTCAATTCGCCACCCGACACGCCATCAATCTTTCCTTCCTTACTAAAGAAGTTAATCTCATCGACTTCCTCGAGGCGCGCCGTTGGATACGATGCCGTCACCGCCTGCTTTACCGTCTCTGTGAGTACCGCTGGCACCACCGCGTAATATTTAATAATACCGTCGTGCGCGATAATCTCGAAACTCAGATGCTTCTGCCCCTCAATCTTCGACTTCCAGCCTTTCTTTACCGTCGACGCGATGATACTATACATCATCTGCGCCTCAGAAATCTGCTCGCCAATCACGTCGCGCTCATCACGCCCGCCAATCTGAACATCATCTGTGCTCGGCGGTAAATGAATTAGCATCGGAACTAGCTTTAAAGAGCGCGCGTAATTCTTGCGCGTCCTCCTAGAGTTCACATACAGTTTCCAGGCAACGATAGCGGCTACGATTATTACAACTGCCACCACCACAATTGTCACCACCCCTTCGAATGTCATGCCGCTGTTTCCCCCGTGCCGTTTAGGCCATCACCCACGCCTCTATGGAATGCTGCTTTCTTGTACGCCCAACCATCGCCGAAAAACGCTTTCGACTTCTGATATGGATCATCCTCATACTTCTTCATGTCGCTATTGAATTTGCTCGCAACATGACTATCGATATCATCCTCATTAGGCTTAGTATAGTGGCTGGTAAGATCCCTGAATTCCTGAATATCCTGCTCGGCCGGCGATGCCATCTCTTTTGATTCAACCGCCGCTTCGGCCATCTCGGCGCGCTCGGCACTCGGCGCAGCCTCAGCAATATCCGCAACCGGCAGCTCCGTCACCTCTGCGCGCGGCACCTGTTCAGCATTGAACGCCGCTTCAATATTTTCAACTCCCCCCATTAGACTCTCGGGAGCATTCAAAAAGCCGGTGTTCTCGCCAGAGCCACCACTAATAGCGGCGCTAGAACCTCCCTTATTATCCATAAGCATTATTATATCACATTACGTGACGTCAAAAAGCACAAAAGTATTTCAAGTCCCAAAATTAATGCCACCTCGGCAATCGTGATACCGCCGAATGACCATGCCAAGATGAGCGTGACTGGGGCGATCGCAATCACGAGCCCGTAGCGCAAACTCTTCTTCTCGATATTCCCCGCCTTCGCTTTGTTGAGCTTGTAGCGAAGCCAAAAAAACAGCCTGCAGCATAGTACTGCAAGCCCTAAGAAGAACAAGTAGGACATTGTAAAAAATACTAAAACACCTACCGGTCCTACTTCACTCGGTGATGTTAGGAACATCATGGCCATCAGAATAACGAATGCGACAGCACTCACAATTAGCAGTAATTTATGCATAAGCCCATTATATCATGCGCTTCTGCACCACTCACGACTAATTCTGAGACTCCATTCTAGCCTCGCCCCCTCACAAGATGTTCGTTCCTAAAAGCTAAAGGTAGAGAGGGTTATCCGGCAAATATATACATTACTTAAAGCCGCAACCTTTAGATCTACCTATTAGCTTCATTGACCGCCTCTCGTATAGAGAGGCATCGTCCTTGCAAAGTGCTTTTTGTAATACTCTGTTTAGTGGGTATCAATGTGCTAGTACTACTTTGCCCTTTACGCGCTCTACGCTCCTTAACTCTCGTTAAGCTTTGGCGGAGCTGTTAGCTTACTCCTAGAGTTGTAATTTATGGCTAGAAATAAGCTATTACTACGCCAAATATACCTCCGAACCCAAATTGTTGATGTTTGTTTTGCTTGTTTTTATTTCTGTTCAAGCATAGCTTCACTATAGCAGACCAGGCTCAAAAAGTCAATAATATTCGTGTTCAATTTTTGTAGTTATTTTTACAACAATACGTGCCCTAACAGATATAAACCGATTTGTTCATTTGTTGTAATATATACAACAACATGCTCGTTTTAGGCCCTTCAGGTCCCGCCCGACCGTGTTCAGTGCGACAAAAATCGTATGCCGCCAGCAATTTTTCCGTGTTCATTTTCGCAATCGTGTTGTTTTTATTATTTGCTCATTTTCGTGTTGTATTTTCGTCCACAGCATGCTCGCATTTTGCACACAAACGTTGTATATATTACAACACTTATTTTATTGACATTAGCATTATCGGGGGCTTATTATAGAGGTAGCTTTTGAGTAAAAACTTTGCGCAAAGGCCAAAAACAAAAATCGATTCCAAAATATAACTCCACACTCCACTTGAAAAAGGATCGGTTTTACTCGCAGTTGCCGGTCCTTTTTCCTTTTTTTATACTGACCCAAATCTGCCCACAGTGTGGAGTTAAAAACAAACAAAAACACCCTCTCTTGACCCGAGGGGGTGTTTTCTCTTTTCAAAACTAATGGTGGAGCTGCCGGATACTGCCTCCGGGTCCGAAAAATCTCCATGTACACATTCTACGAGCATAGTCTATTCTTTTAATCTTGGCTTAAAGTGGGGCTGGAATAAACAAAACCCGCACACGCCATGGCTAAATTTTCGTGCTAACCCCTGCCAGGAGGTCAGCCTTCATACCAAAGTGTATAATACCGAAATCACGCTATGGTATCTCGAGTGACTCGACAAGATCTAATAAGTTAAGATCTTAGGCGTAAGCTGGCACGTATGCCAAGTGCTTACTAGCAGTTTTGTCTGCATTTACTAGAGTACTTACGGTACAACTCGACTCGCCTGCATACTGTCAATAATCCGTCTAAGCTTTGTCAGCCCCAGACCTAACAGAGATTTTATCATACTTACGCTTCTCTTTCAAGATAAGGCACGCTACACTCCAGGGATGAAAACACCGAAAACTTATTCATCCATACCAAAAGGCTTCGGCGCAGAGTTCGTAGCCGTTGAGGGTTGCCTCACCAAGGGGCTTAGCAGCTTCCAGATCGTCGGTCTCGCGAGCAGGACCATCGACGAAAGTCGCGAACGCATCCGAGCCGCCATCCATAATTCCAAGCTTTACTTTCCGAAAGATAAGCTCACTATCAACCTGGCTCCAGCCAGTCTCCAGAAGTCCGGGAACTACCTCGATCTCGCCATCGCCGTCAACATTCTAGCACTCACAGGACAGCTTTTAGCTAGCGACATAGCGAATTCCATGTTCGTGGGCGAACTGGCCTTAGACGGCCATTTAAGGCCCGTGAGAGGCATTATTAACGTAGCCGAATGCGCAGCAAAACGCGGCATTCGCCACCTCTATTTGCCTACCCCGAACGCTACGCAAGTGCGCTATCTGCGTCTAAAAAACTTATCCATCACCCCTGTAAATACCCTTCAAGAACTCGTGCTTACGCTTAAAGGAATTGTTCAATCCCCTATCGCCCCAAACAAGTCAGAAATAACTGTTGTAAAAAATACACATAAAGATAACGCTTGTGCTTTTCTTGATCAAATTATTGGTCAGGAGCCAGCAAAGCGCGCCCTCACGATTGCTCTGGCCGGCCATCACAATCTCCTGCTCTACGGCCCTCCCGGCTCAGGCAAAAGCCTCCTCGCATCCTGCGCTCCGAGCCTGCTTCCACCACCCAACCGCCAAGAATCAATCGAGGCCACCAAGCTCCATTCACTCGTCAGCGACCTATCATCTATACTCGCCGAGCGCCCATTCCGTGCGCCGCACCATAGCGCCTCACTGGCAGCGTTAGTTGGCGACAGCAGTGGCCTCCCGGGCGAAATTTCACTCGCCCATACCGGCGTCCTATATCTCGACGAGCTGCCCGAATTCCGTCGCGATTTACTTGAAGCTCTCCGCCAGCCGCTCGAAAACCGCACCATCACAATTTCACGCGCCAAGCAGCGCATTAGCTTCCCCGCGAACTTCATGCTGATCGCCACCATGAATCCCTGCCCTTGCGGCTACTATGGCGACGAGCGACACGAATGCAAATGTAACCCAACACAGCGCGTCAATTATCTCCGCCGGCTATCCGGCCCGCTACTCGACCGTATAGATATGACGGTTCGCATGCCGCATGTCGATAGCTCTGTTTTAGTAAAAAATACAACAATTAGCACTCACGAACATGCTAGTGCTAAACGCCAAATTGCCGCCACCGCCAAACTTCAACAACGCCGCCAAGGCAAACAGAACGGCTCGCTTAGCTCCTACGAAACAACCTTGTTCTGCGAACGAACCGGGGAGGCAGATCAAATTCTCGAAGATGCCGCTAGGCGCTTAGGTCTTTCCGCGCGCAGTTATTTCAAGCTAGTGAAGGTCGCTCGTACCATCGCTGACCTCAACAAATCGAGCCGCATCGAAGCCGCCCACGTCCTCGAGGCCCTCCAATTTCGCGATATCGGGCCAAATCTGGAATAACCGCTTGCATTTTTTCACCCCCTTTGATATAATCTACCCCATAACAAGTCTAATTTTTGAGGAGCAAAACTATCAGTAATCCTACATCTCGTACCCGCATCAACGGAGACATCCGTTATCCCGAGGTACGCGTTATAAGTGCTGATGGAGCGCAGTTAGGCATTATGTCTAGCCGCGATGCGCAGCTCAAGGCTCGCGACGCAGGTTTGGATTTAGTGGAGATTTCCCCTAACGCCAATCCACCAGTTGTTAAAATCATCGATTGGGGCAAATATCAGTACCAAAAGATGAAGGAACAATCTCGCGCAAAGAAGAACGCCAAGAGCAGCGAACTCAAGCAGATTAGACTCGGTTTGAAGATTGGGGAGAATGACCTCAATATTAAAGTCCGCAAGACCCTCGAATTACTCGAGGACGGCGATCGCGTCAAGATCATGATCGTTTTCCGTGGCCGCGAAATGGCGCACAAGGAGATCGGTGATGAATTGATGAATCGCATCATCGAAAAGCTTGGCTCCGACGTTGTTGTCGATGGCAAAGCCCAGATGGCCGGACGCAACCTCAGCTTTACGGTTCGCCATAAGTAGAGGCTGCACAGACGCCCACCGGTTCCCTACACCCCAAAGCGTCTTAAATATTAACTAAAGTAGGAAAGGTATAACATGCCAAAACTTAAAACCCATAAGGGTACCGCTAAGCGTGTTCGCATTACCAAGACTGGTAAGATTATGCGTGAACGTGCTTTCGGCAACCATATCTTGGCTAAGAAGTCCAAGGCGCGCAAGCGCAATATGAAGACCCCTGGCACCGTCAAGGGCAAAATTGCTAAAAACGTTAAAACTGCATTGGGAGCTTAATCATGAGAGTTAAACGTGGAGTTGCTGCTCGCGCAAAGCACAAAAAGATTCTCGCTGCTGCCAAAGGTATGCAGCACTACCGCACCCGTAGCTTCCGCCTCGCGAAGCAAGGTGTCATCAAGTCATTGCGCTATTCCTACCGTGATCGCCGCAATAAGAAACGCGATCTTCGCGCTCTTTGGATCACCCGCATCAATAATGCGGCCCGCGACAACGGTATCAGCTACAGCAAGTTGATCAACGGCATGAAGAATAAAGGTATCGAACTCGATCGCAAGGTCCTCGCTGACCTCGCCGTCAACGATCCAAAAGCCTTCACCGCTATCTGCGAAAGCGTCAAGTAATTAACTTGAGAAAAATATCTCCTCCTAACCGGGGAGATATTTTGTTGGTATAATTATCTTATGAGAGATTTCGAAAAGATTAGCTTTGAGCAATTCAAAAAAGACGTCGCCGACGATCGCGACCTCTACGATAGTCTAACCATTCCGCACCGTGACTCCATTGCGTCCGCCGGTTACGACTTCCCTCTTCTATTCGATCTCACCCTCGAACCAGGCGAGACTGCCAAGCTCCCTACTGGCCTCAAGGCCCACTTTCAAACGGATGAGGCTCTCCTGATTATCGATCGCAGCAAAACTGGCTTCAAATACAACATCCGCCTCTGTAACCAAGTCGGCGTAATCGACTCGGACTATTATAATAACCCCGACAACGAGGGTCACATTTGGATTAAAGTTCAGAACGAAGACACCGCAGCCCATAGTTTTAAACGCGGCGACGCGCTCGCCCAGGGCGTCTTCATCAAATACCTCGCCACCGATAGCGACAAAAAAATCGACAAAAAACGTGGCAGTACTTACTAAACCTCAAAAAATCCGCGACATGTACGCGGACTTTTTGAGGCTCGCTCTGATAAGCCGGGTTCTGTAGCTGCACCGAAGTGAGCCTGTAGCCATCTATCTAGCTTCGCGATTGCTCACGAAGTCAAGCGGTAAGCGACCATCCGCGGATCACGGTATCTAGGTCTCCTTGCAGCCGATAGAGTTTACCCCGTCTCACTGTCACCAGCAAAACCTGTGGGCTCTTACCCCACTCTTTTCACCCTTACCCGAAGGCGGTATTGTTTCTGTGGCACTATTCCTACGCTTGCGCGCGGTTGCCGTTAGCAACTATCGTATCCTGTGCTGCCCGGACTTTCCTCTCGCCATTTTTCAGGCCAGCGACTACATTGAACGAGCTAGTGTATATTATAACACAAATTAGTATTCGCCCCTAGCGAGGGCTTCGTCAATCACCTTGTTCGCCTCAGCGTCCGCCTCTATGTTCTGAGAGCGCGGCACATGCGTAAAGGAGTAGCTATCGAGCTTCTTCAGGAGCTCCAAAACATCCATATAGACCTGCATGAGATCCTGGTTCTTCACCTTGTAGACGCCATTCATCTGGTTCACCATCATGAGGTTATCGCTGATGAAGCTCACGCGCTTGAGACCAAGCTCGATCGCCTGTTCGATGCCCTCTTTGAGGCCATAGTACTCGGCCAGACGAGAGTTCGACATGCCGAGGAACTCACCGCCACGCTTAATCTCACGCCCATCCGTCCCGACAATATAGTACCCAATACCGCTCGGCCCAGGGTTGCCACGGCTCGCACCATCGGTGTAAACCGTCGCTGCTTCGCTTTCTGGTGCCACCTGCTCGCCGCCAATCTGACGAAGCTTCGGCTTCACCTCGACGCCCTTCGTCGAAGTAATCTGAAGCACCATCATCGTCGCCTCATCAAGCGGCAAATTCGTTGTATCCGTTAACGGCGTCCATTTGTAGGAAGAATAGCGCTCTGAGGTCATCTTAATTGTCGAATCCTCGCCAAGCTTCACTTCGTATACAATATAAAGGCTACCGAGCTGAGACGATCCTACTAGATTCGTAAAGGTTACCACGTCCATCAACTGCATACTGGCCGTCTGCACCCCCGTATTTTCATAGAGCACACGCGCCATCGCCTCTTCTGGCTGCTCACCGAAAATAATCTTCCCCGTCGGGAGCTCAAAATCAATCTCTGCCCCATCCATGCGCCCACCGGCGCGCTTCAAAAGCAAGATGTCTCCATCCTTCTTACAGATTGCCGTCACCCGAATCCGTTGTTTCATTACTTCTATTTTACCATAAGCATCAAAAAATCCGCGGCAAGCGCAGATTCTTTGTTAGCTCCTCCACAAGTTTTCCCGTGATAAGAACACGGTGGGTAGATTCTTATGCGCCTGAACCACAGTTCAGTCGCCACGAACCCCCTGAAACATGATTATTCAGGAAAATCATGTGTGAAGGAGCTACTTTTATTATACTACTAACGCACGCCGACAATCCAGTAGAACGCATTAAGGATTGCGCTCTGACCGGTCGCCATATACTTCGAGAACACCGTACCGCCAACAAGTAATAATACGTAAATAATAATGATGCCGTATTTCTCGATTGACTCCATGAAATTCCTCGCTCCATCTGGCGCTAATGCGTATAATACCCTACTGCCATCGAGTGGCGGAATAGGAATTAAGTTAAACAAACAGAAGCCCATATTTAGCAACATGCCGACATAGCAAAGCATTCCACCAAACCCGTCATAATAAAACGCGCCAGTAAAATGTCCGAACAAGAAAAATATGAAAGCGAGTAATAAATTTGTTAACGGCCCAGCCAGCGCAACAAGCGCAAAGCCCCATACTCCACCCCTTAGATTACGGGTATTAATCGGCACTGGTTTTGCCCCGCCAAAGATAGGCATCCCCGCCATCGCGAGGAGTACCGGCAGCAGAATCGACATAAACGGATCAATATGCTTGATCGGGTTAAGCGTTAAACGTCCGCTAAGCTTCGCAGTCTGGTCCCCTAGCCAATAAGCCACCACGCCGTGAGCCAACTCGTGCAAGATAATCGAGCCAACCGACAAAACTAATACCAACCCGACATAGCCAAAATTCATATATATTATATTAGCATACTTGCTTTTTCATTTTGCTTATGCTTTACTAGATAAAAGGGTCAAAACAAATAGGGAGAGGTCATGTCCAAAATAAAAATAAACAACAATTGGGTCTTTGTTGTTTTTTGCGCGCTTTTTGGCGCCGTTTTTACGACATTATTTATTAATAATCCTGCATTCGCAACGGGTGGCCTCATTGAGAGCGGCAACGCTCGCTGGGAATATACCCTCTCTGGCACACCACAAAAACTAACCCTCAAGTATTATGACAAGACCCCTAGCGCATCGACTATTACGGTGCCTTCCCTTGATTGGCTAAAAGCCAATGTTCCTGGCGCCTCCGCAGACCTAGATACTTATTATCTCCGCAATGCTGACCCAGATCAACAAGACATTGATTTTCCGTCAGAGACCCGTCGCACCCCTACTGCCGACACTACCGTCCTCGATATGACCGGCACTTCCAAGATTCAGATTATGGGCCTCAGACCGCTAATCAATCCAGACGTAGAAACGGAGCTAAAATTCGGCCCAAATATGGTACTTGGTGATGATATTACCATCGAAGTCTCTACCGTCTTGTGTAAAACGATGACGTACTATTCTGGTAGCTACCAATGCAATGCCGACACCGTAAACTTTCCAGCGATTTCTACCGAAGTAGAAAAGAACATACCGGGCTGGGACGACATGACGACTGATGAAAAATTGGCCTATGTGGTCGAACCGGAGCTGCTCGGATACAAAGAGATTGGGACGAACGGTAAAGTGTCGGCAGACGAGTATGATTCTAGCGTGCAATATATCTACAATAGGAACAGCGGGCTTAGCGCCAATGGTAAATCGGCGAGAGGTTTTGTAGTCTCGAAAAAATTTTCGGGGTCAGCGTTCTCTGGCTACAAGCTGAAACTCACCAACTTTAACGCTAGTAACTTTAACTATGTCGGCTGGAATACCTTTAAAAATTCCGTTTTTTCTGAAGGCAGCACTACTATAACGGTTGACGGCAACAGTTTTAATGGCGGCGAAATATTCCAAAATACCAATGTAAAAAATATTATTATAAATACCGACAACTATGGCGTCGGTCTATTCCGCGGCTGTCAAAGTATTAATAGCGTCGTCTACGGAGAACAGGCTACCCATCTGGCAAACGAGACATTTGCGGGCACTAATCTCACTTCGGCAAGCTTTGCTGGCACGAATATGAAACATATCGGCGTAAGGGCATTCGAGGGCGCTCAGATTACTGAGGTTGACTTTAGTGGTATTGAGCGTATCGACTATCTAGCCTTCAAAGATAACGATATCCGCGAGATATATTTGCCGAAGTCTCTTGTTCGCCTTGAGAGCGGGCTGTTCACGGGCAACGGCAATCTAAAGAAGGCTACGATTGCATACGACACCCTGAGCAGTGGCATGATTTTACCTTTCTGGTCAGTTCTCAGTAGTAGTGGACCGTCTAACTGGGATACTCCATCCAATAACCCAATCGCTTCGCTCGAAGAAATCGTGGCAATAGCGCCCTATGCTGCCGACGAGCCAGTTGGCCCAACCCATGTCTCATATGACGACTACCGCTGGCACTATGACACAATGTTCAATTATGTCGAAAACAGATATTCTCGCGGTCCAAATCAGTACGCTTTAGTTACGGAGTCATCTTGGAATTCTGGATGGAGTTCTGAATACGGCGGGGTTAACGATAGCGAGTATCTCTTTGAGGACCTTTATGCGAATGTGGAAAGCTACAAGAATGTCCTCGCTCCTCTCTATTTCGCTAACTTTTCGAACCTAAAGAAGGTCATTATAGGTGAAGGCTACGAATTTATCGGTAGTTCCGCATTCTGGTATCAAGGCAACACTTGGAATGGTTGGCCGGTAGATCAAAAAGAAAACGGCTTGTGTGATGAGCGTCGCAGAGAGTACATAAATGGCAGATGGACATGGGTTACTTATCCAGATGTTAGATGCAACGGAAGCGGCCGCTATCTCGAAAAAATCCAGCTGCCAGAAACACTTAAGGGTGTCGGCAATCTAGCATTCGAGGGAAGTTATGCGCTTAATATTGAGGTGAACTTACCGAACAGCCTTGAGTTTATCGGTCTTGCTGCTTTCCGCAATTTGTACCACATGAACAATGACTTCGATCTCCCGAATATCAAGTATATCGGTGACCACGCCTTTAGGAGCACGGGCCTTAGGAGTGTTACGGTGCACGATTCGATTTATTATTGGGGCATTAAGGCCTTTGCGGACGATCCACTGCTGAAGGATATTACGATAGACTGCGATCTCTATGACCCAGACAGACAGATTACTTGGGCCTATATCGACAAGATGAATTATGACAGCAATGACGCCCAGCTCCAGATATTCAAGTTTCAATTTGGACCTCAGGGGGGTGGGGGTTTTGGTGCCTCGCAAGAAGACCAGGACAGGTGGGGTTTCAAGGAGATTCCATATGCGCTCAACTCTGATACTACTATTATTAAATTTGGGAAAATCGTCTTTACTGATAAGGTTGTCCACGAGATACCGATGCTTTCTCATTACTGCGAACCTGCGGCCGTAATAACTGGCTCTTGTAGATATAGCGAAAACAGCGGTTATGAGTATGGTATCGACGGCACGACTTCTACGGGGAACTGGTTTGGTCTCACCGCGGCGGAAGAAATTGATCTGGGCGATACGGCCTGGAAGATAGTGCCACGCCGTTTCATGAATCGCGTTATTGTCGATAAACTCACCCTTCCACGCAATCTCGAGATTATTTCGCACCACGCCTTTACTGAGTTATTGACTGCTGAGGAGTTGAAAATACCGGACAGCGTAAAAGTTATAGGCGCTTACGCTTTTGAAGCTACAAGATTTAACTGGGGATGGGCGACGTGCGACTCGACCGAATTCTGTCTCGAAAGATTCGAAACTCCGATTATTACGGAACTACCAACTTCGCTTGAATATATCGGCTTCCACGCCTTCTGGGGCGAAAAAAATCTCACGGCGGATTTGTACGCGCCGAACCTTCAATATATTGGCCCGCAAGCGTTCATGGATACTAATATTCGCGACGTGTATATCCCGGATGGCGTGAAGTGGCTGGGCGAAGCTACCTTCTGGTCGCCAAGCCTTCGAGACATTACGATTGATGCAGACTATGGCGCAATTATCGCGGCGGGTCACGTAGACGATTATCAGTTCCCGGAGAACTATGTTGAATGGGCCGGCGACGCAAAAGAGGCGCGTTATGAAGGGCAGTCAATACAAATCAATAAGTGCATAATACATGGCGACTGTTGGTCTTCGAGCGGGGGTACCTATGATGCGCTATACTCGCAAAATATCCGCACTTTTGGGTCTATATTTAGGCGAAACTATGAGGAAAGAGTCGTACAAGACTATAGCTATAATGGTCGTTATGATATGCATAATGAACCGTTTGCGCCAGACCAGCTTACTGCCGGCGAAACCTATGGTGCATTGGTATTTACTGGCAATAATACGACCAGTGTCAATGGCGATCAGGGCATCTTCTCTGGCCTCACTTTTGACACAGTAGACATGGGCGATACAAACTGGACGAAGATAACGGAACAGCCATATGCCTTCAACCAAGCAAAGATCGGCACTCTCATTCTTCCAAATAACCTCAAGACCGTCAGCGAAGGCGCCTTCTTCGATGCTGAAATCGAAAACGAATTCGCCCTCCCAACCTCTACCGAAACTATCGACCGCGCCGCCTTCCAGGGCGCAACCGGTACCATTACTAATGCTCTTCCAGAAGGTCTCAAGACCATCAATGAAGCCGCCTTCTATGAGGCGAATATGGCAGACGATCTCACTATCCCGTCCACCGTCGAGCACATTGGCGGGTCCGCCTTCAACGCTGGCAGCGAAGATGTCGCCTACGACACCGTGGCCATCAAGCCTTCATTAGACTTTGGTGCGACGGACAACCAACTCATCCACCAGATTTTCTGGGATACCACGATTAATAAGCTCATCATCGATTCGGATAATCTTCCGGCTCTCGAATACCCAGACGAACCATTCAACCAAGAATTCTGGAACATGGACATTACGTCTGTTGAGATCAATAATCTCCCAGGCATCTCCTACGGTGCCTTCGACAGCTGTACTAACCTTAAGTCTGTCGACATGAGCAAGAACTCCACGATTAGAACCATCGGCGAAGAGGCCTTCGTTAACGACGAAAAGCTCGACACGATTAAGTTCAGCCCAGCCGTTAAGAACGAAACCATCGTAGTGAAATCCAACGCCTTCCAGGGTACCGCCTTCACTGAGCTCGGCGATTCGACCACCAGCTTCGACCTCACGGCCGCTAAGTTCGATGCCACTCCAGGCCACTCTTTCGCTAACATGCCAAAGCTAAAGAAGGTCACCGTTCCTCGCAACTTCTCCGGCGCCACCATCCCAGAATATACCTTCTACAATGACGCTCTCCTTGAAGAAGCCATCGTAGATTACAAGATTACAGACATCAAGAACGCTGCCTTCGCTAAGGACGATAATCTGAAGCGTATCTTCATCTGGGGCGATACCATCGTCCAGGATCAGAGCCTTGATGGCTACACTGCTCCAACTCGTGGCCCAAGCCCAACAGTCGTAGGCCCAACCATCCCAGCTGGTACAGACATCTACGCTTACTCTACCGCAAAGACTGAAGCCTATGCTGCTAGCGAACAACGTGAAGACTTCGAAGGTAAGTTCTATCCACTCGATGAGGTTCTCTACTTAACCTCTAACCACCCAA
>CAMJLD010000001.1 GCA_946406645.1 uncultured Candidatus Saccharibacteria bacterium | reverse complement strand
TCTGCTCGTCTCGATGAGGCGCTTTCTAACTCTTCGTTGAGCGACGAGACTAAAGCGGAACTTAGGACGATTATTGATGAGCGTGTTGGTGAAATTAAAGGCAAAGTTTCTGATGTTCTGACGGCAGAATATAGTTATGCCGATTATGCGGCGCTTGCGGCGAAAGTCGAATCTTTGGCTAATGATATTAAGACGAAGGCTAGCGAGATTGAGCAGGCTCTTCGTGCGAAGGTCGAAGAACTTAATGAGACTTATGATTTGAATATTGTGTTGCCGGACCTTGCATTACCGGAAGTGAAGCTTGATTCGTATCTCGAAAAATTGAAGCAGATTTATAGGCTATATCAGGCTGAGCGTACGAACACGCAACTTACGCCGACGGAGTTCATTGAATTCTTGTTGGCTCATAAAAACGATGAGCGTTTGAGCGGCGAGTTGACGGGCGATAAGTTACGCCTCTTGGAACTCGCTAATTATGTCGTCCATAACCAGTCGACGCGTTATGGCTATATGGACCTTGCGGCAACCTTTGATCTTGACGCCGAAAAACTGAAGCTCGTTTATGCGCTCTATGATTCGCGTCACGTAACTACGGAATTAATGCTGTCGCCAAAGGCGGTACTTGATTTCTTGGTTGAGTCGGTTTTGCCGAACGAGCAGTACGCAAGTCGCCTTAGCGAGGATTCTCGCGTGAAGATTTCGACCGTGCATGGTTTGATGCGCGCGGCTATTGCTGGCACGCAGTATGATTATTCTGCACTCTATCGCGCTCTGTCGCCGCTATCGGATAAATTGGACCGCAATCAAATCTTCCTCGTTTATCTCTACCATGGTTCGCTCTATGATTATGACGAGAATTGGGCGCTTTCGATTGAGCAGTTTGTGGCATTTTTGAATGATTCGATTTTGCCAGATAGCCGTTTCGATGGGCGTATTGATGAAGAAACACGCGAGAAGATTGTCGATGCGAAGGACCGCGTGGCGGACGCGCGCGATATGCTTGTCGGCGAGAAGCATTCGAGGGCACTCATTGAGACTCATTTGCCAGCTGAAGGCGCCGAAACCTTTGCGTTCTTACAGTCAATAAAGGACGAGATGGGCGAAGGAAATAAGACGCAATACTACGTGATTGGCGATTCTGCGATGGCCTATGAAATGTCGCAAAGTTTTGGCAATGAGATGGACTTCATCACGATTTTGACAATGATTTCCATTTTCATCGTGGTGGCTTTGACTTTCAAATCGATTCTAATTCCACTCATTTTGGTTCTCGTGATTCAGAGCGCCGTCTACTTAAATACGGCCTACTTGTCGTTGACCGGCCAGAGTATTTACTTCATCGCAATGATTATCGTGCAAGCGATTTTGATGGGTGCGACGATTGACTATGCAATTCTCTTCACTTCCTATTACCTTGAACATCGCCGGTACTTTAAACAGGATATTAAGGACGCTTTAATTTCAGCCTATAATAAGTCCATTCACTCTATCCTTACGTCTGCTTCGATTTTGATTATCGTGACGGCGATTGTCGGTAATTTTGCGACAGCAATAGCGGCAAAGATCTGTCAGTCGATTTCTGGCGGCACCTTTGCGGCGAGCTTAATTATTCTGTTGCTCTTGCCTGCTATGCTGGCAGCGCTTGACCGCTGGATTATCCGCGAGCATAAAGATTAGCGCGCACTTGCGTCTTATTGACTTTTTGTGCCGCTTGTGCTATAATATATAGTTGAATGTATGCATAACATGCGCATTTGAAATTTTTAGAAAGGTGGTGGTAAGTTTGGTATATTCAAAACTTGCTGAGCTGATTAAGTTCTACGTGGGCGAAGAGGCTAAGGGGATTCCTACTTTTGTGAGAGACCCTAGGATTGATGGCGAAGGAATTTATCAGGGCTGTATTCGTATAACGTCTCGCCCTTTGTGTCCTGATGCCTATCGAGATTTTGGTGGGTCTGGTCAGTTCAATCCGGATGAAATTCCCGACGTGGAAGACGCGTATCCGATATTTCCCGGCGCAGATCGCGACGCGAAGTATTTGAACGATGATGAAACCGTTGACGTTTGCAGCACTTATGCGATGACGGCAATGAAGATTGCCAAATTGTCGTATATCCAGAAATACATTCCTGACTGTCTGCTGTCTGGCTTCGTCGACGAGGCTCACGTTCTTGCTGTTACTGGCAAGGATATCGGTGAGTTACGCGCCGAGGATGGCTACGCAAAATGGCGTGGCGCAATCTGCTGTATGGTTGAGTATCCTCCCGAAAAGCCTGGCGATAAGCCCAAGCCGTACGCTATGATTTATGTTAGCGTGTCTGGTGCGAAGCAGGATGAGGATCTCAGATGTGCTATGGCGGCCGTTGATCCCATTATGCAGTTCTTCGCGGATGAGGACTTGGACGTTATCGCGCCCGTACTCCCCGACTAAAACCACAAAAGCTCCGGCGTTTTCGTCGGAGCTTTTAATTTGCTATAATAATTATATGGACGACGATGAGAAAGATTTGCAGTTGCTCGACGAAGAGCTAAATGATTCGGATCGTGACGACGGCGACATGCTTGCCTGTGGCGAGTAGAGATTTAGCGTATTGGCCGGCTCTATTGGGCTGGTTTTTTGTTGGTGCGCATAGAAGAAGCCCCCGGGATACCGAGGGCTTTAGTGTTACTTGTTGTGGATTATTAATAGCGAATTAAACTGCTCGGAAAGGCATTCACCAAGCAACTCGGAAATTGATTCGGCGGTTTCCGTCGTCTTGAGCTCGCCTTTTCGGAAGTATACGATATACTTTATCTTTCCGTTGCCTGAGCGTAGATTAACCACAGTGGCACCCGACGTAATTACCGGGTATTTTACGGGGAAGCAGCCCGTCGACATTGTTTGCTCTGAGCTAAGATTCTCGGTTTTTACGCCGACTTCGATGTCGCCAGTAAAATTATCGTGGATCGTGCATTCGAGACGAATTCTGATACCGAATGGCGGTGCATCTTCGTTGAGTTTGATCTTGTTCCGTTCGAGGAACTTCTTAGCGAATGAGGAGCCTGCCGCGAACAGCTCGTTTGCAGTTGGGATATAACCGCATTCACAAGTAACGTTAAATTGTAGTACGTCTTTATCCATTTTACGTACCTCCTTCTAAAAATGTGCGCTAGTCTCCAGACTAGAGGCGTATCTGACTATTTTGACACAAAAAGTTAGGCGAGTCAATAGGTTTTATAGGGTAAATGCTATTGTTCGTCGATAATTTTGGCTTTGACCGTTTTCGTGGCCTTGTAGTTCATGACGCCGCTCGTCATATCAACGAAGGAGAAGATAATAAGCATGACGCCAAAGACCTGGAGAATAAGGTCCGGAACGATGATTTTACCGAAGATGCAAAGTGCACCGCAGGCAATGCCGATAATTGAGAGGATGAGGGCGTTCTTGTAGTTTGGATTCCCTGCTTTTGCTTCAAGAGTATCCTGGAGGCGGAAGATGCCTTCGATAAGGAGGAAAACGCCAACAATAATGGAAATAACTTCTTTAATGAAACCGTTTTGAATAATAAGGAAGGCGCCGGCAATACCGAGGGCGATAGCGGTGATAAGTTTTGGGACTTCCTTCATGTCGCGATTTTCAACGCGGAGATAGGCGATGAGATTGTAAGCAGCGAGGACGACAAAAGTTGCGCCAATAATGATAGAGATGAGGCTCGTGACTTTGTCGGCCCAAATAAGGAGCGCGATACCAAGCGCGAGCAAAATAACGTTCATATAGATCGGCATCGAGAATTTGCGCACCTTCTTGGCGGCTTTGACCTCGATTTTGCGAACTGCTTTATCGGACATGTTGTCTCCCTTTAACACTGTATATATTATACCAGATGTTATAATAAGCGTATGAAGAAAAAGGGTCAAGCTGAGGATAAACTCGGACTAGTGCTCCATATCATTGGTGCGATTTTAGCGGTGCCTATTTTGGTGCTTTGTACGGTGCGCGGCGCGATTGAATATGGCGCGGCGGGCGTGCTGACGGCTTTGGCATTTTCTATTTCAATGTTGGTGCTATCGATTTTCTCCGCGATTTATCATGGGCGCAAAACTCGTGGTAAGGATGATGTTTTCTTCCGTGTGATGGACTTTTGTTCAATATTTTTCTTGTCGGCTGGCGCGTATACGCCGATTGCTTTGATCGCTCTCATGAAAGTCGAGCCGGCAGTGGCTTGGACGCTATTTGGCGCAGTCTGGGCGCTTGCGATTTGGGGTATCATTATGAACCTAGTCGGCGCCGAAAAATATAAGGACCTTTCTATGGCTTGTTATATTGGTCTGAGCTGGTGCGTGATTCTCTGCTTGCCGCGTATTATTACGTTGCTGCCGCCAATTGGGACGATTTTAATGTTTACGGGTGCCGCAACTTATACGGCGGCCGGTATGGTGTTTGGTTTTGATCGCGGTTCGAAACAGGCACATTCGATCTTCCATATTCTTTTGCTCATAGGAAATATTTGCTATGGGCTCATGATCCTCTTGTGCGTTTTGTAGAACGTGCTAAAATAGTCTTATCTTTCGGTTTGGGTGCTTCACACGTAAACCGTGAACATTTTCATTATCCTATTGTTAAGGGGGAAAACATCATGAAGAACGTCAACGAAAATTGCAAGATCACCACGTTGAATGTCAAGGACGAGGAACCGTCCGACTTCATTTCCGCGATGCTCGCGAAAGCGGGGGCCGAGGAATTCGTGATTGGCCATAAAGGCAAGAAGCGTGTCTCTTGGTCGGTCGCAGTGGTAGATGACGAGCTCTATGCGCTCCGGTTGGCAGAAGATGACAACGGGTCTGTTTGGCCCGTAGGATATAATGTCGATGTTAGCGAGCGCGGCCGCGTGTTGGAATTGTATGACCAGGTTGCGGAAGATGTTGTTTCGGATTGCGATTTTAGGGGGTTCGTAGATCCGACATCTGCTGGACTGCAGCAGCTTCTTTCTGTCTTTGGGCGTAAATTCTCGAATTTCATGAGTCGCGTATTGTATTTCTATTCAATGCGCTCACCTAAAGTAATGGCGTTAGCTGAGGAGGGTTAGTGAACAATAGGATGACGTAGCCCGGCCTAATTTCTATCTTAGGAATTGGACCGGGCGTTTTTATGCTTGCGTTTTATGGTGTTTTGTGATAACATAGGTGTTGGAAGAAAGCGCCCCCCCGCTTTCTTCCTTTATGTATGTGGGGCGTTAGCTCAGCTGATTAGAGCGCCTGCTTTGCAAGCAGGAGGTCGAGGGTTTGAATCCCTCACGCTCCACCATTTTTTATTGGCGCCGAATAGGCGCTATTTTCGTGGTATCATGGAAGAAAGGAATGAGGTTATGAGGGCGCAAATTGTTAAAATTAATCCGAAGACAGTAGTGCTTAAAAATGAGAAAGGCGTTTTTGCCACAGTCGCTAAGACCAAACTTGAGTTCGAATATAAAATTGGCGACATAATAACTTTGGAGAAAAACGGTGACGAAGTATATTTTCTTCCTAGTACCGCTCCTAGCCTAAATTCTTCTTTTGATTTTTGGGACGATTTGGAGGCGTCTGATTCACCAAAACGCCGTCAGCCCGAGATTGAGTACAACAATAAGTCAACTACTAGTGCCCTGATTGCAATTCTGCTTGTTTTTGTGGGATATTTTATAGCCTTTTATATTTGTTGTTTTACTGCCATTGGTCTTATCATATACTCCTTCATCCATATGTCCGAAACGGACTATAAAAACAAGCCATTCGCTATCACTATAACAATAATAGCTATCATTTTGCTTGTGTGCGAAATCTGCGTAGCGGTCGGTAATGGCCTATGAGCGTAGTTGGTAGTGTAGTTGCGCATGCTCTGATCCGTTCTGCTGTGGGCGTAGCGATAGCTAAGAGTTCTTCTGGCAATAAAAATTGGAGAAGCGAGGCAATTAAAGAAGTCGTCGATTATTATATGCGTTTTGTTATTGGTGTAATCGAAGACGATCATGAGCGGCGTTGGATCGAAAACGAGAAAATAATGCCGATGGTTTGCGCAAAAACTGATAGGCAGCTATATAAACTGCTTTTAATGCGGAACAAGAATGATAAGGCCGCTAAGAAAAATAAGCCTTTTCGCGAAGTCCCAATTTCCGACAAAACCATCATTGGGTATCACGATGAGTATGTTTTATTTTTGAAAAAACGAAAAGCGGAGATTGAACTCGAGAAACGCCGAAAAGAAGCGGAGTCTAATCGACGTTTGCAGAAAGCTCAGGAGGTTGCTAGACGACGAGCCCAAATTGAAGAATATGGCGAAAGCGATGCCGATTTGGCCTCGAAACTGTTCTAGGCTACAATACTTCGAGAAGCGTCTCTACTTTACTATACTTTTCTCCGCCGAGTTCGCGCCAATAGCCATAAGAAGCCGAGACGTCGAGATAGCTTGGCTTGAAGAAGAAGTAGAACGATTTGCCATTATTAAGCTCGAGTTTTATATAGTGATATTCGTTGTGATAGTCTTTTTCTATGATCTTGTAGTCGTACTTGCTGAGCTTCTCTTTTTCTTCTTTGTAGAAGCGGTTTTCAAAGTCGTAGCTGCAGTCTCCCTCGACCCAGCATTTTTCGGCGAGGTTCCCATTGAGATGGAGTTTCGGTAAAATGAATAGCAATAGTCCAATTACTACTATTACGCAGATAACAATTACCAGTACTACAGGTGTTTTCTTTTTTTGCGTTATTTGTGTTTGTTCTTGTGGCATATTTGTTTTTTCCAATTAGCTTATGCCTTTATATTAGCATGAGCTGTTTTGTTTTTTGTAAAAGAAAGAATGAAATTGCGTGATTTTCTGAACGAGAAACCGTGTAATTTGGCATATTTCTTGATTTGCTCGTGTTGAGACGGGTCTGCTTCGAGTAGGAGGCGGCAAGGATTGTCTAGCTGGTCGATGAGGCGGTAAATAAGCTCGAGGCCTTCCTGCTGGGCGTAGAGGGCTAATTGTGGTTCATAGCTGAGCGAGTTCTTGTCGAGCCAATTCCAAGTTTTATCGACGTATGGTAGATTTGCGATAATGAGTGGCTTTTCTGGCAGCGCAAGACCCTCGACTAGGTTGTTTTTTCGGAAGTCGATTTTTGCGCCGAGTTGCTTGGCATTCTTCTGTGCGACGCTTAGGGCTGTATCCGAGATATCTATGGCGGTAATTTCGGCGTTTGGTAGCTCAAGAGCCAATGTGATAGCTATGCAGCCGGAGCCGGTGCCGACGTCGACGATATTCTTGGGTTTGGCGGCCTTTGCGAGATCAATGATGTCCTCGGTCTCTGGCCGTGGAATAAGTACTTCTGGCGTTACGATAAAACGACGACCGTAGAATTCTTTGTAGCCGAGAATATAGGCGAGTGGCTTACCGCGCATGCGGGCGGCAAGCATAGTGTCGCAGGCTTGTTGAATATTGTCTGGTAATTCTTCGTCGTCATGGGCGACGAGATAACTACGATCGTGAGCTTGTAGATAGTGCGTCAAAATGACTTCCGCATCGAGGCGGTCGATGTATTTACTACTACGCTCTACCCACTCAGAGATTGTCATAGGCGGTTAAAAGTTAGGCTGCTTGCTGTTGTTGGCGTAGGCGAGCTTCGTAATCGCTCATCGTTTTTTGGGTGGTCTCGATAGCTTTTTCGCCGGCATCGATTTCGCTCTTGAGCTCTTTGCGCTTGCTGAGCTGGAAGATGCTAGTTCCGGCGAGTTCTGCCTTCAAATCGTTGACTTGTTTCGTGAGTTTTTCGAGGTTAGCTTTGGATGCCGCGTAGCTTAGCTTGTCTAGGCCAGTGATTTTTGTTGCTCCCCCTACTATTGCGCCAACGTCTTGAGTTTGCTGTTCTTTGGTGTGCTCTGCGACTTCCGTGACCTTCTCGCCGATTTTTTCGGCGGTTTCTGGGGTGATTTCGCCAGATTCGTCGTTTTCGGCGTCTTCGATGGCCTCTTCCTCGGCTTTAGGCTCGGTTTCGGATGCTGCGGCCTTTGCGGCTTCGGCTTCTGCTTGTCTTGCTTTTCTAGCTTGGCGTATGCCCTCGACTATTGCTGCTTGGTATTTATGCTGCGCGTCGTTGACGGCTAGCTGTAGCTGGTCGTTAGAATAGAAATAGTTGCCATTTTCGTCTTTATCATCGATTTTATTGAAATCTATGCCTTCGACGAGTGGTCGAATTTCTTCGCTGCGAAGAATTCTCGAAAGCTCATTATGTTTGTGCTCGATATCTTCTCGTTCTTTTTGCTTTTCGATATCTTCAGTCGGTTTGGCGTTGGCCTCTGCTCTTGCCTCGGCTATTGCTTTTTCTTCTGGCGTTTTAGCTTCGGTTTTGTCGTTCTTGTGTCTCTCGGCGAATTGTTGTCTTCTTTCTTCTTGCCAACGTTTGGCCGCCTTGACATTTGCTTCGGCTAGCTGCTTGGTCGAATAGATGTAGTTGCCATTTTCGTCTTTTTCGTCTATCTTATCGACGTCGATACTCTCGACGTATTTAGTAAACTCGCTGTTTTTCAAGATTGTTATTACTTTCTTGCGCTCTTCCTCGTCTTTGCTTTCGCCTTTCTCCGCGTTTTTGTCGTCTGCGGTTGGCTCATCTTCAGTTGGTTTTGCGTCGGCTTTTTTGTCGGAGGAGGGGTTTTCGGCTGCTTTAGCTTTTCTCCTTGCGGCGAACTTAGCGATGAGTGCTTGCTGATAGGCAGTGCGGACCTTTCGTACTGCTAAAATAAGTTCGTCGTTAGAATGGGTGAAATTTCCGTCTTTGTCTTTTTCTTCGAGAGATTTGAGGTCAATATCGCCTAGATAATCGGCAAATTCTTGTCTATTGAGAGCGGCGACAAGTTTGCCGTGAAGAGTGGTATCTTGGTTTTCTTTATTTTCTTGGCTGTCTTTATTATCGTCAGGCTTCGCTTCGATTGGTTGCTGGGCTGGCTGGGCTTCGACTGGTTGCTGGGCTGGTTGCGTCTCAGTCTTTGGCTTGGTTTTTCCATCGCCCGGCTTAAGAACGATTTTTGGCATCTGCATGCCATAGACGCCGCGTTCGCGGAATTCTTCAATAGTAGGGATCATGTCGTTTACGCGTTTGCGGAAATCCTCAATGCTTTCGCCCTCGTTGCGGACGGCGTTTTCGGCAATTTCGAGCGCTTTTTGCTCCCAGAGCTGACGAACTTCTTCGTCGCTGAATTCTTGTTTTTCTTTACGGGTGTCTAATGGTTCTTCGTTTTTTAGACTATCCCAACCGGCGTTTTCGCCCATCTGTTGTTGACCATAGAGATCAGTTTCGCTCTCTCTCATCAAAATACCTCTCTTATGCTTATGTTTATCATAACAAAAAGACCGCTTGAATACAAGCGGTGCTTTCTGCTTTTCTCTAGTTATTTCTTCCAGCTTTTGCGCGGGGCGCTAAATAACTTTTTGAAGTTGATTTTGCTCGTAAATTCGATGGCATTCTTGCGGAAGATATGTGAATCGAGTTTGACTATTAGCGCGCCGATAATTGCGATTTCTGCGAGCGCGACCCAGAACTCCCATGCTTGGAGGTTGCCGAAGACGGCACGGAGCATGATGGCGATTGGAGCGCTTGGCGGGAAGTAGCTAAGGAAGTAGCTAAGCGCGGTCGGTTCAACCATGAGGGCGCTAATGAAGAAGATCGGTAAGATAACCATGATAACCATGAAGCTCGAGTAAGAGTTTGCATCCTTTGCGGTTGGCGAAATGACGCCGACAAAGAGGCTCATCGCGGTAAAGAGGAAGTAGGAAACGATGAGGAATAGGAGATATTGGAGAATACTCAAGACGTCTAGGCTGATGTTGAAGTTGTCCGGGAAGATGCTTGCGCCCTGGGCGATTTTGTAAAGCGCGAGAACCGGCAGAACGAGCACGAGAAGCTGAATGATGCCTACCACCATGAGCGATACGACTTTGCCGAGCATGAGCTGAGCTGGTTTGAGGCTAGTGAGGATGAGCTCGCTAATGCGGTTCTCTTTTTCTTCAACCATAGCAGCCGTGAGGCGTTGGCCGAGCACAATCATGAGGATATAGAAACATGCGAGACCGATGGCTGGGCCGACGATTGATTTGATGCGTTCGCCATTGTCGATGACGTGGTCGTCTTTGCTGTCGAAAGTCGTTGTGTCGTAGTTGATTGCGCCCGTGATGACGAGGTAATCGACCTGATCGACGTTTTGCAATGCGGTCATATTCAGAATGGAGCGGATTGGCGAAGAATAGTCAGAGATGAGGCTAGATTTTTCTGGCTTCGTGTAGATCTCTACTTTCTTCGCTTCGGCGAAGTCGCTCGGGAGGTAATAGAAAATGTCATAGGTTTTATCTTTGACTTTTTCGATACCCTCGTCCTTGCTAGTTACAAGTTCGGCGCTCTGTTTTTCACCGCTTGCGTTGACAAATTCTGGCGTTTTGATATAGCCCGATTCGTCATGAATTGCAAGTTTGCTGTCTGAAGTATCGGTTGCTGACGAAATAGTTTCCTCGGCGTTATATCCGACGAAGCCAGCGAACGCGATGTAGAGCGCAAAGCCGACTGGGATGAGAATGGCGGCAATCCAGAAGCTAGGCTTCTTGAGGCTACGCATAATCTCGAAACGGATGACTTCTAGGGTTTTGTTCATACTATGCCTCCTCCTTTTCGCCGTAAACATCTACGAAGATTTGATCGAGCGTCTTGTTATTGAATTGCTTGCGAACATCCTTGACGCTGCCGTAAGCGCGTGCGACGCCGTTCTTTAACAGCAAGACATCGTCGCAGAGACGTTCGACTTCGTCCATGTAATGAGTAATCATGATGATGGTGCAGCCCTTCTTGTGCTGCTCTTCGATAATATCCATGAGCAAGCGACGGTTGACTGGATCGAAGCCCTTAGTCGGCTCGTCGAGAATAAGTAATTCTGGGTCATTCATGACGCAGATGCCAAGCTGGACCTTCTGCTGCATACCCTGAGAGAGCTTGTTGATTTTGGTCTTTGCGAATTCTTCAAGACCGACGCGCTTCAGGTAGTCCATAATCCAGGTTTTTGCGTTTGTCAGACCTTTTAGGTGTGCAAAATACGTCATGACGTCAAAGACGTTCTCTTTTTTGTAGAGGCCGCGTTCTTCCGGTAGGTAGCCGATGCGAACGGCGTCGCCTGGTTCGAATTGTTTACCATTAATATGGAGTGTGCCCTTGTCGGCAAAGTATAGGCCGAGGAGTGCACGGATAGTTGTGGTCTTGCCGGAGCCGTTGCTGCCAAGAAGGCCGAAAATCTCGCCGCGCTTAACGCTAAACGAGAGGTCTTTGATGACAGTTTTGCCGGCAAATGAGATTTTGAAGTGCTCAACTTCAATGATATTGTCTGATTTTGCCATAAGTACATTATAGCGCAGAACAGAGAGTTTATCACACTTATGCTTCACAATTGGCTGGGCTTTTTGCAGAATTGGTTGCATGAAAAATATATTTAAAATCATTTTGGTTTTAGCGGTTGGGGTGGTCCCGGCGGAGCCGTGCTTTGCTTGGAATGACAATCCATACGTCGATAATTGTCCGCATCTTGAAGTAGTGTTTGCGCGTGGCTCTGGTGCCGAGCCGTATAATTCTGAAGTGTATTTTGCGGTGCACGAGGGGCTTGAGCAAGAGTATAAGAATTTTGGTATGACGTATCGGCTTAGCGAAGTCGATTATCCGGCAGTGCCGATTGCGAACCTAC
Organism: uncultured Candidatus Saccharibacteria bacterium; assembly: GCA_946406645.1. GTDB lineage: Bacteria > Patescibacteriota > Saccharimonadia > Saccharimonadales > Saccharimonadaceae > UBA2834. The sequence goes on along the minus strand of CAMJLD010000001.1, from coordinate 84,553 downwards.
AACAGATATTTGAGGCTTACATTTCGGCGGGGCGAGCTTATGAATTTGGCGCGAGTGTCGAGGCGGGTGTGCAAGATGTGCTAGATTATAGGGATTACATTCGTTGGAAATGCCCAGATTCGAAGTTTGTGCTAATTGGCTACTCGCAGGGCGCGATGGTCGTGAAGGACGCTGCGAAGAGTTTTAACGCGGAGGAATTTGGTTATTTGCTTGCGATTGGCGATCCGGAGACATATTTGCCTGAAGGCGAAGGCTGGTTCCCGCGCGCTTGCACGTCGTCGCCGATTGACTATTCCCTATCGCGCTGGCGTCTATATGCGCCGGAATGCCATACGTTTGAAGGTCTGTTTGGCGGCGCGAAACCATATGAGCCAGAGCAGTTTCGGAATAAGTACGCGCTAGTATGCAATGAGAATGATTATATTTGCGGCAGTTCGCATAACCCATTTAGGAATGGCGGTCATACGGAATATGCTAGCTCTGGAATCGTGAGCTGGGCGGTTAATGAGCTTTGCGATGCGAAGCTGAGGCGTTTTTGGATGGAGCTTGAAGGATTGACGGAGCGCCCTGTTGCGAGTTGGTCCGTAGCTCGGCTAGCAAATGCTGAAAAGCCCTCCGCGCTTTTTGATATGCGTCGAATCGGCAATGATAGGCTGTTGCTTTCTTGGGATGCCCCGCCTGGGGCTGATTATGTGTTTATTAGCTTAAATGGCGTTGTTCTAGGCTATATAGATGCCGCTCGTGGAGAGCTGGAGATGCGTGAAGTTGACTTTGATCGAGAGAATTTGGTCGGTTTATCGTTCGTATCGCAAGATGGGGAAATGATTACTAACGAAGCGCGTGAACCGCCTACGGAAATAGAGCCGGTTATTGAGGAGATTGTGCCTAAACCGGTCGAGCCGGATGATGCGTTGGTTGGAGCTCCTGAGGAAGTTGAGCAGATGGTATTGGAGCCTGAAAGCTTGGCTAATGATAGCGTTATGAACGACGAGAATGTTGAGGCGCAGGGGGAGGACATTGTCGTGACGCCAATCGGACCGACGCGAAATATGACGATTCCGAATGGGGCGGCGAAAGACGGTAAACCGGCTATCAAAATCACGGTCGCCGTAATCGGCGCAAGTGCGGTTCTGTTCTTGTTTTGGTTCGGAAAGCGGCGCTAATTATTTGTCGAGGCCGGCGAGCGTAGTGGACCAATTTAGACGTCGACCGATTGAGGTCTGGTCGGCTTGGTCCGCCAGGCGCGTAATGCGGTTTCCGGCGCTAGTGGTTGCATGGTAATCGTAGGACCATTTGATTGTTGGCTTTGCTAGATTGGCGTCTTTAACCATTTCGAAACACGCAGTTTTGCTTTTCAAGCATTTTTCGCCGAGCGTATTCCATTTTTCTAGTTCTTCGCTACTGGCGGTGATAGTAATATTGCCTTCGATCGCAGCGCTGCGCGGTACCTCGTTATTTGATGTCTGGTCAAACATAAAGTTGCCTAGCGAGTAGGTTATTAGTTTACCCTTGTAGGCTTCGCTGTCCTGTACAGTATGTGGATGGTCGGCAATAACAGCGTCGGCGCCTAGATCGATGAGGCGACGGTAGATGTTCTGGCGAAGCTGATCATGCGATGTTTTATACTCTGCGCCCATGTGTGGCATCACGATGGTTGGGAGTACCTCGGCGTAGGTCTTAACGTTCTGCTGGTAGTCTTCGCCGGGCACGCCGTAGACGCCATGTGCGCTACAGAAGCCAAATGGGAACGAGAGTTGCTCGGTTTTGCCGTCGTCGAGCGTTGCGATGACTGGTAGGGCTAAGACTCCGCAGTTATTCGCATCGGCTTCGTCGTTGGCGTGCTCTGGGTCATTTGGGTCGTTGCCAGTGCGCTTTGGTGTGCCAAAGTATTGGATGCCGTTCTTTTCGAGATAACTGCGCGTCGTGCGGAGACCTTCGAGGCCTTGATTGCCGGCATGGTTGTTCCCGAGAAGGAATGCCGTGAAGTATTTTGCGGCCTCTGGAAGATAATCCGGATCGCAGTTGAATTTGAAAATTTTCTCTTCTTCAGAGTCGTTGTGGCCATTATCGGTGACTGGGCACTCGAGACCGCCAATCCAGGCTTGGTATTTATTGCGTTCAAGAGTGTCTAGCTGTGAGAATGGATATTTGACGCCGAGTTCTGAGGCGCGTGCGTTTTTGTTGGTTCTGCGGCCCCAAAATGTTGTTCCGACAAATAGATATTTTGCATCCATTTGCGTAATCTTCGGGTCAGGCTGAGCGACTGGAATATTCGTTTCGGAACCTGTGCTTTCGCGCGTAGTGCTTAGCATGAAGAAGAGCCCCAGGCCAATAATAACTATAGCGCTAAAGCCGACTCCTGCAAGAATAACGGGCTTTTTCTTATTGCGGTCTGGTTGCTGCGACTTTGTGTGCGCGGTTTTCTGCTGTGTCATTTAGACGCTCCAGCTTAATTGGTTTGCCAGTCTGGCGTTCGATTGCTTTTGCAATTAGATAGTCTGCGAGGCGCGGATTTTTTGGAAGAATTGGGCCGTGAAGATAGGTGCCGATACAGTTATGATATCTAGCTCCTTCGAGCTCGTCGTCCCCGTTGTTGCCGTATCCCTTTTCCGAAATAGTCCCGAGTGGCTTGACGTTTTGGCCGAGGCGAGTGAGGCCAGAATGGTTTTCGTAGCCCACGATTTCGCCAAAATCTTCAGTGTCGATGACGACGTTGCCAATGAGGCGATTCTTGCCCGCGACGGTATAGAGATCGAGAATGCCTATACCTTCAATTTTGTGGCCTTCGGCTGTCTGGAAATATTCGCCGAATAGCTGATATAAGCCGCAGACGACCAGAGTTGGCACATCGGCCTCGACGAGTTCTTTGAGCTTCGGCGCAATTTTACGGAGATCGTCCTCAATGGTGTTTTGGTTAGAATCTTGACCGCCACCGCCGAAGATAATATCGATATCATCAGGAATTGGTTCGCCCGGTTCATGTGCGATTACTTCGGCATTAATGCCACGCCATTCGCAGCGCTTTTTGAGCGTCAGAATATTGCCATGATCGCCGTATAGGTTCATTTCTTTTGGATAGAGATGCAAAATTTTTAGTTTCATAGAATACTCTTTCCTGAGATAATTTTGCGGATTTCTAGCATGGCGGTATAAGTCGCGAAGATACGCTTTGGTCTGTCGTGGTTGCGTGTTAATTTTGCGAGTGCGTCTTTCGAATTCTCGATAACTGCGCCGGTTTCAATCTCGTCATATTTTAGGCGGAGTGCCATGTCGGTTGCGCGAGTACCGGATGCGACTTTGACGTGCGTGAGACCCTTGAAATCTACGTTCCATAACCAGGAGACGTCGCGACCATCGGCGATGGCATCATTAATAGCGATCATATAATCATGATCTTTGTCGACGAACGATGCGAGGCTGAGCTGGAAAGCGCTTGGGTTCTTGACGAGCAGTAGCTCGACCTCGGCGCCGTTAATCATGAAAGTCTCGCCGCGACCGAAGGCGGATTTAACATTTGCTAGCGAATCGATAATCTTCGCGTTGTCACTGTCTGGCAGGACGGTCTTGACGAGTGCGAGCGCGCCGGCGGCATTGTATGCGTTATAAATACCCTTAACTTTTAGTGGCGTAGTGAATTCTTCTTTGCCGATAGTAAAGGTTGCCTTGGAGCCCAGCTTTTCAAGTTTGACGAGAGCTGGTTTGGTTGACGACTTTGTTTTGTGCGTAGTTAATAGGTCGTCATCTGATGGGAATTCGCCGATGAGTTCATCGGAAAGACCGAAGAAGACGGTGTTTTTTGCCTCGATCTTGCCGACCCGTGGGTCCTCGCGGTTGAGAATAACAGCTTTCTTGGCTACTTTGGCGACTTTTCGGAGACAATCGGCAGTATGGTCGATCTCGCCGAAGCGGTCGAGCTGGTCGCGCTGAACATTGAGGAGCAATGCGTAGTCGATTGGCGCTACTTCGCTAAACTTGACGGCGTGCGCCTCGTCGAGCTCGAGTACTGCGATATCGTAATCGAATTTGCCGCTGATTTTGATGTTCTTGAGAATTGCAGAAATGACGCCGCGGACGAAGTTGCTACCAGTGTTATTTGTGAATACCTTGAGACCTTGCGCTTCGAAAAGTTCGGCGACCATTTTGGTTGTCGTGGTTTTGCCGTTGGTGCCAGATACTACGACGACGCCATGGGGGAGTTTGCCGAGAATATCGCGGACAAAATTTGGGTCCCTGCGTTCAATGATGAGGCCCGGCAAAGCAGAGCCGCCATTGCCGCGTAGGCGGGTGAGTTTTTGAACGGTTTTACCGAGAATAATGCTCGTTTTCTTCATAAAATATCCATATTCATTATACCACGAAAGAAAAATAGCCCGTTCGGGGCTACTCTTCGGGGCGCTCGATTAGCCTTCGGTCAGCGTCCATGCGAGGGACGTCGAATCGAATTCGAGCTGGCAATGCATTTTGCCGACGACACATTGGAATATGTGCTTGGCGGTATTGCCGACGAACTTGATACGAGCACCGATGGTCTCGGTAATCTCGATCTTGTCCTCCCCTGCTTTTCGAAAGTAAAGCGGCTGGCATGGAATGCGACTGTAATTAAACAGCGCCATGACCTCGACCGGTTCACTTTTGGCTAATTGGTTGTTAATGTTTTTCATAAATTACTCCTTAAATTGATTAGATTTTTTGGAGTCATTTATGTGAGCCATGGTTTTCGGCTCGGTGCCGCCCGCACAATGACGAGATGCAGACGACGATGCGCATTACCGATAACAGTGACCGAAGTGTGTTATCGTGATTTCATTATATATTGCCAATTCCGCTTATGCTAGTCTTGAAATGCAAGATTTTTTGCTGGGTAATAGCGTGGAAAAGCGGATTTCGACCAGTGGATATGTTGTGGGTTAGTATTTGGATTTTTGCCCAGAAACGGAAATGCTACGCTTGGTAGCGTAGCATCTGCGTGTGGTTAACCTAATAATCATAGTATAGCACAGATTGGCTAAAAAGTCAATAGTATTACCAAATAATTGGGGTTTTACCCCATTTTTCGAGCTGTTCATTGCATTTTATGAAATGGCCGTTGCCGAAGAAGCCGTTATGGGCGGAGAGCGGTGATGGGTGGGCGGATTCGAGGACGAGGTGGCGGGATTTGTCGATGAGTGCCGCTTTGTTACGGGCGTCGCGACCCCAGAGTAGGAAGACGAGATGATCTTGGCGCTCATTTAGATATTTAATTATGTGCTCAGTGAAGGTTTCCCAGCCTTTGCCGCGGTGGCTGCCGGCAAGGTGAGCCTCGACGGTGAGGACATTGTTGAGAAGTAATACGCCCTGCTCTGCCCAGCGCTGGAGGTTGCCGGAAGTAGGAATTGGCGCGCCGGTTTCGGCGTGGATCTCCTTGAAGATATTCTGAAGGCTTGGCGGTAGCTGAACGCCGTCGCGGACCGAAAAAGCGAGACCATGTGCCTGGCCGGGGCCATGATATGGGTCTTGGCCGATAATGACGACCTTTATGCTGTCTAAATCGGTCGTGAAGGCGGAAAAGACCTGCTGTTTCGGTGGGAAGATTGTCTTTTGCTCGTAGGCGGCATGCAAAAACTCGGACAACTCCTTGAAATAGGGCTGTTCGAATTCGGCTTTTAGGACCGGCTTCCAGGATTCGTGCATATTAGAGTCCGAAGAGTTTGATGAGCTCGGCTTGGATTTCTTCGATTGATGGGCTGGCGTCGACAGTTGGGATATTAAAATCCTTGGCGATATGGAGGTAGGCATTGTCGACTTTGTGCTGGAAATCCATGGACTTCGATTCGAAAGTGTCATTCTTCGAATTATCGTCGCGGCCAGACTGACGAGCGAGACGAGTTTCGTCTGGGAGCGTTAAAATTGCGCACTTGTCTGGATTAACGTATTGCTCTGGCATGGATTCTTTGGTGACGCGGATGATTTTACTGCGACTAACACCCTGACCATAGCCCTGATAGGCAAGCGTAGACCACCAGTTGCGGGCGGAAATGACGTAGCCGCCTTCCTTCAATACTGGCTCGGCGAGTTTGCGCCAAAGCTCTTGGCGGGCGGCCGTGAACAGTAGAACGTGCGTAAATGGCTCAAGATTATACTTCTTGTCCTTGATAATGCGGCGGAGTTCGTGGGCGGATTCGAGATCGCCATCTGGCTCGTGCATAGTAATAACTGGTTTGCCGGTTTTGCGGAGATGCTCGGCGAGCAATTCGACTTGGGTTGATTTTCCGGTGGCGTCTTGGCCTTCAATAACGATATACATTTTCTCTCCTTCTTTCGTAATTATACACTGAGTTTGGATATGGTAAAATGAGGGCATGGGATTATTTGAAGGCATACCAGGACGTCGAAGCGAAAACGGCACTACTAGTAGGGGCTGGGAGGTTTTGACGCAAAAAACTCCAGAGCAGCAAAAAGCCGAGCGTCAGCAACGTAAGTTAATTGCCGCATTTATTATGGGCGAGAACGGCCATGCAAATCCGGATAGTTTAAGAGCCGAGGACTATATAGTTACAGACGAGCAACGCGGATATGTTGTCGGCTGTATTGCGAATGGCGTGATTAACGCGTCGACTGAGCATGAGCTCATTGATTCAATTCAGGGTCCGATGGACGTTGGGAACCCCCTGGAGAGCCAGGATGGCAAAACGATGCATGAATTAAAAATTGCCGCATATTTTGGCGACGGTAATTTCGATAATTGGCAAAGCGTCAATGGCGATACCGGTAATAAATTTATTTTGAAGTTTCCAAACCCGATGGATTTTGAGGGGGCCAGTAATGCTCTCCTCGAAGAAATCCGCAAGTATAATGGCGACGCAAAGCGCGACGAATACGCACAGGATATGGAAATCTTTAAACATCGTATGTACGGCAAGAAACAAGAATACTGGGAGCAGATGAAGGTCCTTAATGCCGAGGCTGAGGCGCTGAAGCAACAGTAATCTGAAATATCCCCGATTAAGGTCGGGGATATTTTTTTTATTTGTTTTTACTTTCTATTTCTTGTAGTTCGAAACGATATTTTTGCTTAACGTCTGGATACTTGTCGTGGTCGACTTCGCTAGTAAATAAGTCGTATGGGCGTGCATATAGTTTGCCCTCTTCGTAGAGTTGACGATAAATTACGAGTTTTTCGGCGGTCTCAGAGTGGGTTGCGATATCTTCAACAAGATAGAGGTCGCCCTTAAAATGTCGATAAATGCGGCCACGAATTACTTCGTTCATTTTTTACTCCTTAGTTTTATAATTGACCAGAGTGCGATGAGAGTCCAGGCGATTTGGACCGAGAAACTAAACCAAGCGTTCTTTGGGAAGAGTCCGATGGCCATACAAGTGCCGGCGGCAAAGTTAAGAATCTGGTAGAAGTAACCCGCCTTAATTTTCTTGGCCGACAACAAGAAATAGGCTAGCAGTACGAGGACTGCGCCGACCCAGCCAATGATGTCGAAAAACATTAGTTAAGCTCCAATGAGGTGGTTTCGCCAGACTCGAGATTCTTTGCGACGAGATTGCCAGATGCGGCTTCGTCGCCACCGATAACTACGGCATACTTTGCGATTTTGCCAGCACGGTTAAACTTGTTGCCGAGCTTGCGGTCGTCAAAGTCGATATCGACGTTGAAGCCCTTGGCGCGAAGCTGATCTGCGACCTTCATAGAGTAGGCGAATTCGTTCTCGCTAAGTGGCAAGAGAACGTAATCTACTGGCGCGGCGGTTTCAGTATTGAGTAGTTTCTGCTCATTCAAGACATAGAAGAGACGGGTGAGGCCAATGCTGCCGCCGACACCCGGGAAGCTTTGCTCGGAGAAGTTGCCAGCGAGGTTTTCGTAGCGGCCGCCGCTCGAGATGCTGCCAATTTCGCGGTAGTCCTTGAGGAAGGTTTCGTAAACGGTGCCAGTATAGTAGTCGAGGCCGCGGATAATCATGAGGTCAATCTCGAGGTCGCTCATGTCCTCTTTGGCGTTAAGAATATTGAAGACAGTTTTCAGCTCATCGAGGCCTTCGCGGACTGGCGCGAGGTCGCCAATAATCTCGGCGAGTTTTCCTTCGACAGTGGCGTAGTCGCCCTTCGTGAACATGAAGGCCATGGTCTTTTCGGCCTGGTCGGCGCTGAGGCCGAGGCCTTCGAGCTGCTCGCGGGAAGCTTCGACTGGAATCTTCTCGGCGTGGTCGATAATGCCGCTGATTTCGCTAGATTTGTCGCTGGCGCCAATTGCGGAAAGGAAGCCGGCGAGAACTTTGCGGTTGCTGATGCGGATCTTCATCTCTGGGAGATTGAAGGTTTTGAGCGCGTCGTGGATACAAGCAATAACCTTCGCGTCGTAGGCGATTGGAAGCTTGTCGCGGCCGATAATGTCGCAGTCGCACTGGTAGAATTCGCGGAAGCGGCCGCGTTGGGCGCGTTCGCCGCGGAAGTTGCGGTTAATCTGGGTAACCTGGAATGGGAAAACGAGATCATTGTTGTGCTCGACGACATAGCGCGCGAGCGGGACGGTGTGGTCGAAGCGGAGTGCCTGGTCTGCGCTGTCGGCAGACTCGGCGGTCTTATTAACCATATAAATCTGTTTCTCGGTGTCACCACCGGCCTTTGCGAGGAGAACCTCGGCGCGCTCGATGATTGGTGTCTCGATATTTAAGAAGCCGTAATGGTGGTATACGTCGCTGATGTTTTGTTTGAGCTTGTCAAAAATGGCCTGCTCAGTTGGTAATAGTTCTTGCATGCCGGAAAGCGGCGACGTATTAATTTTCTTCATATTTAAAGTATAGCACAATCAAGAAAAAGTCTCCCCTGTTAAAAGAGGGGGAGACCATTAAGGGAGTTTATTACGGTATGGTTTAATATCCTGTTCGAATTTTCTTGCTTTGTATCCGGCCTCTTCGGCGTAAAGTCGAATATTTTCGTCGCCTGCGATGCTCGTGAGATACCTAAAATCGTTACGCGAGATTATGCGTTTGTCGTCGTATTTGAGCTCGAGCCCGCAACCGCCATAAGGAAGTTTTTTCTTACAGATGCGGTTTTTCTGGAGCAAAGTCACCTTACCGCTATTGAGGTCCTCGACTCTATATTCGACGAAGCGACAGCCCTTTATGCGATATTCCTCTCGCATAAATTTGCGTAGATCCTTGTCGAAATAAACGTATACCGTTCCACCCTTAATAAAATATGGCGCTTCCCTCATAGTGTCACCTCCCTATTTGCGATGCGCTGCCCAATGAGAAACTGCCTTGATTATAGCATGCGAAGTTCGTGTTTGATAAAAACATTACACTGTGGTAATATATTGGAGTGTGGCTCTGTAGCTCAGTTGGTAGAGCAGAGGCCTGAAGAGCCTTGTGTCGACGGTTCAAGTCCGCCCGGAGCCACCAAACCGTGATTTGAAGTCTGAATACCCGCAAGGGTGTTTTTTATTGGTCACGTAAAAGCATAAACATTATTGACATTCTGCGCGAAGTGTGCTATAATAATAGTAATACTGCAGTTTTGTTGTAGTGTGTGATAAAAATAATTTTTATTGATCTTTTACAAGGAGGACACGTTTATGCAGAATAGCGCAAGAAATGTAACTGTTGAGATGATGAATCTTAGCGAGGAAAGTAAAGCTCTTTTAGAGGGGATTCCTCTTCTAGATGTAATCATGATGGCTAGACAGCACCGTATGGCGCCCGATCGAGACTATTCACAGGCCTTTAATATTTTTTACAAAAAGTTCAGAACAGTGAAGGGCTGGACGCGTAGCGACGCCCACTCATTAAGGTACGATATCGTGAACCTCGGTCGCGAGGTAAATGATTATTTGAAGAGAGAAAACCTTATAAAAAGTAAAACAGATTTTTCCGATAACCAGCGTTTCGTTATAAGCTCAAAAATTTGGGCGCTTCGACATTGTGCGCGGACCTGTCACCCAATTATTCATTCCGGTAACAAGTATAGTTATTGGGACTTAGTCCTTGAATTGGACTGTGATCAGTATGAATCATGGGAAGGATATAGCGATCAGAAGTTAAAGGAAATTGACGAATTTTTGATTAGCCACTTATCTCCATATAATTATAAGCTTCTCAGTTATAGATATAGTCTTAAGGATGGCAAGTTTGTAAGAAGGAAGGATGTCGCGGAGAAGTTCGGTTTTAATTGTGAAACCACCGCGGCTAATTACGAAAGAAGGGCGTTAGAAGAATTGCATGAAAGTCTGGATGAGTTTTTGGCTCTGACAGAAATTGCATAGCGAGGTCCCCAAAAAGCAGGGTTTTACCCTGCTTTTTAAATGCATCGAACTTATTCGCCCGCTTGGGGCGTTTTTTGTTGCAAGAGAAAACCTCGGTCTTTCAACCGAGGTTCGCAGAAAAGCTTACACATCGAATTCGAGGTCGGGATTATCGAATTCGGTATAGTTGAAAGCTGTTTGCATTTCTTGCTGCTTCGTCTTGGCGATTTCTCTCGCCTGACTATAACAACTAGTCTTGTCGTCCAGGCTCTCAAATAAGCTTACGTCCAGCTTCGTACTCAGGAACTCGAACTTCTCTAAGCTTGTTGTCTTGAGAATGACGGTTTCGTCGATGTCCTTGAATTCGATGGCAATTGACGTAATTTTGTCGAATCCTTGATAGCTAGGGTCGCTAAGAAACAATGATCTTACCCAGGCCTCCCAGTCGATGACGTTCCAGCTGTTTCGATAATTGATCTGTCTAGCGTCCAGGTTGTCGTCTCTAACCACTATAGGTTTTTTGTGTTTGTCATTTGTGGCCGTGAAGACAAAGGCTGCCTTTATTACCCCTTCTGAATTGGGGTATTTTTGCTTCGACAAGAACTCTGCCGCTCTTCTGAATGTGTCTTTTTCTACACCGTTTTCCATGCGTATGCCCTCCCTTCAGTGTAAAAAGGATTGTAATGTACTGGATATATTATAGAATACTTTTACAAAATAGTCAATGCTTGTGTGGCGTCGGCTACTTCATGTTAAAATAAAGAAAAGGAGAAAGTGGAGATGGACGAAAAAATCTTTCAGATTATTGCCGATGAAGAACGCCGTCAAAGCGAGGGCTTGGAATTAATTCCGAGCGAAAACTATGTCTCGCCACAGGTGCTCAAAGCGATGGGCTCGGTACTTACTAATAAATATTCCGAAGGCTATCCTAGTTTCGAGAATCTAGACGGAACTGATGCCCAGGTGCTAAAAGGTGCCGGCGAAGAAAATTACCGCTATTATGGTGGTCAGGATAATACCGACCGCATTGAGCGTCTCGCAATTGCACGCGCTCGCAGACTATTTCATGCAGACCATGCGAATGTTCAACCGCATTCTGGCGCACAGGCAAACAATGCCGTCTATAATGCTTGGTTGAAGCCTGGCGATACCGTTCTTGGCATGGATCTCGCGCACGGCGGCCATTTGACTCATGGCGCCTCGGTTACCCAGAGTGCCCAGATTTATAATTTCATCTCCTACGGCACAAATCCAGAGACCGGCGACCTCGATTATGATGAGATTGAGCGTCTCGCAATGGAGCATAAGCCAAAAATTATCTTGGTTGGCTATTCTGCTTTTATGAAGATTCCGGATTTCGACCGTGTCGCCAAGATTGGCGCAAAGATTCCTGGCTGTCTTCTTATGGCAGATATGGCGCACGTGGCTGGCCTAATTGCTGGTGGTGTACATCCGAATCCACTTGATCATGGCTTCCATGTTATGACTACGACTACACACAAGACGCTTCGTGGTCCACGCGGTGGTCTTATCCTTTCGAAAGGCGTTGTTAGCAATCCGCTCAAGAAGGTTGGCCATTCCATTGAAAATATTCCTACGCTTATCGATCGTTCGGTCTTCCCCGGCACTCAGGGTGGCCCACTCATGCATGTAATTGCGGCAAAGGCGGTTTGTTTCTATGAAGCAGGTCTTCCTAGCTTCCGTCGCTATGCGCGCCAGGTCGTAAATAATACTAAGGTGCTCGCGGCTGAGCTTAGGGATGCTGGTTTCGTCTTGATTGGCGGTGGCTCTGAAAACCATCTCTTGCTTATCGATACGATTAAGACTTGCGGCGTCGATGGCAAAACCTTCGAGAAGCTTTGCGACCGCTGTGGTTTGACCTTGAATGCGAATGCAATTCCGAACGATACGCGCAAGCGCTTCTCGCCATCTGGTGTTCGCCTTGGTACTCCGGCTATCACGACGCGTGGTATGGGCGAAAACGAAATGCGTATGCTCGCAACCTGCCTCAATGCGATTGCTGACTTCTGCCCAGGCCGTAATAATGGTGAGTGGCAAGATGTCGATATCATGGGTAAGGTTATCGTGGAGCTTCGCGAAGCCGTGAAGTATCTCGGCAAGAAGTTCCCTACTCCGACCGCAGAAAAATAGTCATACGAGAAGACAGCCCGCTCGGCTGTCTTTTTGTCGGACCGAAAAAAGTTCAACTTTTCGAAAAGTTGAACTTTATCTAGTCTAGAATATTTAGAGCATTGTTCGGTTATTGAGTGCTGAGGTTAGCGTAATCTGGTCGGCATATTCGAGCGAGACGCCAAGTGGCAAGCCGCGGGCGAGGCGTGTAATCTTTAGGTCTGGGTATTTCTCACGGAGAAGCTTGTCGATAAGAATAGCAGTTGACTCGCCTTCAACGGATGGGTTGGTTGCGATGATAATTTCTGTGGCGGAATCCTTCTCGACGCGGTCGATGAGCTCGCGAATATGGAGCTGGTTGGCCGTAATGCCGTCCATCGGTGAAATAGCGCCGCCTAGCACGTGATAAGTGCCGTGATAGGCTTTGGTCTGCTCAATGGCATAAATATCTAGCGGTTCTTCAACAACGAGGATAGTTGCCTTGTCGCGGGCGGGGTCGCTATAGAGCGGCGAAACCTCCTCGGTTGCGTCCATAATGGCGAAGGTAACTGGACAGTTTTTGACGCCGTCATGAAGAGTCGACAATGATGATGCGATATTTGCGGCGATGGTCGAATCGCTTTTTAGCAAAAAGTAGGCGTAGCGCTCGGCGGTGCGAGGTCCTACGCCTGGAAGGCGCCCTAAAGCGTCAATAACGTCATTTAGCGCGCTAGGAAGCATATTACATACCGAGGCTACCGAGAGAACCCATGAGCGGCTTCATTTTCTCGGTGGCAATTTCTTGTGCTTTGGCAAAGCCATCGCGCATACAGTTTTCAATCCAACGCTCGAGTTCGCGAATATCGTCGAGATCAACCTTCTCTGGGTCGATGGTGACTTTGCGAACCTTGAGCTCGCCGGTAATCTGAACGACAACAGCGCCGTCGCCGGCTTCTACTTCTACGATTTCATTCTTGAGCTCTTTCTGAGCTTTGCGAAGCTGATTAATCATCTTCATCTGGTCCATAGTGGCACCCATATTATTCTTCTCCCTTTTCAGTAACTAATGAGTATATATATAGTCTATCAGAGTTTCGCGTCTTTGGCGATGTGATTATCTGTTTGAGGTCATATTTGTCGCCTGGGAGGGCCTTGAAGCTGGCAAATTCAGCGGTTTTGGCTTGCTTTGGCGTTGAGGTAATTGTATAGCCGTCATATTTAGCGAGAAGCGAGAAAAACTCTCTGTTATTATGATCGTCTTCGATGACGATAGTGGTTTCTTTTGGCACATTCTCTTTTACGATTGTGAGGTCGTTGTCGAAGTTATTAACGACGCGTGGGATATAGTGGTACCCAAAGATGAAGTGCGACAGACCAGAGCCGATAATAAACATCATAACGGCAGCCATTGGCACGATGCCAAGAAGGTGTGCGTATGGGTTTTCCGGGAAGAGCGTGTACCATTTTTCGATGATTGATTCGATGCCGGCGGCGCTCAGGATTGCGATTGGAATGATGATTGAAATTGCGACATCTGGGCTAAGGCCGGATACGAAAATGGCGAAGATGACGAGTAGACTGACGATGGTGTTGCGCGACATGAACATTTTGCCGGCCGACGCGAGGATGCCGATAATAACGAGCGCGACGGTTGCGAGGCCAAATAGTGGCGCCAGGTAAACGCTACTATAGGCGAGGCTGAAACTAAAGAATGGCGCGAAGGCGTTTGTAATGTTGGCAATAAAGCCGTTGAAATCTAGATTATTTGCGAAGATGAGGCTCTGCAAAGTTGATGGATTCAGGATGCAGCTAATAACTAGCGGTGTGACGGATAAGATAAAGATTAGGACGCAGAGGATTAATTGGTAGACTTTTAGCTGTTTGAGCGCAAAGCGAAGATGTGGGTGTAAGAGACCGGCGATCGCAATTGCGAGCGCGACATAGGCGAGGTATGGTGTATATAACGACAAGGCGATGCTGATGAAGAAGAATATTACGAGGAGTGGATTGATATTTTCGTTCCCTACGATCTTCGAGCCAAGCCATAGAATGAGTGCGAGCCAGAAGATGTACATAATTGCTGGCGTGCCACTAGTTGCTAGGAATAGAAATGCCGTCGAGAGAATTGTCAGAATCGAGCCGACGATGGCGACGTCTGACTTAAACCAGCGGTTGAGCAGGAGAATGATAAAGATGGCGGTAGCTACGGCGATAATTATCGACGGTAGTTTGATAGCGAAAAGATTTAGGCCAAATACCGCAAGGCTCCCCTTCTGGAGCGCGAAGTAAGGTAAATTAATGACATTGCCGTGTTTGATAAAGCTAGCGTCAAGATTGCTGGCTTGGACCGTGGAGCTCATCTCGGCTTCGGAGAGACCGGCCGGTGCAACGCCTGGTAATAGGGTTAGCAAGAAAAAGAATGCGACAGAAAGAACAATATAGCCAATGATAAAGCGATGTCGATACAAAAAGAATTGTTCTATATGTTTTTTCACTAGGAATATTATAGCATAACCAGCAAGTAATAACTACTCGTGCTTTGTGTCGAGTGACATGAAGCGGACGTGTTCCTTGTCGAAGAAGAGCTCGATGTCGGCAGTGGCACCACGGCGGTGCTTAGCAATGATAAGATCGGCGATGTTCTGGCGCTCGGTTTCTTTGTCGTAATAGTCTTCGCGATGGATGAACATGACAATATCTGCATCCTGCTCGATGGAACCGGATTCGCGGAGGTCGGATAGGACTGGGATCTTGCTATCGCGGCTATCGACGCCACGGTTGAGCTGCGAGAGTGCGATGACCGGGACGTTAAGTTCGCGGGCAATCAACTTGAGACCGCGGGAAATTTCGGAAACTTCCTGGACGCGGTTTTCGGAACCACGCGATGAGCTACCTTGCATGAGCTGGAGGTAGTCGACGACGATGAGGCCGAGATCGTGTTCGTGAGCGACGCGACGAGCCTTGGTGCGCATCTCCATGACGTTCATACCGGCTTTATCATCGATGAAGATTTGGTCTTCGGAGAGTTCGCTCATACCGTCGGAAATTCTCGCGAAGTCGTCGTCGGTGAGATTGCCGGTCGAAATATTGAACGAGTTGACGCCGGATGCATCGGAAAGCATGCGGTTGGCGAGCTGGTCGCGGCTCATCTCTAGCGAGAAGATGAGGACAGCTTTCTTATTAATTGTTGCGACGTTGCGTGCGAAGTTAAGTGCGAGCGCGGTCTTACCCATTGCTGGGCGAGCGGCGAGAATGATAAGGTCAGAACGGTGGAAACCAGCCGTGACGCGGTCGAGGTCTGGATAACCAGTCTTGAGTCCGGCAATTGAGCCTTTGTTTTCATGGAGTTGCTCGAGACGATCAAAGGCGCTTGAGAGCAAATCTGCGAGTGCGATGGCATCGGTTTTGACGTTTTTATCCGAGACGTCGAAGAGTGTCTTTTCGGCTTCGCTCATGACGGCTTCGGCGTCATCGCTTTCGTTGTAGGCCTCTTCGGTAATCTTGGTCGCGGCGTTGATGAGGCGGCGACGAATTGCTTTTTCGTGAATGATTTTCGCGTAATCGACAGAGTGTGCGGCAGTTGGGGTGTAGTTTGAAAGCTCGGAGAGATATGCGGAGCCACCAGCTTTTTCGACGAGTTTTTTGGACTTCAATTCGTTGCGGACAGTAATAAGGTCGACCGAGCGACGATGCTCGTAGAGCGACCAAATTGCGGTAGCGATGAGGCGGTGCCGTTCATCGTAGAAATCGTTTGGCGAAACAATTTCGACGACATCGGAAAGGACCTCTTCGGAAATTAGAATAGCGCCGAGCAATGATTTTTCGGCTTCTAGGTTTTGTGGCGTTACGCGCCCAGTTTCTTTTTCGTTACTCATCTATTTCGATTTCCTCTCCCCCACCAATTGCTTCCATGATATTAGCGATGTCTGGATCGGCCGCGAGCGGCTGATCGCTTATTAATATTGTATATGATTCCGGTAGGACCGATGTAATTAATGAACGTTTCGTGTCGAGTCGTTTTCTAATGAACGCGTTTGTGGCGTGGACTTCGAAGGTTGTCCCGTTCAGACAGTAATGTGCTTTTTCAAAGTTACTTAATTCCATCGGTGCATTTTCGCGGACGTTTTCGAGAACTTTTTGCCAGATTTCGTCAGCGGAACTGCCAGTCGCGGCGATGACTACGGTTTTTGTCGGTTCGGGCTGTGCTGCTGGTTCTGGTTGTTTCGGAGTTTCTGTTGGCCTTGGTGTGGCTGGCTTTGCGGCGGCTTTAATAACTGGTGCTGGCGCAATTGGTCTCGGTGCGGCGACGACTTGGTCGCGGTAGAATGCGAGCAATAGCTTAGCATTCGGGTGTGCATTGCGGCTGACGTCGGTGAGTTTATCGAGCAGTGGTAAGTAGGCTGGCTCTGGTTTTTCGAGGATGCGGTCGATGAGCTCGGTTGCGATAATTTCGGCTTTAATGCCGGAATCGAGCAGCTCGCGTAATGTTTGATTTACAGTATTTGTGTCGGCACCTGCGTAGGCTGTTAGCAGTTTTTCGATGAGTTCGTCTTGTGGCAAGCCGAGCGATTCGTTAAGTAATTTTGCGGTGATTTTGCCATCAGAAAGTGTCGAGACTTGGTCGAGCAAGGATAGCGAATCGCGGAAGGAACCGCCGCCACGTTTGACGACGATCTTTAGTGCTTCTTCGTCGATGTCGATTTTCTCTTTTTTGCAGATATTCTTGAGATGCTCAAGCATTGTGCTCGGGTCGGCGAGCTTGAATGTGAAGACTTGGCTGCGCGAAGTGATGGTAACTGGCACCTTGTGGGCGTCGGTTGTCGCCATGATGAAAATGACGTGTTCTGGTGGTTCCTCGAGCGTCTTTAGGAGCGCGTTGAAGGCGGACTTACTGAGCATGTGAACTTCGTCGATAATGTAGACTTTATATTTCCCCTTCGTTGGCGCGATGATTGCGCGTTCTCTGAGGTCGCGGATATTATCGACGCCAGTGTTGCTTGCGGCGTCAATTTCGATAATGTCGAGATAATCGTCTTCGAGTTCGTATTTGAATCCATTGATTTCGTGGGCGAGAATGCGGGCGACAGATGTTTTGCCGGTGCCGCGTGGTCCGATGAAAAGATAGGCGTGGGAGATTTTTCCATTTTTGATGGAATGCGAAAGAATGTCTGTGATTTGCGGTTGTCCAACAACCTCATCCAGACTGCGTGGTCGGTACCTCCTGTACAGCGCCTTCATACTTTAATTATACCGCAAAAAAGAGTATCTCCCCGCTGATACTCTTTAAAATGTAGCTTATTTCTTAGCTTTGGCTGGCTTTTCGACATCGTAGCTAGCATTGAGGAGCTTGTAGGTGCATGCTGCAACTGCGGCGCCGACGAGCGGAGCGACGATGAAGACCCAAACTTGCTTTAAAGCTTCGCCACCGACTAGGACGGCCGGAGCGAGCGAGCGAGCTGGGTTGACGGAAGTGCCGGTGAGGGCGATGCCAACCATATGTACGAAGGCAAGCGTCAAAGCGATGATGATGCCAGCAATGTTGCTATGCTCTTTCTTTGCGGTGACGTTGAGGATTACGTAAATGAAGACAAAAGTCAGGATGATTTCGACGAGGATTGCGCCGACCATGCTAATGCCGGTACCACTAAGGGCTTCGAAGCCGTTTTCGCCGAGATGTTCGGTACTAAGCTTGGTGCAGCTAAGGATTGCATAAAGCAAGCCAGAGCCAGCGAAAGCGCCTGCGATTTGGGCGATTACGTAGCCGATGAAATCTTTGAGACTGAGTTTGCCATTAATGAACATGGCGAGAGAAACGGCTGGGTTGACATGGCAGCCCGAAATCTTGCCAATCGTGTACGCGCCGACGATGATCGAAAGACCGAAGGCGAGTGAGATGAGGAGAATGTCGCCAGTTAGGACGGCAGCTCCACAGCCGAAGAGCACTAAAATACCTGTGCCCATAAACTCGGCAATATATTTTTTGAGTTGTTGCATAGAGTTTCCCTTTCAGGTTAATATTACTTTTATTTTAGCATAAGGGCTTTGATTTTTTGTTAAGATTGTGCTAGAGTAGAAGAGTAATTTATGGCTAAAATAAAAATATCGATACAAAAACGACGTCTGATTTTGCGTGACCTCAGTATTTCTTTTAGTGTGCTGGCGTTTATTTTGGTATTTTTTGAATTCTGCTTAGCGCTCCGCGATGACTGGGATGACCTAAACATGGGTGCAGTGTTTGTGGCGCCACTTTTCGCTGCTGTAGGTATGATGCTTGCGATTTTGAATATCGTGCGCTGCCATACGAAGACCAGGGAGATTATTGGCGCGCTCGCAATGGTTGCTTTGTCTGCCCTATTCTTCTGCTTCGTTATGCTCTCAACTTCAGCGAGATATATGCATCTTTAATTCTGGCAACAAAAAGCCGCCCCTTTCGAGGCGGATTTTTTATAGACTTGCTTCAACGGCTGCCCAGGTAGCATCCGGATTATCTGCTGGGATAATCACGGTGACCTGATCGCCAACCTTGATACGGAAGTAGGTGACGGAAGCGTAGAGAATCTTGTATTCTTTGCCATTAACTTCAACGAAGTACTGATCGTCGTGGCTAGTGAGCGTACCGATAACAGTCTTGCGCTCGACTGGACCAATCTGCTTATAGAGGAACTTGCCGTTCTCGCCAATCGTGAGCTTCAAGATATCGCCCTCGACGAGCTTCGACTTCGAAGCGTAGTTAGCTGGAACTGGATAGTTCTTGCCGTCTGGGCCGATCATGATTTGGCCATCAAAGACGCCTTCAATAATCTTGCCCTCTGGGCTTTCGGAAATCGTGCTGGACGGAGCGGTAATAATATCGCCATCGCCAAGCATTGAAGTTAATAATTCTTTAGCAGCAGAAAGATTAGTCTCTGCCTCGGTCAAAAGGCTACGTAGTCTTTTTATTTGTTTTTCTGGTAATTCAGACATACCTCGCATCCCTGTCTGTTAGTTTTATTAATTCTATAATATATCTTTCTAGGCATATGTGTCAATGTACGAAATTTTTATTTTTTCCACACGAATAACAGTAGTAGCATGAATTTTGTTGTATTTTTTACCATTGACAATTTGTTTTTGGTTTATTTCCAGCCGAGAGATCCGCGCGCACAGAGGTGATCGATAACACAAAAAGCGACGACGGTCAGCACGCTAGAAAGGAGGTCGTAGGCTATCATTGGATTGCCGCTAATGTTAACAACTGTAGGTGATATAGAGGCTAGTGTTATTAGTAAAAAGATTAGTGTGTTTATGATTGGGAGACGATGGCTAAAATAGATTTTGCGGTTAGACAAAAAGCTATATTGCATTGATGAGCCTATGGCTATACTTATGAATATCGATGACGCCTGCGTGATCAATTGCGCTACTTGCCCGGGCGCCATTGTGGATATGCCGGTTAGGATTGAGAGAATTGCGAGCCTAAAAATCATCATTGGCAAAATTGTTGCCCTCGTGAACCCTTCTTTTTGTGCTTGCGGAAAGTTTTCTGCGGCTAGGTAGCGACTACTTGCATTTTTAAGTGTTATAAAGGCGATAATAAATGGAAGAAAAATGCTTAGTTTGACCGATAAGCTGATGATTGTCGGAGTATTGTTGGCGCCTTCAAAACAAAGTGCCAACAATACATACAGCGCAACTCCGAGTGCGCCGAAGCAGTATGCGGTGATGATTGCGCGGTTAAGGTTTGCGTCGTAGTCATGATTCTCCTTTATCTCTGCGTCAAGTTGAATCTCGGCTTCGCTTCGTATTTCGGGTGCCTGTTGGGTTGGATAGAGTTTCCCTAACTCCTGGGTGTTCTCCCCGGAGAGCTTCACCTTGCTATCGTCGGGCTCGAGTCCGTTGTCCGTAGGGGCAGTAATAGTCTTGCTCATGCTTTAATTTTAGCACCAAAAAGCGACCCCGAAAGGTCGCTCCTTGGTTAAACATTTTCTGGCTTTTAAGAATGATGAACTTAAGCGAGTTCGACAGTTGCGCCGGCTTCTTCGAGAGCCTTCTTGAGGGCTTCTGCTTCGTCCTTAGCAACCTTTTCCTTGACGTTTGCTGGAGCACCGTCAACGATAGCCTTAGCTTCGCCAAGACCGAGACCGGTAGCTTCCTTAACTGCCTTGATGACAGCGATCTTCTGAGCGCCAGCATCCTTCAAAACGACATTGTATTCGCTCTTTTCGTCAGCGGCAGCAGCGCCAGCTTCAGCAGCTGGAGCAGCAACTGCAGCTACAGCAGCAGCAGGCTCAATGCCATATTCGTCCTTAAGGACGTTCTTAAGCTCGTTAACTTCGAGGACGGTGAGCTTAACCAATTCCTCTGCGATTTTCTTAACATCAGCAGCCATGATTGACTCCTTTTCAAATTAATAGTTGATAGTCCCCCTGAATAGATTGCAAACTTAGGCGTTTGCCTTGTCGGCAATGCCATCGAGCAAGGCGTGCAAGTTGCCAGAAAGGCCACTCGTAACGTCGTTGACTGGGCTGAGGAGCATGTCCACAACCTGGCCAATAAGTTGCTCTTTGCTTGGAAGCTTGGAAAGATCCTGAACTTCCTGCTCGGATAGGTTTTTACCATCGCCGGAGAAGGCGCCCTTAAGCTCGAGCATCGTGTGTTCCTTCGCAAACTTTGCGAGGACCTGTGCTGGAGCAACTTCGTCGTCGCTAGAAATAGCGTAGAGAAGCTGGCCTTCGAGTGCGGTAGTATCGGTGTCCTTGTAGGCCGCGATTTCGCCCATAGCAACACGGACGAGGCGGTTCTTGACAACCTTGATTTGTACGCCACTTTCGCGAGCCAAAGCGCGAAGTTCCTGCATTTCCTTGACCGTGAGGCCCTGGTACTTTGCAAAAACGGTCATCTTGGCATCGGAAAGAATCTCGTTTAAGTCGGCAACCAATTGTTGTTTCTTATCTTTGCTAATTGCCATAGATAGAAATCTCCTTTTGGTTATTATTGTTTTCGCCAGAAAATGTTAAGGCTCGTCACCAATAATCTAGACAAAAGATTTAAGAATCCTCGGTGGCATAATTAAGTGTTGAACACCGCCACTGTCTTTGGTAACTTTCGATATTATAGCAAAAATGTTAAAATTATGCAATATGATTCGTATTATTGCGGGTGGAAAGAAATCCAATGGTTGGCTGGTCGAGGCTTGCGGCGAATATGAGAAGCGCCTAAAGAAGCCGTTTGTGGTCAGTTGGGATTTTGTTGACGAGGAAAAGCTTGCCGATCGCGTAATGCGTCTACCGCGTGATGCCTTTGTTATTTTACTCGATGAGCATGGCGAAATTCTATCTTCGCCAGAGTTATCGAATCGTATCTTGAAACCGCTCGAAACTGGGCGCGAAGTCGTATTTGTGCTTGGCGGCGCTTTTGGCCATTTCTCTACTGAGATGGTTGAGCGCGCAAATCTCGTCTGGAGCTTATCTAAATTAGTATTTCCGCATCAGATTTGTCGCTTAATTTTGGCTGAACAAATTTACCGTGCACAAGAGATTGCGCTCGGACATCCATACCATCACGCTTGACTTTTTCGTCAATCTGTGGTATAATGTAATTATGGTTCCCCGAAAGGGGATATTTTTATTCTAGATGTTTGCAGGACTTGAACTGGAAGATTATACCGATGGCGGCGCTAACGGCGAGAATAATGAAGAAGCTTGGGTAATGTGAGAGCAGATTCGGGAACTGGATTATCGAGTATTTTGCGATGAGTTTACCGCCTGAGAGCGCGGTCGTGATGATGCCGAGTGGCTTGATGAAGGAAACGGCGATCATACCGACGATGACGCCGGCTGCAATAGCGAGCGTGATCCAGATCGGTTCGGTCATTTGGAAGGCATCTATGAGGGTTGTAGCGACCGAGAATGCGGCGACGGCAAAGATGCAGAGTTTTTCGATGCTGAAGCCGAAGACGCTAAGTACGACGCCGGCGCAGATTGGGATTAGCTTTTGCCAGGTTGGGTCGGATGTGATATTTGGCACGACGAGTGTTGCGAGATAGTAGCCGATGACAAACCAGATTATTACGAACGCGACGCGCTTTAGTTTGTAACCGAAGAGGGCGAGAAATACGCCGATGGCTATGGCGATGATTGCTTCGTAGCCCGATAGAAAACTTAAATCAAAATTCATATGCTTATTGTATGACAAATATGCCAATCGCGCAAAGAATCACGGCGAGGATGTGCGCGATGACCTCGCGACGTCGGAGCTTTTCGCGACCGAATTTTGGCCAAATTATCGAAAGAATAATTCCGAAAATGAAGGTCAGAATTAGCTCGGTTGCATTTGTGATGGCGGAGCCGAGTGCGGCGACGCCAATGATAAGTCCGTAGCGGTACATGAACTCTGCGATGGTGCAGATGCACTGGTTAATTAGCGTGCACGACAAATAGATTCTCTTGTTGTGCGCCATGACGTATTTGTGACGACGGCGAAGCGACGGGAGGAAGCTAATGATTGTATCACTGGCGCCGCGGCCGATTAAGTAGAATACAAAGACTGGAATAAAGTCGAGGCCACGCCCCATGCGGATGGCGATTTCGCCCGAGACGGTCGCCATGAGGACGTAGATTATGAGCAGGATAGCTGCGCGCATTTCGGTGCGCCTAGCACTAGCACGCTTGCGTGAGAAAACGACGATCACTGGTGCGGCTAGAATGAGGACGAGGCCAATAATTTGCATTGGACTGATGCTCTCGCCGAATAATACGAATTCTAGAATGAGAAACATGATTGGCTGGAGCTGATAGAAAATTGTAGCACCAGTCGCCTCTTCGTTCTTGAGTGCGGCGTAGTAGAAAAGCGTTGCGATGCTGTTGACGATACCGGAAAGCAAAAGGAATCCGATTTGGTCGAGCGCGGGTAGCTGAATTCGGCAGACGATTGCGATTACGACGGCAATTATCAGATAAAATGGGCCGTTGATGCGCTTCATGGCCTGCGGTAATTTATTGCGGAAAATCACGTCAGTCTGGTAGTTGTCGAAGAATACTCCGAGGCTCCAGAGCGCCGCCGCAATCAGACATAAAATTATCCAAAGCATTAGCATTATTATACATTAATGTGCTACAATAAGCTTATGTTAATGAGGAATTTTCGTGGGCTTCTTCGGTAATCTCTTTAAAAAACCGAAAACCGATGCGGTCTATGAGGTTAAATCCCCTGATCGTAGGGTGGTGGCGACGTTCATGGTTGATCATGGACAAATTTCTTATTTCGTCAAAAAAGATGACAAGATTATTTTGCGTAAATCCCGCTTGGGGCTTCTTCTAAAAGATGCTTCCCCGCTCGCGGATAATTTTTCCGTGGTTCGCGCGTATTCTCGTTCGGCCGACGAAACATGGAAGGCCTTCTGGGGCGAGCAACGTGTCATCCGCAATAATTACAATGAGACTGCTTTCTATCTCGAGGAAATAGATAAGCCAAATCGCTTGCTGACGGTTCGTTTCCGCCTATTTAATGATGGTGTTGCATTCCGCTACGAGGTGCCAGCTCAGCCTGATATGGAGAATATGATTGTTGCTGATGAGATTACTGAGTTTTCAGTTGATTCGAATTCCCGTTCGTGGAGCATTCCAGCTTATCAGCCGGACCGCTACGAATATGACTATACTGAGCATCCGGTTTATTCTCTGACGGATTCCGTCCATACGCCGATTACGATTCAGACGCCAGTTGGCTATTTTGTCGCAATTCACGAGGCGGCGCTTTATAACTATGGCTCGATGACTTTGAAACTCAACAACTCGTCGCTCAAAGCAGACATTACACCGCTTTCGGATGGCATGCGCGCCTATGTCGAGCTACCATTCTCTACGCCGTGGCGTACGATTACAATTGCTCAGGATGCGCTTGATCTTACGACATCCCGCATGATTTTAAATCTAAATGAGCCTCCGCGCGATGACTTCTCTTGGGTTGAGCCGACGAAGTTCATGGGTATCTGGTGGGCGATGTTTGTTGGCGAATGGACTTGGGCTCCAGGTGAACGCCATGGTGCTACGACCGAACACGCAATGCAGTATATCAATTCTTGTCGTAATCTTGGTATCACCGCTCTCCTCATCGAGGGCTGGAATGATGGCTGGGAGGGCGATTGGCTCGAGAATGGCGTGAATAATAAGTTCATGGAGTCGACACCTGATTTTGACATGAAGGCGGTGACTGAGTATGGTCGCAAAAACGGCGTTGAAATTATCGGTCATCACGAGACAGTTGGCTACATCGATAACTATGAGGCTCAACTTGAAGATGCGTATAAGTTCTTGGCGCAGTATGGTATTCGCTATGTTAAATCTGGCTACGCCGGTACGAAGATGACGATTAATGGCCATCGAGAATTCCACCATTCGCAGCTCGGTGTTTTGCACTATCAGAAGGCACTTGAGCTCGCGGCGAAATATCATATTATGCTTGATGTCCATGAGCCAATTAAAGGCACCGGTATCGAGCGCACTTGGCCGAACTTAATGACTCGCGAAGGTGCGCGTGGCCAGGAATATGAAGGTGGCGCTTTGGCACCGTCGCATGCCTGTTTCTTACCGTTTACACGTCTCTTAAGTGGCGGCATGGATTATACGCCAGGTATTCTCGATGTTTCGAATTTCTCGAAGCGCATTGCCTCGACTTTGACACGTCAGCTTGCTTACTATGTTACGATTTATTCTTCGATGCAGATGGCTGCTGATAGGCCGCAGGTTTATGAAACGCAGCATCCGGATCTATTCCACTTCATCCGCGAAGTCCCTACGCGCTGGGAGCAGACCGTGCCGCTTCTTGGTGAGATTGGCAAATACTATGTCGTGGCGCGTCAGCAATGGGAAGGTACTGACTGGTACGTCGGTGGCGTGACGAACGAAGAAGGCCGCAAGCTTGACCTCTACTTTGATTACCTTGAACCAGGCGTGAACTACGTAGCTGTTATATACCGCGATTCAGATGATGCGCATTACCGCGACCATCAGCTAGGCTATGTCATCGAGGAACGCATCGTGCGCCACGGTGACAAAATGGAAATGTATATCGCACCAGGCGGTGGTTTCGCGATACATCTTAAGAAGCAATAGTGAGAGAAATAATAGTATCGTAGCCGAAGCGAGAACGGACTTCGTAACCTTTTTCGCGGAGCTTGTCGGCCGTCTCGGCATCTAGCGGAGTCTGGGCGCTATTCTTAACGCTAAAACGAATTCCGTTGGCGGATGTAGCTTGGGACAGTGTGATTTTGTCGCCTGCTTCGCAATTCTTCAAAGCGCGTTTAATTTCGGCCGTGAAGAAAGATGAGATGGCTTCGTCGTCGGCTACATTTAGAGATAAATCTTGAAAATCGAGATTAACAGAAATTTTGCGGCGACCGCATTTCTCAATAAGATCTTGGTAAATTGGCGAAATAATATCGATGATTCTGCTCATGCCTATATTATACACCAGGCGAGAATTGTTTTAACTGCTCGCGGTGGCGCTTGTAGAGCGGATCATGGCTGCCGACCTCGCGCCAGAAGGCGTCGGAGTGGTCCATGTGGTTGATGTGGGCTAGTTCATGGATGATAACGTAATCGCGGAGTGGCTCCGGGACTTTCATGAGTCCGATGTTTAACGATATTGTGCCCGAGCTGCTACGACTACCCCAACGCGTGTTAGCGTGGCTGAGGCGCACGCCGGTATATTTATAGCCATATTTTTTTGCCCAGAATTCGAGGCGATACGGCAGGTATTCGCGCGCCTTCTTGGCGAGGATTTTCTTCTGCGCATCGCGCGCGCGTTGCGTTGATGGATCTTTGACTGGAAGTTTCTCTTTGATTTCTTTGCGCATAGAGTTTAAGAAGCGTTTGGCGAGAAAATCTGAGACGCCGCTCGGTACGGTGATGGTGAGTTTGCCGGATGTAGCGACGGAAAATTTGGCACGCGTAGACCAAGCGCTGTGGCGTACGACTACTTCACCAAAATCTGGATCTTTAAAACTCGACATTACTTAATGTCAGCAAGACGGCTGAGGACGTTTTTAATCTGAGTCTGTGGCGTATGCTTGCCGGAGATAACGATAGGGGCCTCTTCTTCGGTTGGCGCTTCGAGGTGCTCGTAGGAAGCACTGAGGGCGGCCTTGGCGTCGGCGAGTTTCTTATAGCGATGAAGCATGCGCTGCTTGATAGCATTCATGTCGGTCTGGACCCAGACGAGGGCCGTTCTGTAGCCGAGCTCGATGAAAAGTTTGCGCATCTCTTCGCGGTCGTTTTCGGTCTCGCCCATACCTTCGATGACGATGGTCTGCTTGCCGCGAGCCATAATGCGAATGAATTCAATTGTGGCCTTGCGCGTGAGCTTGAATTGGCGCTGGAGTTTATCGAAATTGATAAATGGAGCCTCGATGGAAATGCTGAAATGCTCTGCAAAACTGGTTTTGCCGCTCATAGGAGCGCCAAAAACTAAGATAGCGTATGGTTTTTTCTTCCCATTAATCATAGTTTCATTGTAGTGGATAGCGATTTATTTTGCAAACTTGGCGGTATTTGAGGAGTTTGCGATGAGAACCTGGCTTGGGTAGTAGAAGAACCAGACGAGATACGAAAGAATCGGCAAGAGGAAGCCTGGGATTGTACCGTCGAGGATCAAGAAGCGTAAAGCGACGCAGATGTCGCAGCAAATGAAGGCGATGAAGCCATAGAAAGCGCAGCGGGTTTGGAAACGGCGGTTATTTTTATTATTGTTTTTGGCGGCAGTGACGAGGTTACAGATGAGAAGCAGGCCGTAAACCGTAGCAATGGCATAGATTGGCTGAAGGCCGAATGCGACGCCGAGTGCGCAAAGAAGGCTAATCGCGCAGACGTAATAGCCGAGGGCTTTCGGTTCTAGCTTCGTTTGGCGCATAAGGTGCATGAATTGCGCGAAGCTAAATACGAACACGCCTGGCACGACAAAAGGTGTCCAGACGAGGATTGTGTCGGCTAGGAAGGTAAACAGCAGAGCGAGCTGGAGCAAATAATCGTTGCGGTATTTTTTGTTGGCGTAGATAACGCAGAGGAATATGCCGGCATACTTGATGACTGAAGTGCCAATGAAGTCCGGAACGATGAGATCGAGGAATAAAAAGCTGATGTAGATGCTAGCCCAAATAATGAGCCATTTCATATCGACGTACGACAGGCGCCTGAAGTCGCTGAGCCAGGTTTTAATCGTCGACATCGCGCTCCTGATGCCCCGCCATGCAGCGTACGGATAAGGCGTACCACTTGTTTGTCGTAGATTGATTGTTGCCGAAGTAAGAATCGCCTGCATTATTTATGACGATTGTTAGACCTTGTTCGTATTGGTTCATTTCTGGTTTTGAACTTCCTGTCCAAATTTTACCTTGTGTCCCGCGCGATGAGCCGGTGTCGTCGACGCTGTAGGAACCAGCGAGCGTTAGGTTCACTGGGTATGAAAGCCAGTTATTGGTGATATCGTGAGTCGTATTCTTGTAACCGTTCCCGCCCATTGCGATGTCTAGGGCAGATGTTTGTGCGCCAGTTCTTCCGGTTGGGATATGCCAGTTTGCTGGGCAAATATCGCCACCGGCATATGTGGAGTTCGTATAGTATAGGCCGTGGCCGGCGGTTGCGGTGTACCAGTTGTAGTGTGCGCCATAACCATACCACGAAGTGGCATTATCGTTGTCGTTGTAGCTTGCAGGGTTGCTACGGTCTACGTCTGCCGTGCTAAAGGAAATCCTATCCTCGCATTCTTCGCCGAGGGTTTGGCACGGAGCGATTGTATTTGTGGCGTTCCCGTGGAATTGATTATTGTATTCTGTTAAGAACGCCTGGGTCGGGTTATTAGTGTTCGTGCTGTTAATAGTGATATTTGGGTTGTTAAGGTCGAGGCGAAGGTTCTCGATCATCCACCAATGGTTATCGGCTAACTTTGCAATCGCATAGACGTTATCGTCGCGCTCGTCGCGGAGAGCGATGACTGTGTTCCGTGGCGCCGAGGCGTATGGTTCATTGTTTTCATTAAAGGTTTGCATGGTGATGCCTTGTTCTGCTGGTTGCCACTGCGCGTAGAGATAAATGTCGTCTTCGTCGGGTAGGGTTATGTATTCGTTTGGCCCGTACATCGTGCCGGTGCCATCGGCTTTAGTGTTCCAACCGATATAGCCGTTACCAGCGAGACTGAAGTTTGGCGCAATTAGTGTTGCGGACTGTTTTGGCGGGCAAACTTGCTGGACTGGCATTTCGCCTTCGACGGAGTTCCCATTTGGTAGGTAGTGGATGTTCGTACAGTTCTCTTCCCAGATAGCATATAGTGTCGCAGTGTTTGAAACCATATACGTGTCGCCCGCATGGAAGCGCTCATCTTCATAGATATATTCTTGAGTAATATCTTTGTCTTTATTGCTCTCCTCGACCCAAGCGTATAGGTGGTAATGGTGGCGGGTCGGTTCTTCGTCGGTAATCGTAAATGAATAAGTATTGCCCCGTGCGGTTTCGGTTTGGGCCTCAGGCGCGCTATCGCCGCCGTTTGCGTCGTAATTCAGGGTGAAGGTTTTCTCCGTGCCATAAGATTGGCCGGTTACGCAGCGGGCTGGCATGAAGATGCCTGATCCGCTTCCTATGTTTTGCCCAGCAATGAATGTTGCGCTGATACCCATATAGCCAGGTTTCGAAAGCATTGTGGCATAGAGATTATAGCTACTGTTGCCGTGGTCGTATAGAGCGTCGCTTCCGTAATAATAGCCTACGCCTCCTCGATAGATGCTATCAGTGCTGGACCCCATGTATGCTCCATAGCCTGGTGCATAAACTCCAGAGTAAATGAAGTTGTTCGGGAAGCTCGTCCATGCCATCACTTGTTCTGCCTCTGTTTGCGTTTCGCTTGGGTCGAGTGCGGACTCGAGGTTGCGATAATCTCCGTCGCTGCCGCCGCTCGGCAGGCGCCAGCCGGTTGGGCAAATTGCGTCGTTTCGAGCGTCATCTTCGTCGTAGTAGTTGCCGTATGCGTACACTGCGCCGTCTTCGGTCGGCTCGCCCGCTCTATCTTCGGCGGTGTTTTCGTTGACCGATGTTGCGGTTACCTTGCGGCTATTTTCGATTGTCCAGCAATTGCCGTCGGCAAGCTTGGTCACGGCATAGGTTTGGCCGTCGATGTCGTTTAAGGCCGTAATATCGCCATCTCGGATATCGTCGCAGGAGAACCCAACCATGTTGCCGACTGACTCGATCCATGTGGCGTAGAGCTTCAACGAGCCGCTCGATGGCATAGTAATCGTTTGATTAGGGCCGTACATGGTGCCGGTGCCATTAGCTTTCGTATTCCAGCCAGCAAAGCCGTGGTTTTCTAGACTGAAATTTGATGCATATAGCGTAATCTCTTGACCTGCGGCTGCGCTTTGGTCGGCCATGGTGCCCTTTGCAGTGCCGCTGTTGGCGTTGTAGCAGATGCCTTGGCAGTCTTTGTAATAGAAAGTGACGTTGTTGTCGATCGTGATATCGTCACTACTCGTCGATGTAGCGTCGGTACGGATGGCGATAAAAGTAACTGCCGCTGTTGCGATGATGGCTATCGCGACTGGGGCCACTTTTTTGTGCTTTTTCGAATAGTAAAAGACTGCAATAATAACGCTTGCTGAGGCGATGAGGATAATAACTGACTGCGTTATCATTATTGCGTCGGAATCGGTGCTTGGGTTGTCGACTTTTGGGTCTGTCGTTATGGCTAGCGTGGTGGTTTCTGGTTCCCCGCTATCATTTTCGTAGGTAATTGTTATGGTCGCGTCGAATTGTTGTTGAGCCTTGGCTGCGCTCTCGACCTCGTTGTCGTAAATCATTTTAAATACGAAATCGAAGCTGTCGCCAGAGTTGACGTTTGTTTCGATCTTACTATCGTATTTGTAACTAACGTATTCAATACTCGAACTAATCGTGGCGCTGAGGACGCGTCGGGTCTTCGCATCGGTATTCTCGAGAGCTAGCTTATATTCGACGAATTCGCCTAGGTTATGGTAGGTTACTGTGTTTGTTGCCGTGGTTTCGTTTTTGACCGAAATCTCGGCTTCGGTTGCTGCTGATTTTTCTTTTATCTCAGCGCTTTTTAGCTTAAAGACACCGCTTTCAGCAAATGCGTTGCTTCCGATTGCGACTATTATTAAGGACGCAAAAAACGCGCCAAAGCACGCACTTAGTAATCTACCTCTCTTTTTCACAAAAATGACCCTCTTTTTGTATCTATTTCTATTAAAGCATAAACGAGATTGAAAGTATAGTATTTACCAAAAGAAAAACCTGAACCGAAGTTCGGGCATTTCTTTTGGTGCTGGGAGTAGGAGAGCGCAATTCTTCGAATTGCTATTGCTCAGGGCGTCGCCTCGGAAAACAGCGAATAAAATCGCATTTTCGCTCGGCTCCTGCTTCGCCCGAACCTACGGTTCTCCTCCTGCTCCAGGAAGCAAAAATCCCGAGATGAATCTCGGGCCTTTTTGCTTGGTGCTGGGAGTAGGAGTCGAACCTACGAAGGCCGAAGCCGGCAGATTTACAGTCTGATGCGTTTGACCACTTCGCTATCCCAGCAAAGTACCTAATTATTTTAGCACAAGGGCGGTAGGATAGCAAGAATTACTCGAGTGCTGCGGTGCGGAAGTCTTCGATGAGTTGTGCGTCGGCAACGGGATCAGCAGATTGGTCGATGAACCAGTTATAAACCTCTTGATATGAGCCGAGGTTTTGCTTTAGATACTCATATTTCCTGTCAGGATTGAACTCCGAGCTATTGCCGTCTTTGTGCCTATAATAGCGCGTGCGGTCTGCGCGTCCGCTGAACGAAGATAGTTCGTAGTCAATATCGATATCATCGACGCTTACGCCTAGAAGCATTTCGGCTAGGTATACAAGTGTGCCTGCGCGGTCTACGCCGTGTGAACAGTGAATATAAACACTTTCACCTGCGGCGATGTCGGTCATGAGTTGGGTGAGAGCGTTTCTAGCTTCTGCGTAGTAGTCGGGTTTGTTGCTATACATAATATCGTAATTATGCATACCGACATTCGTGCGGTAGTGACCCGTTGGGAAGTGCGAGCCGTTTTTGCTTGAAGTGCGGACGTCGTACTCTTGAGTGATTCCCAGATTGCTAAGCGCTGCGACGTCGGCAGCAGAAGCAAGCTCTTCGCCGCGTAGGATGATGCCGTATTTGATGGTTTTGCCATCAGCGGCAGCGAGCCCGCCGATGTCGCGAGCGTTTCGCGTGTTAGGCAAGGCGATTTGGCGTCTTTCGCCGATAGCTTTTACGTAGCCATGTTCGTCTGGATTGCTAGTCGATTCCCAATAGTATGTCTGGTTAGGGATCATATTGACAATGACGCCATTAGATGAGTCGAGGTATGCGATGTGCGCGCCCTTCTCTTTTTGACTTTCGCTAGACTGATAGACGGCAATTGCGCCGTTTGCGCCGGTGTCGTAGCCTCTTGGTTGGTCGCATAAATTTGTTCCAGTTGTAATGTATCGATAGGTGGTAGGAAAGCTCCCTGATATATCTTCGCTAGCCGAAATCTTACAATTATAGAAATTGAAATTGTCGCGTAGCTCGGTGAGGAGGGTTTCTTCTGGGGCTTTCCAGCTATTGATATTATTCATGTAGCGCGTTACTGCGCTGCTCTGGATGTTGTAATAGTCGATATCGCTCGACGCCAATTCTTGCCAATGAGCAATATACTCAGCATCGCCTGTCGGGACGGTCGATTCGTCAATTTCGTCGCCGTTGCCGTCAAACCAGCCCAAGAAGGAGTGTTTGGCGTAGGTTGCATCTGGGAGGATTGAGAGCGGATCATTTGCGGCAACTATTTTGCTGGATTGTCCAATAATTGTCCCGCCGTTTGCGTTGAATGTGATGTTGGATTGAGTAGGTGCGGTTGTCGATAGATAGAGCGTTTTGTAAGTGGTGCTATCTATTGTTTCTTCGCCGTCGATCAGCGATAACCCGCTTTCGATATTGCTGATTCTACTATGTGTCGTATCGGAAGCCGTAGCCGAGGAGCCAATCGAGAAGGTTTCACCCATTGCCTTGCCACCATAGAAGCTATATGGTACGGCCGATGCGATGCCAAATTTCTTGCCAATCATTATCGGTTCATTGCTGTCGGCTTGGCCGTTCTCTGCGCCGATTACTAATGTACCGCTTTCCCCATAGACGGCATTGAAATTGGTCGAAATGATGGTGCCGCCTAGAATGGTAGTTGTGCCGACAGTAGAACCATCGTTCAGAACTTGGACCGCCGCGCGATCTCCAGATGTTGCAGTAATGATAGGATTACCGCTAATTGTTGTATTGCCGCCCTTAGTATAGATAGCCTGCTTTGAACCCGTGGCAGAGATTTTGCCACCCGTTACTACTAGCTTCCCTTTCTTATTAACGTTAATAACTCCCTGGCTGGTATTCGATTCTATTTTGCCGTCGTGGATTTCGAGTGTGCTGTTTTCGTTGACGTTGAAAACGTTGTTGGAGCCGCTGTTACTGATAGTATTGTTCCCTATAGTCAGATAAACGTAGCGCCCATCCTCGACGTCAAGCTTCTCTGATACGTTCTTGAGGAGGGTGACTTCTGTCTGCTCGCCGCTTGTCGGGACGGCATTGATGGCTAGCTGAAGAGTTTCGTAAGTTACGCCGTTAGTGATAGCCGCAACATTGGTCTGCGCCCATTTTGCTAATAGTTCTATGTCGTCAGTGGCAATATAACTTGCGGTCACGGCTTGGTCGTATTGTTCGTTAGTATACCAGCCCTCAAAGGTATAACCGAGATATTCTGGCGTTTCTAGTGTGCCGATTGGGTCTCCAGCCTCGACTATTTTATCTGCGACCGCACTGCCGCCTTTCGAATTAAAGGTGATTGTGTACTTTGGCAGCTCTGCGAGCCCTTCTATATATTCGGTCGGCACTTCAATGACCGGGCGAGAAACGGAAGTGTTCGAGGATTGTGCCGTGACTAGCTTTTTGCCGTTATTATGAATACGCCAGAGCTGTGTTCCTTCGATCTTGATCCAATATGCCGATCTGCCGGTTGTGATTGGGTCGTATGCCGTCCCCTCGAGGAAGTAAGAACAATCTAATAATGCATTATCGTTCTTTGCATTAGGACATGCGTTTAATACTTCTTGGTATGTAATGAAGCGGGTGACTTTGCCGTCATCAAATTCGACAAGCTTGTCGTTATTCCATGTTGCACTGGTATAGAGAAGGTTATATGCGTTATCGTATGAATAGTTGTTGCTGTAATCAATGCCCTCGCTTGATAGAAGTACTGCGTTATTGCCATTCTTGCCTATGTAGTAGAACCTTTGGGTAACAGTATCGCTCACTTGGCAATCGTATGCGTCGCCAGGTTGCTTCGGGTTATTGTCGTCAGGGAGTTGGCCAAAGTATCCGTTTGGAGCTTCGTGTAGCGTTGTCGCCTTGCGGCAAACATAGACTGGCTGAGCGCTCTCGGTCCACTTTGCGTAGAGCGGGAAATCGCCCGATGTCGTGAGGTTGCGGACGGTCTCTTCGTCGTCGTAGGTATCGCCCGTGCCATCGGCATTCGTGGTCCACTTGTTGAACTCATGGCCAGTGTAGGTGAATTCGTTGGCGGCGAGTGCCTTGTATGCGTCATCATAGGTGAATGATTGGGTGGATGTCTGATCGTTTCCCGGGACGTTTGAATGGAATACGACATTATATGTGTTTGCGGTATAGATTGGGCGGATAGTTGTATTGTCCGAGAGATTGAAGGAGTATGTCTGGTTAGTGTTATCTTCGCGATTACTCCATCTTACGAAGGTATAGCCTCCCCTATCTTTTGCTTTTAGTGTGATATAGGTATTGAAATAGTACTCGTCGGACGGCGTCGTTGTTTCGACAAATTCTGCGTCTTCGATTGTGAGCGTTCTCTTCTGGCGGTCGTATTTATAGTAGACTTCCGTTGAGCCGTCTGCTGCGATTGTAATAGTTTGTGGTTGCGGTGCGGTGAAACCGTTGAATGTCTTTACGGCTGGTGTCACTTCGGTATCGCTCGTACCATATCCATCTTCGTCTACGCCTCTGCCGTAGCCTTGGCCGTTTATGTTCATTAATTGGTGGTGAACTATGTAATGAGTGTCGTCTCTTGGCGTCCATTGGGCGTAAAGATGGAACTCGCCACCGTCTGCGGTAGTAAGATTCCGAACCTCTGCTTGGTTGTCGTAGTTGTTGCCGGAGTCGTTTGCTTTAGTATTCCAGTGCGCGAAATCGTAGCCAGCTCGGTTGAAGCCGTTCGCACTAAGGGCTGTTAGGGCCTGATCGTAGGTGAAGCTTTGTGTTGCGGTTGCCGAGTTACCCTGGTAGTTCGCGTGGAAGATAACGGTATAAGTGTTTGCGCGATACTCTGCGCCGATTTCAGCGTTTGCTGCGCCCATCGTGAAGCTGCGAGTAGTGTCGGTGGCGCCGTCGGTCCAGTTTTCGAATGTGTAGCCTGTTTTGCTGCCCGCTGTGAGGTTGCCGCTTTGTTCATAGTAGTATTTTTCGCCGCTCGTGAAAGTATCGCTAGTGATATTTGCCGCGTTTTCCGTGAAGGTAATTGTATATTGATTGCGAGAATAATAGTAGTCGATATGCATTTCGCCGTCGCCGGTGATTTTCTTGCTCTCGGCGGCGGGCGCAGTGAAGCCAGCATATGACTTGCGATCTGGGGTTGCCATCGTGTCGGTCGTGCCAGTCTTTGGCTCGGATTCAGCCAATTCATAGCCGGTGCCGCCCACTTTCATTTTGTAATGGTTGACGGTGTATGGGGTATCGTTGTTTGCTGTCCAGAAGGCGTAGAGCGCAAAGTCGCCTTCGGTTGCGAGATTCTTTACGGACTGCTGATTGGCGTATCTTGCGCCAGTGTCAGCGTCGTTGTCGCCCCAGTGGTCAAATGAATAGCCCGCTAGAGCAAATGTATTTGCGTTGAGCGGCGTTGACTCGTCGTAGGTGAGTGTTTGTGCAGCCATGCTGCCGGTGGCTGTGTCGTCGTTCTTATAGAAGACTATGCGGTAGTTATTTGGAGTGTAGATTGGTTTGATTGGGGCTGCGGATTCGATTGCGATAGTGGCCGGGTTTTCGGTCGATGACGACTCATCGTTCCAGTGATCAAAAGTATAGCCGTCGCGGTCTTTCGCGGTCAATGTGACCTCTGTGCCATATTTATAGCTATCTTCTGGGAGCGAGGAAATAACGTATTCGTCGTCTTCGACTGAGAAAGCAATCATTGCGCGCTTGTAATCATAGATGACCTCGGTGCCGCTTTCGGCAAGGGTGACGGTCTTTGCGGCTGGTGCTACGAAGCCAGTATATGTCTTCGTCTCTGGCGTGACGGTTTTGCCTACAATGCCAGTCTTGGTCTCCGATTCAATGGCAGAGTACTCGTCATTATCAAGATTTTGCTGGCGGTGAATGACTTTGTAGGTGGCGGTGACTTCTGGTTCTTCTGGTTCTTCTGGCTCAGTCGGCGTTGCTGGCCGCTCTGGCGCCACGGGAGGCTGGTAGTTAGGAGTATCGCCGGATGGTTTGACTGGTTCGATTGGAATGATTGGCTCTGGTTCTGGCTGCGGTTCTGGTTCTGGATCTTTGTTTGGGATTGGATTTACTGGTGTTGGTTCTGGAGTAGTGCCCTGCTCAATTGTGAGCGTGACCGGTGTTAGGACGAGGAACGGCACGATTGCTAGTGCGGAGATAAATGAGGCAATAAAAGCAAAAGATTTCTTCGTCTTAACTTGGCGAATGAGCATGAAAATGACGAACAGCACAAACAAAATTGCCGCAATCCAGCGTAGAGCACCCAAAACAGTAGAAACACTGACAAAGGTTATATACTCTGTCGTCACAACACCTCCTAATTTGCATTAATTATACATGAGCGCGTTAGGTTTTTCAATAAATATAAGCGGAATTTGTTGGCGCATCGATGGAGCCGTAAATATCTTCGATATTTACTCCTCCACTCTGAAAAACAAAAAAGCGCAAATAAATTTGCGTTTTTAGTTTTTCCTCGTGGAGCCGCAAATCAGACTTGAACTGATGACCTGCCGCTTACAAGGCGGCTGCTCTACCAACTGAGCTATTGCGGCATAGGTATATTCTATACTTTTTTCGTAGTTTTTGGAAGATGAAACTAGTTATCTTTGACAGAAATGTTTTTCTTGATGTCGAGCTGCTTCTTTACTGGGCGAATATCGCTTGTCTTCGTAACAGTATTTGGCTTGGCGACTGGACGTGGGCGAATTAGATTTGCTGGCTTGCGGATAAGTGTTGGTCTCTGTGGGCGCGTGGCTTGGCGGGCGAGTCTTTGCTCGCGACGTTTCTCCGCGGCGGCGGCGCGGTTTGCGATGCGGGTCTGCTTGGCTTCGAGACGCTTCTGGCGGTTCTTGTTCTTTTCCCTTTCGGCAGCAGCGGCGCGAGCGGCTTGTAGCTCGTCGATGCGGGCGCGTGTTGCCTCAGCGTTATCTTGATCGCCGGCATTCTCGTAAATTTCGAGGATATAGCGCAGGACCACTGCGGTTGGGCTAAGGCTGTAGGCGGTTTCTAGAGCTTCGATGGCCTTGCTGCGTTCGCCGAGCTTTTCAAGCGCCTTAGCATAGGCAATATAACGGCCTGGTTGGTCGCCTTCCATCTCGATAGCCTTGCTGAACGCCATGGCTGCCTGTTCATATTTCTTCGTCTCGAAGTAGATGAGGCCGACGTTATGGATGCTCGAAGCGTTATTATCGAGCGACTGAGCAATTTCAAAACATTCCACTGCTTCTTTGTACTTCTTCTCTTTTGCGTAAAGAATGCCAAGGCGGTTGTAGGCGGCGGCGTTCTTTTCATCGAAACGCAAAATCGTGAGAAGAGCTTTTTCGGCCTTCATCGGCTTCTGCTCGCGCATAGCGCCTTGAGCGAGGCCCCAGAGCTTCTTAATCTGTGGATTCTTGCGGATTTCATCGATTTCTTCCTCTTCAGATTCCTTGCGGTAATTTGGAATGAAAAAGATGATAAATAGACATAGTAATAGTAGAAGCACGGCGGCTAACATAAGTACTATTATAGCATACCGGCGACAAGCTGGAGCTTCACGTGGCCGTTGGCGGCGATATTATCTGAGATTGTCAGCAGCTTTTCGAGCTTCTGGAGGAATTGAGCGTTGCCGGTAAGGAAGTAAGTTTTGTAGGAGAGCTCGATGGCGCATTCGAGGATCTTGAGTGCGCCTTGACGACTGGATTCTTTATTTAGTTTAGCGATTTTGTCGGCCAATTCTGGGAGATTTGCTTTGGTTGCGGAGAGATATTGCTTCGCAAGTGCGATTGTTTCGGCGTCATAGTTTGGCGCGTCAGAAATCTTCGAATCGTTCTTTAGACAGTAATTGCTGGCGCGAGATTTGATGGTCGGCAGAATCTGGCTAGTATTGTTGCTTAGGAAAACGAAATGGAGCTTGTCGTTGGGCTCCTCGAGCGCCTTTAGGAAGGCATTGGCGGCATTGGCGTTCATTGTCTCGGCATTTTCGATAACAATATAGAAATCGTGAGACTGCTTCGCTTGCGAAATGTTGGATAATTCGCGGATTTTGGTGATATCAATAGTATTTTTTTCTTCGTCTGGTTTAATGTGGACCGAGGCTGGCAAAATTGCGGCGAAATCGGTTCCGAGTGGCAACTCAAAAATCGAGAAATTGTTCTGGGCAGCGAGAGTCGTGACTTCTTCAAGATTATTTAACTGCATCGCGGAATTCCTCCGGGAGCGGCGCCGTGAAGGTGACGCGTTTGCTGTCTGGGATGGTAATTTCTAGGCTTGCTGCATGGAGGTACATGCGGTCGGCTTTTGGCGATTTCGGGTTATAGACTTTGTCGCCAAGAATCGGGGTTCCGATGTGGGCCATATGAATACGAAGCTGGTGGGTGCGGCCGGTACGCGGTTTGAGCTCGACGAGACTAAAGCGGCTATTCTCTGCAATGACTTGATATTCGGTGATAGCTTCGCGACCGTTTGGATCGGCGATAAAGGTCGTAGGCTTCTTGAGGTTACGTGTCAGTGGAACGCTAATAATTGCGTGCGGTTGCTTTGGGTGGCCAACGACGACGGCATAGTAGGTTTTATGCGTTTTGCGATCGGCGAACTGCTTCTGAAGTTTCGACTTCGTCTCCGGGTTCTTCGCGACGGCAATAATGCCC
Organism: uncultured Candidatus Saccharibacteria bacterium; assembly: GCA_946406645.1. Classification (GTDB taxonomy): domain Bacteria; phylum Patescibacteriota; class Saccharimonadia; order Saccharimonadales; family Saccharimonadaceae; genus UBA2834. The sequence goes on along the minus strand of CAMJLD010000001.1, from coordinate 46,042 downwards.
GACGTGTCACGATCGAGTCGATGGACTGGCTCGCCGAAATCATCAATGGAGCTTTCCGCGAGGTATGCGCCCTTTTTAATCGAAAGCATACCTGCCGGCTTATTGAATACGACGAGATTGTTGTCCTCATACACGACTGGCGGGCGTTCGGATTCATTCTTCGGCTCAGTAAGGCTGATTTGCCCTTCTTCTTCGAGTGTAAGTAAAGTATTGGCTTTCTTGATAATTTGGCCAGAAACGGTGACGGCGCCAGTTTTGATGAATTTCTGGATAGTGGCGCGGCTATAGTGAGGATATTGCTCCAGCAAAACCATATCGAGGCGACGCTTTGGCGTCTCTACGATTTCTTCTTTTTTCTCGATGTCGCCATTAATGACGCGCGACATTGTGGGTTTGCTGAATTTCTTTGCCATATTATCTGTTATTTTACAATTTTCTTGGCATTTTTGCGAGCATGAGCGGTTTTCTTTGGTTTGAATTTCGTGTCGGCGTAGAGCTTTCTAACTTCGTGGTAAGCATTGTTGTAGCTAGATTTGTAATTTGGGAAGGCGCGGATGAGACGGCGTTGCTGGTAGGTTAGGATACGGCTCGTGCGTTTGTTCAGCTCGGCGAAGAATTGGTTCTTGCCGTGTTGGATATATTGAATTACGGCGCCTTGGCCTAGTGTGTTCTGGAAATCTTTGAGGATACGCGTGAATCTCGCAAAGCTCTGGTTCGTCGAGATGACGTCGAGCGAGAAAATGACTGCGGCCACGATGGCGATTATGTCTTTGTGCTCGAAGCTGCCGACGAAACTCATAAAATGCGGGTGTGCGAAATGCACTGCGACGGCTCCAAGGCCGAACAATATGAAACCGGCTAAGCAGACGCGGCCATTGATGTTGAATTTTCTGCTACTGTAATCCCACCAACGCGCATGGAAAATCAGTTCCATAATCCAGGAGGTTAGATATTCTAGGATGCATGCGATAAGTCCGCCGAGCAGGAATTGGATGATGAGATTTCCATCAAAGAAATGATTGATTAGGGCAAATAGTAATGCTCCCGTGCCATAAATCGGGCAGTATGGGCCGTTTAGGAAGCCGCGGTTCACGATTTTGTGGCGCGTTATTAGCGAGAAAAAGCCTTCCCAGACCCAACCGATAAAACTATAGATTAGGAAGCACAAAAATAGGCTACTTATCATGGTTTTTCTCCCCGCTAATAAGTAGCCTAAACATGTGTATTAGCGGATTAACCCTACTGCGCGCTGAACTTCTGCGAGCTTCGCGTTTGCGACTTTATTCGCGTAGGCTTCACCCTGTTCTAGAACGCGTTCAACGTCTTCGTCGCTAATCTCTGCGACGCGCTGCTGGAATTCTTCGAGGAAGGTCGAGACGGTGCGAGCGACTTCTTGCTTAAGATCGCCGTAGCGCTCGAGGCCAGCGTATTGCTGAATGACATCGTGGATATCGCGGCCGGAAAGCATTGCTTCGATAGTCATGAGGTTACTGATGCCCGGTTGGTTGACCATGTCAAAGTTGATTTTGCCGAGGCTATCGGTCGTAGCGGACATAATTTTCTTTGCGGCTGCGGCCGGGTCGTCGCTGAGGCTAATCTTAGACTTCTCATCCTTGCTGGACTTGCTCATCTTTTTGGATGGATCGGTGAGACTGCGGATGCGGAGACCTTTTTCGAGATGCATGAAAGCGACCTGTTCTTTTTCTGGTGCAGGAACCGTAAATAATTCGCTGTTGAACTTGTTGTTCATGCGAATCGCGATATTGCGGGTGAGCTCTAGATGCTGGAACTGGTCTTCGCCGAGCGGGATGATATTTGCGTCATAAAGCAGAATATCTGCGGCCATCAAAATCGGGTAGTCGAAGAGACCGACCGTGATAGCGTCCGGGTTTTCTTTTGACTTGTCTTTAAACTGGGTCATGCGGCTCGCTTCGCCAAATGGCGTGAAGCAATTGAGGATGATGGCCAACTCGCTATGGGCAGGCACGTGGCTTTGGCGATAGATATGAACATTTGGATTATTTACGTCGAGGCCGGCCGCGATGTAGTATTTGACGCCCTTGATGACCTGAGCATAAAGCTTGTCGTGGTCGATGGGCGTGGTGAAGCTATGAAGATCTGGGATGAACATATTAATCTGCGCATCGCCAGCGTGTTCATTAGCTAAGTTAATCATGGTTTTGTATGCGCCGATGAAGTTGCCGATAGTCGGCTCTTCATTCACACGTATACCAGTAAGAATGGTTTTCATTTGTATATCCTTATATTATATCACATTTTGTAAATATTTGCAAGCATGAGCGACAATTACGTCGCGGACGTATCTGTTAGGCTCGAGGCCAATGCGGTATAAATGCGGATAGATTTGTCATAAGAATATTATAAGAGAATTTGGGTTTTTGGTCAAACTAGCCAAATATTATAGCTGCGCATAGAGACTGTTGGCTTTTTTAAGCTCTGTCTCTTCCTCGCTAGTAAGCTCCCAAGTCTTATTGATTGTCATAAAGCTACCCTTGCTATTCCTAGTTTGTTTTAGCTCTCCCGTTGCTTTATCGATTGTATAACTCGTGCTGTATGTAGTTAATTGCAAACGTGTTTCGTTTTCGGTTGTTTTAGTCGCATCAATGCCTGCTCCGATACTGTTGACCGTGAACGTATATTCCTTAGTGCTTTCAGTGAGTTCGTAGTCATATGCGGAGCTGAGATACGCGGTAGTTGAGAGGTATAATAGCATGCCTTTTTCGACCCATTCTTTATCCAGATTCTTGAAATAAATTTTTGGACTAATTACCCCGTCGTTGTCGACTGTGTGCTGGTCTATATAGTTCTTGTCGAAAGTGATGCCGTTGTGCAATTTGCTTTTGTCTTCGTCGAACTGACCTCTTAAATCGCCTTTCACGATAGCGTAGTGGTCTTTTAGAACGGTCGTATAGCTAATTCTAATATCGTCATTGTTGTTATTTAGATAGCCGCTAATATTTAATCCGATTTCTGGGTTTGCGCCATAATTTGCGATTTCATTGATTTCGGTTTGCTTAGAATATGAATCAATAAGCGTATAGTTATTGGCGTCGGTTTCTGCTAGTCTTAGGTCGCGGTCCTTTAGGAAATAATCAATGTTACAGTTCTTGTCCTTTTCGGCTGCAATCTTGAATGCGAAGGCAGTCTCCTTTGTTAGTTCGCTGGTTTTTACGCGTTCTTTGCAGGCATTTTCCGTATTGATGGCGGTCTTTTTGTCGTCGTCCGAGCCTTGGCTAGTCTTCTTATCGCCGAACGGATTAAGAAGGATAAATATTACCACGCCGCTCGCTACGATTAATGTGGCTAGAATAATAATGATCGCGATAAGACCTTTATTTGATTTCTTTTCTGGTGTGACGATTGTGCCTTGCGGAGCGGCTTCCATTACTGGTGCCTGCTCGATTCCATTGGTGTTTATACCTAAGTTCTCTTGCTCGTTATTCATAAGCGCATTATAGCATAAATTTTTAAGCATAAAAAATGGTGGAGCACAGGAGATTCGAACTCCTCACCTCTTCTATGCCATAGAAGCGCTCTACCAAATGAGCTAGTGCCCCAGTGGATTTAATTATACCATAGATACTAATTTTCTGCGATTTTTGCGCTTGTGACATTGTGGTTATGCTATAATCGAATTAATGAATGTGAGAGGTCTATTAGATTGGTGTGTTTCGCATTTTAAGGCGGTAATGATTTTTGTTTGGGGCTCGGTTGCTGTAATGATCATTGCCATTGCGACGTTTGCCGTTACTGATAATATCCATCCGACCAAAACTATTGTCGACCTCAATATTACTCCTGTTGCTGCGAATATAACGCTGAACGGTCAGCCATATAAAAATGGTACTTACGAAATTGAACCTGGTACTTATAGCCTAAAGATTGAGGCGGAAGGATTCGTCGCTAAAGAATATGATATCGAGGTGAAGGCTAATCGGACTACTAGCGTGAATGATTATCTATTAAACTCCGAGAATGGGCTGCAGTACTATATGGACAATCCTTCCGATATGACTACTCTTTATGCCTCGAACGATGAAGATGCGAAGAATTTTGTGTCTGCGTTCGAGCGCAAGTATGCGCTGTATTATAATACGCCGTTCGATTACAAGTATGGCTATGCTGGACATCATGGTTGGATGAAGGTTGATTTCGGTGATGCCTCTGATGGTTGCCGGACCCGCCTTTGTATCGTCGTAGACGATGTCGACTCTCCGGAGTCTCGCGAGGCGTTATCGAAGGCGCTATCTGATCGCGGGTTCGATGTTGGTGATTATGAGGTGATTTATGAGTAAAAAGATTATTTTGCCAATTGTATCCGCTTCTCTATTGTCTGCAATTATGATTGTGCATCCAGCTTTTGCGGTTCTCGACGATTATATCGAGCATTTTGCAAATAACAATATTACTTTCTATAATCCAGAGGAATGTGTCTATAGCGGCGCTTCCGATAGTCTTTCTGGCGATAATATTCAGGAAAAGGCTTGGAATTATTTCAGGGGCAAAGGCCTAAGCGAGGCTCAAACGGCCGGCGTGCTTGGCAATATTCAGCAGGAGTCTAGCTTCATAATTACAGAAGCTGATGCTACAGATTATACTTATTGGGGCTTGTTCCAGATGAATAAAAATGCCGGCTATGCAAAAGAGATGTTTGATACGATCGAAAGCCAAGGTATGGGCGAATATCTTGACCCGAAGTATCGTTTTAGCGATAAGGATATTCCAGACGATATTAAAGACAGGCTTGCGCTTATCCAGTTCGAATATGCTTGGGAGAAATGGTCCGTAGAGCGTCAGAAGGCGGGCTGGAAAGATTGGCGCGAAGAAATTCAGACCGGCGCTGGTTCTGAGCATGAGCCTGAATATGCTGCAGAGGTGTTCGTGATTCACTTCGAGGGCGCAATTGGCGGTAGCCAAGGTATCGAGTATTATTCTGGCCAAGGTAGTAGTAGCAATTGGCAGGATGTTGCCAATCGTCGTAGCCATGCCGTGAAATTCTATAATCAGTATGCCGGTAAGCTTTCTGCTGGGGCTGGCGGTGGTAGCAGTAGCACTTGTTGTGATCCGAATAGCATTGTTCAGACCTATCAGAACTATCCCGGTAAGGCTTATGCGCTTTCCGATTCGCAGGTGAAATACGTTGCGCAGATGGTGCTCGGCAATGAAAATATCATTTCGAATGAGGCTGAGGCGAAGTCGGTTCTTTCCTTCAAGATGAATGTGTTCGAGAAAGATAATAAGGATGCCGATGCGAAAGCTCTTATCAAGGGTTTGCTCGGTGGCAAATACGTAGAGGGTGAAGACGAAAAGAGCACCTTTACGAATGATACTCTCACGAACGCCGTCAAGGATATTATTGTGAAAGGCAATCGTATCATGCCGGCTCAGGTTAACGTGGAGGTTGCCGGTCTCAACAGCGCTACGCTCACGAATAATGGTCAGAGCGTCTCAGCGAACGATTCGAGCAAAATCCTTCGCGGTATCACGAAGATTACGAGCGGCAGCGTTACTATGATGTTCTGGGATTATCGCTCCCCTGGTGTTAAGAGTAATAAGGCCTATGGCTATCTTGAGACTGATCCTCCTACTTCGAGCGTTCTAGCGGCATCTGCTGGCACTTCGGTTGGCAAGAGTGGCTCTGCGGCCGATTGGGATAGTGGCTGGATTAAGACCTTCGAGGGCTATACGAAGGAAATCGCAACCTCTACTGGCGTCTCTGGCCTGAAGACTTCATTTGGCACTGACTATACTACGGATTCGCCAAGCGGCACCGGCAAGGGCCCGAATAAAATCTCGCTCTATGTCACTGGTTCGTCTGCGGGCGAAACGAATAGTATCTTAAATATTTATAGTGGCTCGGGTGCCGTCCCGCATTTCACTGTCGACTTGGCTAAATTGAAGACCTATCAGCATGGTTCAATCTATAAGGCTGCGGCTGCTGGTTCTACTGACGCCAAAGAGGCCGGTATCCAGATTGCGATTATTGGATATGATTCTACTAGCGGCACGCCAGATCTTAGAAAGAAAGATTCGATTTCCGAGTCTGGCTGGAAGTATCTCGCTAAACTCATGAATGCGATCAGCATTGAGGCGGGGCTTTCCTTCCCTACTGGCGTGAACCATGCGCCTATTTCGTCCGATGTTTGGAATAATGTGAGCAATGGTATTGCGGCCCTTCAGGCTGAGAATAGCGCGGTATGTGCGAATGGCGCTTCCGGCAACGTGCAAGCGCTCTGGTCGCTACTAAAGGAAATTGCTTGGCCAAAATATATGGGCTCCCCTTACACCGAGCAAATGCCAAAGTATACCGAGCTTATTAATAGCACGAGCTATCGCCATGGTGGCTACAATGGCAATGACTGTGGTGGCTTCGTTGGTCTGCTCTTAATTGAAAGTGGTTGGGATAAGGATTTCCCCCCGAGCGGCACGTGGTATCAGGAATATGATAGTAATGGTACGTCTAAGCGTGACGACTGGAAACTCATCAACGATGATTTGACTAGTGGCGCCACGAAAGCACAGGCTGGTGATGTTTTGATTACGAACCACGGTACGCGTACTAATAAGGACGGTACTGAGTCGGGCTGCGGTCATATCTTGATTTATGTTGGTAAAGTTGATGGCTTTGAGAGTGAGTATGCTTCCGCTTCTCTTGGCAGCCGTTCGCCAATGGCCGACGCGCGCGGTGATATGGATATCACTAGAGATATCAGCGGTGGCTGGGATCAGTGCAAATATAATATTTATAGGAAGATTAAATAATGAATCACGATAATTATCGCAATCGGGTCAGCGCAGTTTCCTTCTCTTTTGTCGTGTTTGGTATTGTTTTGATTATTTTCCTCTTTTCTCTGTCGCAGCATCTTAATCTCAATGAGGCGCAAGTAGTCAATTATTCTACCGGCTCCATTATCGACAATGAGGCGATGACGAAGATTCGCAAGACCATGTATAGCTTTCTTAAGAATCATAATTATAATCCGAATTCGGAGATTACGATTCGCACTTCTTCCGCTATGCGTACTGAGAGCGGCTTCGTTTCGACGCTTATCGATGTCGACTCTATCGAGCAAACCTATCGCATCCGTATCAATCCGGAGCAGAAGACCATTGTCGTCGCTTGTCCATCTCTGGCGGAGACGAAGTATCCGAATACTTTCTGCGAAGGTGGTGACGGAGAATTTGATGATACCCTAGAGAAGGTTCTCGGGAAGCTTTTGCCGTATGAAGGCACAACCCAAAGTGGCTATAAGTATAGCCTTTATCGCTACAGCCTTGACCGTAATCTTTATGTTCGCGAGTATGCTTGCGCTGAAAATGACACTGCCGCCAAGGAAATTCTTGAAGCGGTTCGTGGCCTTATTAAGGATAACGGCGGGAATCCAGATATTATCAATAAAGTATACGAGTTCAATAACTGCTAGATTTTTCCCCTTATGTTATACTATTCCTATAACTAAGGAGAATATATGGCTGAAGAAAATATCTTTGCCCAGAATAAGAAAAAAGCTCCAGAAGCAAAAGAATCTAAACCTGCTGCTAGTGGAGAGCAGAGTGTCCTCGGTGGGAACTCTAAACCAAACCCAAATCGCAAACCTATCACCTTCTACAAGAAGGCATGGTTCTGGATTATCATTGCCGTTGTAGTGCTCGGCATTGCCGGCCTCATCGTATTCTTGGTCATTAATTCAAATATGACCGCAGAAGCGATTGAAAAGTACACAGAAAACGGTCAGGCAGCCGTTAGCGCCGCTAATAAGTTTGAAAGTTCATTCCGCACGATTTATAGTGATGCCGGTATGAGCTACTATAGTAGCAGCGAGAAACGTACGAATGAGCTTCATGATAAGTGTTTGAAGGATACCTTCGGCATCGATAAGGATGTTTATGAATCCGTAAAGAATATCGAATATCATACTGGCGAAGCAGCCGCAGAGGCGCTCGGCACCGGTAAGACTCGTGAGCTTTCTGACAACTTCAAGAAGATTGCTGACAGCCTTGAAAATCTTAACGATAAGATTAGTGGCTGTAAGGAAATGCTAAATAATACCGTAAAGGGCGAATATGATGTCGAAATCGGTGAATTCGAAGTTGAAGAATCCGGTAGCCGCTTCTATACCTATTACAACTACAAGCTTCCTGTGAAGATTACGAATAAGAGCAGTGAATATAAGATTAAGTTTGCTGTTTACTTCAAGGCTGTAGATGCTGATGGCAAGCAGATTGCTACCGACTACTTCTACTCTGACCTTCTTGAACCAGGTGAAACTGGCGAAGAGAAAGTCTTTAACTCTGGTTATACCAGCAAGCTTGACGATCTCAAGACCGCAAAGTTCGAGGTTACCGAGGTTAAGGAAGTTACTGTCGAATAACACTTTCGATATACAAAATACCACTCCCAAAGGAGTGGTATTTTTGTTGTTCCAGAAGCGGATTAACGCTTGGAGAACTGTTCGCGTTTGCGAGCACTGCGGAGACCGTAGTGTTTGCGCTCTTTTTCGCGTGGGTCGCGCTTCATGAGGCCGGCCTTCTTGAGCACTGGGCGGAATTCTGGGAACTCTGCAACGAGTGCGCGAGAGATAGCGAGCTTGATAGCGTCAACCTGGCCTGCGACGCCACCGCCCTTAACGAGGATGGTGATGTCGTATTCTTTTTGCTTCTGAGTGAGAGCGAGTGGATCAGTGACCTCGGCCATGAGAGTCTTGTTTCCGGAGAGGAATTCAAGAGCTGGCTTGCCGTTGATCGTGATATCACCCTTGCCCTTGTAGAGGCGTGCGGTTGCGGTTGCGGCCTTGCGGCTACCGTCACCGTAGGTGTATTTTGCGTTCTTAGCTGGCATTACTTAATCTCCTTTGGCTGTTGTGCCGTGTGTGCATGCTCTGCGCCGTTGAAGACGCGAAGACGTGCGAGGCGATCAGCTGCTAGTTTATTCTTTGGCATCATACCCTTCACTGCCTGCTCGATTGCGAGGCTAGGATCCTTCTCGATGATTTCCGCGAGGGTGAGGTCAGTAAGACCGCCTGGGAAACCAGAGTGGCGATAGTAGTGCTTATCGGTCATCTTGTCACCAGTAACCTTGAGGTCCTTGGCGTTGATGACGACGACATAGTCACCGTTATCGATATGTGGGGTATAAGTAACCTTTGACTTGCCCATAAGCTTGTCGGCGATTACGACTGCGAGCTTGCCGAGTGGCATAACGCTAGCGTCGATAATCCACCATTCGCGCTTAATTTCGGAGGACTTTTGGCTGTAAGTTTTCATTACTTAGTCTCCTTCTTGGCTGGCTTCGCTTTTGGCTCTGCCTTTGCCTTTGGCTCGGATTTAGCTTCCTTGATTTCGTCTACAAAGGAAATCGTTGCCATCTCAGCGTTGTCGCCGCGGCGGAAACCAGTACGCTCGATGCGTAGATAGCCGCTGTTGCGCTTGAGCTGAGGAGCAATAACGTCGACGAGCTCGTTGCCGATCAACTGATCGTTGATACGTGCAATAACGAGGCGGCGAGAAGCGAGATCACCCTTCTTTGCGATGGTGATGAGCTTCTCTGCTGGGCGACGGATTTCTTTTGCTTTCGCCAAGGTGGTGCTAATCGATTTGTTCTTAAACAAGGAGCGCATCAGACCGCGTGTTAGTGCAGTGCGTTGGTCGGTTTCGCGACCGAACTTGCGCCCTTTATAACCATGACGATGCATTTAAATCTTTAACTCCGTAAGTTTTTCGCGAACTTCATCGAGAGCCTTAGCGCCGAAGCCCTTGAGCTCTTTGAGATCGCTTTCTGATAATACGACGAGGTCGCGGACGGTGTGAATGTCATTGTTAAGCAATGCATTCGCAGTACGTGCGCTGAGGCCGAGCTCCTCGATTGGGAGCATAAGACCAGACTCGTCTTCTGCGGCTGCTGCGGTAGGTGCTGGTGCGGATTCGACCGTGGTGCTACCGGCAAGAGCCTTATACTGATTGACTAGAATAGCAGCAGCTTCCTCGAAAGCCTCACGTGGGGTGATGGTGCCATCGGTGTCGATGGTGAGGGTGAGCTGTTGAAGATTCGTATCCTGACCGACACGAGTGTTCTCGGCGTTGTAGCGAACGCGTAGGACTGGCGTAAAGACAGCGTCAAGTGCGATCATATCGTTGTGAACGCGCTCTGCACCAGACTGTTCGATGCTGAGGTAACCGCGACCGGTGTCGACGACCATGTCCATCTTGAGGGTGAACTTTGGATCATCGATGGTACAAATAACCTGCTGTGGGTTTGCAATTTCAACCTCTGCTGGAAGCTTGATGTCGCCAGCTTTGACAACACCAGCGCCCTTCTTCTCGAGATGAATCTCGACAGGAGCATCGCTGTGAGACTTCACATGGATGTTCTTGAGGTTGAGCATGATATCAACGGTATCCTCGGCGATGCCTGGGATTGCGCTGAATTCATGGGTGGTACCTTCAATGCGGAAAGCAGTGATGGCAGCGCCTTTGATGCTAGAAAGAAGAACACGACGGAGTGAATTACCAAGAGTGTTACCATAGCCGTAGTAAAGTGGCTTGATAACAAAGCTTGCGCTGTTTTCACCAAGATCCTTGATTTCTGCTAGCTCTGCTTCGTGAATTACTTTTGTCATACTTCTCCTTCTTTAGCGCGAGTAATACTCGACGATTAATTGTTCGTTAATGCCCACCTCAGCTTCTTCGCGCTTAGGTGTACCAGTGATTTCGATCTTCATATTCTTAACGTCGCCTTTCACCCAAGAGAGAGGTGCCTGGCTAGCAGCACCGGCGATGTTTGCTAAGTTTACGAAATAACTGTTTTTCTTTGACTTTGGACGAACCTCGAGGACGTCACCAGCGGATAGGCGGATGGATGGAATATCGATACGCTTACCGTTAAGGGTGAAGTGACCGTGAGAGACGAGCTGACGTGCGGCGCGGCGAGTAGTCGCGAAGCCTGCACGGTAGACAACGTTGTCTGCGCGGCGTTCGAGATATTCTAGAAGTTTTTCGCCGGTCATACCCTCGGCACTCTGTGCCTCGCGCATGAGCTTAGCGAATTGTTTTTCGAGGAGGCCGTAAATGCGGCGAACCTTCTGCTTCTCGCGGAGCTGAGTCAAATAAAGACTACCACCGCGAACACGCATATCTGCGTGCTGACCAGGAATACCGGTCTTCTTTGCCATGATTTTCTGCGCTTTTGGAGCGAGAGCATAACCTTCACGGCGAGATTGTTTTCCGACAGGTGCAATATCACGTGCCATTATGGTCTCCTTTCTCCTTTAGGACGGCAACCGCCATGTGGAACTGGGGTTACGTCAGTGATGCTATTGATGGAAATTCCCATCGCGCTGAAAGCGCGGATTGCGCTGTCGCGGCCAAGACCAATGCCTTTGACAAAGACGTCGACACTGTTCATGCCATGATCGCGCTTGGCGATTTCTGCGACTTTCTCCGCGGCTACCTGGGCTGCGTATGCAGTACCCTTCTTGGAACCACGGAAACCATTTGCACCAGCGGAGGAAGCAGCGATGATTTCGCCCTTCTTGTCGCTTACGCTGATGATGGTGTTGTTAAACGTAGCCTGAATGTGTGCTTCGCCAGCCTGGACAATGCGCTTGCCCTTCTTGCCGCGTTTTGCGGCTGCCTTTGGAGCCTCTTCAGCTGCGGCTTGCTCCACGATAGGAGCGTCTTTGACTTCTTTATCTTCTGCCATAGTTTACTCCTAAGTTTTACTTGCTGCTTTTGGTTGGGCGCCACCGACGGCGATTGCTTTACCTTTGCGAGTGCGCGCATTCGTGCGGGTGCGCTGACCGTTGACTGGTAAACCTGCCTTATGGCGGAGACCCTTGTAGGAATTGATATCCTTGATACGTTTAATATTGTTGGTCACGAGACGTTTGAGGTCACCTTCAACGGTATATTTGGAAATAATATCGTTAAGTTTTTGCTCATCAGCCTCGGTGAGATCTTTCACCCGAGTGGTCGGCTCAATTTTAGCCGCCGCAAGGATGGCTTTTGACGTGGTGCGTCCAATACCATAGACGGAAGTAAGTGCAATCCACACTTGTTTTTCGTTAGGAATGGTAACACCGGCGATTCTTGCCATGCTTAACCCTGCCTTTGTTTATTCTTAGGTTTTTTCTTATTAATGACACGTAGAACACCTTTGCGGCGAACGATGATGTCATCAGGGCTAATTTTCTTTACACTAGCACGAACTTTCATGTAAGTGAAAATTACCTTTCTGAAAACACTAAAATCGCAAATATCGCAAAATAATATTTGAGATTTTTGTTGCGTTTTCGGTTAAATTTAATCTTTTTGGCGGTAGCTGATTCTGCCCTTAGTTAGATCATAAGGAGTCAACTCAACATCCACCTTATCCCCCGGGACCAGCCTGATATAATTCTTGCGCATTTTACCAGACATGTGGCCAATAATAATATGGCCGTTCTCAAGTTCGATGCGAAATTTGGTCCCCGGAAGCGCCTCAACAACCTTACCGGTAAGTTTAATAACTTCCTTCCGGTTATTAGAAACAGCCGAAGAATCGGCCTTCCTGTCGACCTTTTTCGATCTTTTTTGACTAGCCATAAATTACAAGTAAAATTGTAGCAAAAAATATGCTTTTTGTAAAGAGTTATTTTAGCTTTGCTTGGACTAAAATGATGGCGTCGTGCGTGGCGCTTTCCGGCGATTTGCGTGTCAATGCCATGAGAGTGAGAGTTTCTTTGTTATTCTTGGCGGTTTGTAGCTTAGGAAGGACGGTTTTAGCCTCTTCGCGGTCAATTGTTTCGTTCTTATCTACGGTGTAGTTGAATTTGGTGCCTTCGCCATTCTCAATGGTGATTTCGGCTCCTTTCTCGAGCTCGCTGAGGCCCGAGAAAGCACCTTGGGCTGTCTCGCCTGCAATGATGCCGTTCACGAAGATGTTCTTACCTCCGCCTGGATTGCCTGTATTTGCGTACCAGTTGACGTCGTAGATGTTATCTGGCGTCTGCATGACGTTATTCTCAATAGCGATGCTGATTACGCGCGATTTCTTGTTATTTAGCGTGATATAGCGTGGCGCATTGGCAGGTGCTCTGTGATTCTTGATATCTTTCTCGCTCGGTTCTGTCTCTACTGGCATTTCTGGATCGCCGATTTCGAGGACGATTTGCTGCTCGCCCGGGCGCGTCTCGACGGTCTTGGTCTGATAATAACCGAGTTCCCAGATGAAAATCTTCGCTAGAATGATAATCAGAATGCCAAGCAGGCTGAAGCCTACCACCTTCGTGATGATTTGTGTTTTACGATCGATTTTGAGGCCCATCCCTGAATCACTCCTACTGATAATCGTCGTAGGTAACCATTAGGGCGCGAGAGTTAATCTGGCGTATATTCTCGAGAGCAACAGTGACGACGATGAGGAGACCAGTACCCGACACGGAGATACCAATCGGGTAACCTAAGGTCTGGATAAAGATATAGTCAACGATATATGGAAGCATTGCGATGATGCCGAGTGCGAATGCGCCAAAGAGGTTGAGACGGTTCACGGTGCGGCTAAAGTAGCGCTCTGTCTGTAGGCCTGGGCGTACGCCTTCAATGAAGCCGCCTTGCTTCTGAAGGTTTTCGGCGATTTCCTTCGAGTTGAAGACGATGCTCGTATAGAAGTAGGTAAACATCACGACGAGAACGAAGTAAACTGCTGGGTAAATGAAATCTGTGCCCTGGAGGCCGCCGTTTTGCTGGAACTTCGTTGCGCTAGGCGCGGAGAACCAACTGACGAGATTCTGGCCAAGAACGCTGGTGCTATCGGCGCGTTGAATAATCTGGCCAATAAATGCTGGAACAGACAGGAAGGCGACTGCGAAAATAACTGGCACCACGCCGGCTGCGATGAGCTTGATTGGCATAATGGACTTGATGCCGCCATATGCGGAGTTGCCGCGAACGCGCTTTGCGTAGTTAATAGTAATGATACGTTGCGCCTCGTTGAGCTTCACAAGGAAGTAGAGGACGACTATGAGACCTATGCCAAGTCCTAGCATGATCCAGAACATTGTTGGGTTGACCGGTAGATTGAGCCAGCCAAAGAGGCTGAGCGACCCTTGTGAGGTGTCGAAGAGCTGGCTAAGCATGCTGGCGAATGTCGCCGGGAATGCTGCGATAATACTACAAAGAATGACGGTAGAAGTACCGTTGCCGATACCCTGCTCGGAGATGAGCTCGCCGAGCCACATGAGGAGAGCGGAACCCGCGACCATTGCGGTAATTGCGAGCGCCCAATCGTGCGGCGTAAGGGTTACTGTACCGGTAGAAACAGAGCCAAGAGTGGTCTGGAACAAGATGAAGATGTATGCAATAGATTGCAATACTGCAAGAGGAATAGAGGCAATACGAGTCCACTGGTTAATCTTGCGACGGCCAGTTTCGCCATCGTTGCTGAGCTCTTCCATACGAGGAATCGCCTTCGTGAGGAGCTGCATGACGATCGATGCGGTGATGTATGGGGAGAGACCGACGAGAATAATAGAAAGATTGGTTAAGCCACCACCGGAAATCAAGTTGATGAAGCCGCCGAGATCGGTGCTATTGATAAGTTTGTCTACGGCCTGCTTAAAGGTCGTTGTATCACCGAGCGGTACTGGAATATGTGCCAAAATACGGTAAGCCACGAGAATCCCAGCAACAATCAGGATACGCTTGCGCATGTCCTTATTCTTGAAAGAACGGAAAATTGTCTTAAAATTCATATTACCTCTTGTTTTTACTCTCTCTATATTATCATATTTGCCGCGCATTATGTAGCAAATTTAGAACAAATTATTACGCTTCTGCTTTTCCTTATTATATGTAATAATATACTTAAGCATAATATAAGGTCACAAATATGTTTAATCTTCTATTATTGGTTGGAGCTATATCGCCAATTAACGGGGTTGAGTATCCAGATGGTTATGACCCCTCGTATTTTGTCGAAAATGTCCCCGTCCTAAGAGACGCTACGTCTCCAGATTGGACGGTTTTGAATACTGAGTTTATTTACGACCCAAATGCGCAACCGTATGATGATGAAATAAATAGCTCCACTACTGATGACCCGGTTGACCCGAGCGGCGAAGATCAACCTAACCCCGCGACGGACCATGACTCTAATAAAGATAACGATTCTGAGTCCGCTGCGATCCCCGAAAATGCTCGTACTCTAGATGATATTGCTACTTATGTTGCGATTATATCAATATTGAGCTTGGCTATTGCCGTATTGCTATATTATTGCCGGAAGAACCGAATCAGTTACAAGAGGTTGCTTCCAGTAGTATTAGTCTTTTCCCTTGTTGGCGTGTTTTCATCGCTCATCTTTTCGTCGACGAATGCCGCGAGTGATAGGTATGTCGCTGGCCCTGATAGTAAAAATATTTATGAAACAGTAACCGCTGCGGCGGCTCGCGTTAGTGGCACCCCCGATAGCCCTTTGGCGAATAGGTCCGAAAGTGGCTACTATACACTCGCCGGAACCGAAAGTGATACCTATCCTACGGTTTTTCATTATAGTAATGACGGCGGCAGTTCCGACAAAAACCATGTCGTGTTTGCTGATAAGTGCTGGCGAATCACGCGTACTACCGAGTCCGGCGGCGTTCGCATGGTTTATTATGGTGAAGTAACGGACTATGGCACTTGTGAACCATTCAATACATCCGATTACGGTCTGGCGAGAACAGATGGGACTTACTATAATACCGATCGCGACTCGTCTATTCCGAGACTGGATGCCGCCGATACCGCTTATTCTTATGGTTTTTATACATACGACGACGATTTTCTTTCCGATGTGACGGTCGAGAAAGACGACCGTGCTTCCCTGAATCCGTATAAACCATATATGAACGCACCGGCTATGTTGCGTGATTACAAGGAATCTGATTGTTATAAACGCCTTATGTCCCAAGACTATGAAGGGATGCAGATTGGCAATAGCTCGATCACCTGCAATATAGATACCGGACATCAGTATTATTCCAAGTCTTTCGATTACGAGGATGGCCACTATTATCTAATAGACAGCCATGATGCGCCAGAGTTTCCTAAAGGAAAGCTTTGGTGCTCTACCAGCTATAATGTCACTCCTAAAACCTGCAGCAAGAATCCTTATATTACCTATACGGCGCCCAATGCAGAGGACGGCGATAACCCTTCCGATGTCGTTCGGAGATTAGTGGGACAATTGAGCGATAACTATATTTGTCTAGCAAGCTTAGGCGCCGTAAAACTCCCAGATGGGCGCGTGGATTGCGGCAATTCGATGGAGTATTATTATTACAATCTCTATGGCGGCAATGCTAGGCCATTCAAGAAGATCACTGGACAGCCAAGAATTACTGGTAGTGGCGAAAACGATTCTCCTCAGAAAGTAGCGATTGAGGATTGGTACGAGCGCAATCTGTCCGAGTATACAGATAGGCTTGCTGATGACGTCTATTGTGGCGGAGCGGTCTCGCACCCGACCTTATCTTTTTCCGGCTCGACCGAATTAACCTACAACCTAAACCAGATGGAGCCATCTTTTAGTTGCCTAGAAACCGATAAGTACACCGTCAGCGCGTATCGCGGAAACGGCAAGCTTAAATACCCCGTTGCGTTAATGAATTTGTCGGATTCTTTACTGGTCGGGACAGTTAATCCCGTGTCTTGGGTTTCTGGAGATTTATCGTCCATCACGATGAGCCCCGCTACAATGAAGTCCACCGATACGGACGCCATGAACATGACTTATCGTATTTTCGATTTAACGAAATATTCAAGTGCGGAATCTACGACTGCCGGGAATGGCGTCGGAGCTGGTCGTGGGTTGCCTCTGCTGCCCGTGATCACGCTCGCCAATTCAAACAAGGTGGTCATAGGCGACGGTTCCGCGCTAAATCCGTTCATAATTGATGGCGAAAAGAAACCGGTTCGCGAAAAAAATATAAAGACGTTTACCGTAAGCGACCCTGCGCTCTTCGACGCTCTTGTGGGCTATTTCTCCCAGTATCCGGATAATTTCTCGTTCTCAAGCGACGAAGATAATCGTTCCATAACAGTGGACGTCGAGAAGGATTTGCGCCTCGATTTGTCGAATCGCGGCATAGCGGACGCTTCCGAGCTAAAGTTTTTCTCCAATATCGTTGAGCTAGATTTGTCCTACAATGAACTAACTAAGCTCCCAGACTTGCAGTATTTGCCCGATAATATCTATCGATTTGAGGGTAACCACATCCGGGATATGTCAAAGATTTTAGAATATTCTCGAAATCTCATCAGGGGTAGTTCCTGGTACAAAGATTATGCGCTCCGGAACTTTGATCAGAACCTGGTGGTCTATTACCCCGATCCGGAGAAAGTAAAAGTTCCTCCGATTCTTAATCAGCATATCCAGCTTATGCTTGAGGAGCAGCAGCGAATTAAAGACGATTGCTCGTCGTCTCAGTGCTCCTACTTCTACTTGGATGAGATGGGTGTCGGTACAAACAATATCGAGTTTTCCGATTCATTCGAATACGCCTCTGTTCCCGACTCCGAGAAACACTCATATATCTGGATTGATAATCTTCTCAGGCATTTCTGGGATGATTACGACGATGGCAAATAGCGCGAGCCGCAAAAAAAGAACGCCCTGAGTTATGCGGGGCGTTCTTTTATTATCTGAATGACTATTTGTCTTCTTTTGCTTGCTTCTTGCGAGCAGGAACGGCGACTTTCTTGAAGCTGCCGCCAGCTTTCTTGATGGCTGCGATTGCAGTCTTCGAAGCAAACTGAGTCTCGAGCTCGATCTTTGCAGTAAGCTCATCGCGGAGGATGATCTTGACGCTTGCAAATGGATCAGCAATGAGGTTCTTTTCGGCGAGGGTGAAGTTATCAACCTTACCGCTGAGGCTGTTCAAAGCATCGGTGTAGACAACCTGAGCCTTAGCATGAATGGACTTGAAGCCCTTAAGCTTTGGCACGGCCTGCATCATAGCGCGCTGGCCACCCATGAAGGTAGCAGGAAGCTTATGATGACCGGTACGGGATTTCTGACCCTTAGTACCACGACCAGCGGTTTTACCCTGGCCGCCGGAGATACCACGACCGACACGCTTGCGGTCGCTGTTCTTTTCAACGACTAACTGATTGTATTTCATTACTTAGCCTCCTTCTTGGCAGGCTTTTCGGCTTTTTCAGCCTTCTTGCTGCCGTTCCATTCTGCTTTTGGAACCTGTTGGCGAAGACCTTCGATAACTGCGTAGGCGATGTTTGCCTTATTCGTAGAACCGAGAGACTTGCTAATAAGGTTCTTCACGCCGGTAAGACCGATGATGGAGCGGACGACGCCGCCGGCGATAATACCGGTACCAGGAGCAGCTGGCTTCATGAGAACATGAGCGCCGGTGATCTTGGTTTCGACTTCGTGGCAGATGGTGTCTTTGTTAATGTTGAAGGTAATCATGTTCTTCTTTGCGCGGCGTTCAGCCTTCTGAACAGCGCTCGTAACGTCATTACCCTTAGCAAGACCGATACCGATACGATTCTTGTGGTCGCCCATAGCAACGAGGGCCTGGAAGCGCATACGGCGGCCACCGGCGACGGTGCGGGAAACACGGTTAATCGAAATGTTTACGGTATCAAACTCTTTCTTGCCTTCTTCGGCTGCACGGCGGTTGCGGCGATTGTCGCGGCGGCGACCCTTGAAGTCGCGCTCTGCCTTTGCTTCTTTGGCAGCCATTGCTTCGTCGGTAAGCTTGGTAGTACCAGACTTATTGATAACTTTTGGTTGCTTGTTTTCCATATTAGAACTCCAATCCTTCCTTGCGTGCGGCATCAGCGAGAGCGCTCATGCGACCTGCATAAAGGCGAGAACCGCGATCGAAGACAACCTTCGAGATCTTGGCTTTCTTTGCTTTCTTTGCGATTTCGCTACCGATGAATGCGGCGAGTTCGGACTTGCTACCCTTCTGCTTGCTGCCAACGGTAGTAGCATAGGCGAGCGTTACGCCCTTATCATCGTCGATAATCTGTGCGGTAACGTGAAGATTGCTGATATTTACGCTAAGGCGTGGGCGTTCAGCAGTGCCGTGAATCTTTGCACGAGTGCGATTCGCTCTAAATTCTGCTTTCATTTTTACTTCTTCCCTGCCTTACCGGCTTTACGGATAATATATTCGTCAACGTACTTAATACCCTTGCCCTTGTATGGTTCAGGCTTCTTAAGTGCGCGGATCTCAGCTGCGACCTGGCCGACCTTCTGCTTGTCGATGCCAGAGACGGTAATAGTCATCTTGTCAGTCTTAAGCTCGATACCTTCTGGAGCTTTGTACTTGACTGGATGGCTAAAGCCAAGAGCCATTTCGATTTCTTTTGGACCACCACTTAGGCGGAAACCGACACCATTGATCTCGAGTTTCTTCTCGAAACCTTTGGTAACGCCCTGAACGGCGTTGTTGAGCAACGCACGCTGAAGACCATGCCAAGCTTTTGACTTTGGCTCGTCATCAGAGCGAGTAATGATGATTTGATTACCCTCGACCTTAGTCTGGGTATTGGCCTGGACAGGAACCGTAAGCGTGCCCTTAGGTCCAGCGACGGTAATTTCCTTGTCGCTGACCGTAATTGTCACGCCTGCAGGAACCTCTACAGGTAGTTTTCCGATACGACTCACTATAAGTCCCTTCTTGTTAATAATATCTTGGCTATTTTATCACATCTGTAGCTTTTTTGCAAGAAAAATACTCCTAAAAGGAGCGTATATTTTCATTATAGCACAGATTAGCGGAAAAGTCAATGTGGGGGCGCTCCGGCTCGTCTGTTATACTAGATACAGTACAGGTGTAAGTACTTTACAAGGAGGTGAATTTTTTATGAAACTCAAAGTAACTGCATCTAAGGGAGGACCGTGTAATCATCAGCTCAGGATAGAAGGTGCGCCGATGATACTCTTGATGGTCTTGAACAGCGAAGGTCTTTCTCATTCTTACGAGATAGACTCTTTACGCGTGAATAGACAATCATTGAGCCCTCTTGAAAGGGAACTCTATAATAAGTGGAATGGCAAGTTTGATGGGGAGCTTGAAAAATATGGAGACGATGAATCGAGCGAATACTATGCGATGTATTTTATCTCGATTTTTTCACCAGCATTTGACTGTACGTATATAGCTAGCAGCGACGAAATTGTTGATATATGGAATAAGATCAACAATTACGCGTCGAGTTGTGGAAAATCCGAGTTTGAGCTGCTTCTTAGTAGGTTATTCCGGGAATTTGCCGCTTGGCTGAAAGGATACTTTGGAGATATTCTAGGCGAAAGGTCAATCGACCATAGCGTTAAGTTGTCTCTTTTTGAAAAGCCAGATTTTGATGCATCGGATCCTAGTATCTTGTATTCTTTCGGATATGATTTGTCATTCAATTCGGCAATTCTCTCTGTCGAGATGGGTTCCTCCGGAATTTGCTATCGGGTAACTGGTGTGTCTAATCCTGGCGACCTCTCGTTCTATCAGCCCAATATCCTTGAGAGTAACACGATGCTTTCCTTTGAGTATCTTTCGGATTTGGCCAAAGAAGTCGAAGAAGGCTTATGGCCGAGTGCTCTTTATGCTACTATTGCGGAATCTGGGACTATCGAAGCTTTGCTCGAGAAGAGTTCTGACGCCCAAAATCATCCTGCTACTAGAATTGAGATTACTAATATATGCGAGGATGCTTTAGGTATCTATTGCCCCAATTGTGCCACGTAATAACTAATTTCATTAGTTTCCCTCCTCCCGAAGGCCCCCTTGATTAGCAAAGGGGGCTTTCTTCTGTCCACAAAAATCCCCCTCTCTCGAGGGGGATAATTCAGATGATTCGGTCGAAAGCGTGATCGGGTCCTGAAGGACAAGGTCGCTTGCACTTGAAATTCTTACACAATTGGCATTTAGTTTTGCCAATGTATGGCCTGAGCATCTCTCGGATATACTCGTTGATTGTTTCGGCAACATAGCGTATGAGTGTTTTCTCGGTCTGGAGACAGATTTCGAGTTGCGCTGCGCCGCACTTTCTCTCGTAGCACTTCAAGATAAAGGCCTCCGGAGTACCGCGTTCGTTGATCTGGATAAGCATACCTTGAGGATAGAGATGCTTAACCTTCTGCATGTCATCAAGGTATTCTTGTACTAGCTCGTCGTTATCCGCAATTATCGGCGGGACAAAAAACGTTGCCGTCTCCGGATCAGGGACTATCATCTCATAGCTGATTGTGCGGTGCCTTTGCGCCTGAGCGAGTTGCGAGAATGTTCCCTCATAGTTAACGCAGTATGTCTCGTCAAAACTCTCCTTGCGTACTCTGGTCGCAAATAGGGAGAATTCACGGTTCTTGCAGTCATCTAGCTCGAACCCCTCTAGGCACTTCGACATGTTGTCTGCGACTTCGGTTAGATACGGACTAAGCATCTGATAGAACGGTGTATCTTTCCTCTTGGCCAAATTTCTTGCCCAGTGAATTAGATAGCCCGCCTGGCGAATAGAGGTCTTGTAGGCCATATTCGTCGATGGAGTAAAAATCGAAATGAAGTACCTCGCATTTTCCTGCGCGAGTTTTGTCACTGTCGTTTGCTTCCTGTTAGGAATTTCCTCCAACTCTTTTTTCTCGATTTCTGCCAGTTTCGGTAGTTTCTCCCTGATGACGTTGGCGAATATCTCTCGCCATTTCTCATAGAGTTCCTTCTCAATGCCTTCTAGCGGCATTCTGACATAGCGGGCAGATCGCTCGCTAGTGTTGTATTCCTTCTCATTATTTAGCAGCATTGCTATAATTTTCGGAATACCGGAGAGGCCGAAGACATAGTCTACGTGTCCAGTGACACTGTGATGACCAGCTTCTATATTACCTTCGACGCGCTCCTCTGCTTTCTTTGGCGGTTGTTCTAGAATTTGATCGAAATCGCCTTCTGCATAGCAGACATTAGACGCGATGCCCGAGATTTGCATCGCTTCTTTCTTGGGACAGACATAGCCCAACTTCGTTGAAGCCCAAATACGTGCTTTCATTAAAATCACCTCCTAAAGAGCTCGTATTCTTCGAATAGTGATTTTATTGTTTCATATTGGGCTTATCGGGTGCAAGCTTAAGCAACAAAAAAGCGCCCCGATTGAGGCGCAATTTTGTGGTTTATTACCAAACTTTGACGAGGATCTCTCCGCCAAGCTTGTTCTTGACGGCTTCCTGGCCAGTCATGATACCCTTGCTCGTCGAAACGAGGACAGTACCGCGACCAGATTTGACCTTTGGAATCTCAGAGACGCCAGCGTAAATGCGGCGGCCCGGAGTAGAAACCTTGCTGATTTCATTGATGCGAGCGTTTTCGCCTTCCTTGTTGATGACAACATGGAGGATGTTGCGTGGTTCAGCCTTCTCGAGCTCAACCTTCTCAATGTAATTCGTCTTCTGTAGCTTCTCTGCAATCGCAAACTTGAGCTTGCTGGTTGGGACGCGAACTTCGGTCTTGCCGACAGCGATAGCGTT
The DNA here is from genome assembly GCA_946406645.1 of uncultured Candidatus Saccharibacteria bacterium. Classification (GTDB taxonomy): domain Bacteria; phylum Patescibacteriota; class Saccharimonadia; order Saccharimonadales; family Saccharimonadaceae; genus UBA2834. Next base: position 23,526 of record CAMJLD010000001.1, on the reverse strand, counting down.
GCGGATGCGAGTAATCAAGTCAGCTACTGGATCAGTGGTTTGAATTGACATAATCTTCTCCTTTCTCCTACCAACTACTCTTTGTTACGCCAGGGATTTCACCCTTGCTTGCTTTTTCGCGGAAGTTAATACGGCTGAGGCCGAAGCGACGCATGTAACCGCGTGGGCGGCCATCAAGCATATCGCGGTTCTTGAGGCGGGTTGGGCTGGAGTTGCGTGGGAGCTTCTGAAGTCCCTCGATATCGCCAGCTGCCTTAAGTTCGGCGCGCTTTGTAGCGTATTTTTCATACATCTTGCGGCGTTTTTCGTCGCGAAGAACAGCACTAGTTTTAGCCATATTACTTAGCCTCCTTCTCAAACGGCATGCCGAATTTCTCTAGCAACAACTTGCTGCCTTCCTTCGAACCGTTCTTAATAACAAATGTAATCTCGAGACCGTGGAGAACGGCTGCATCCTCGAAGCTGATTTCTGGGAAAACAGTCTGTTCCTTGAGGCCAAGGCTGTAGTTGCCCTGAGCGTCAAAGCTTCCGGTTGGAACGCCGTGGAAGTCACGGACGTGTGGAAGCGTGATGTTAACCAAACGATCAATGAATTCATACATCTTGTCGTTGCGAAGGGTGGTAACGTAACCAACTGGTGCGCCCATACCTTTGCGAATCTTGAACTGTGCAATAGATTTCTTTGCGAGGCGGCTAGTAACTGCCTGGCCGGTAATCTTGGTGAGCGTGAGCTCGACAGTTTCGGTGAAGCGCTTATCTTCACGCTTCTTACCAACACCAGCGGAGACCATGATCTTCTCTAGTTTTGGTACTTGATTGATATTCTTGAGACCAAGCTCCTTCTGGAGTTTCTTCTGAATCTCCGAGTTGTAGAGAGTCTTGAGTCTTGCTTCATATTTAGCTTCAGCCATTACTTAATCTCCCTATTATTAGCTTGGCGTGCGATGCGGACAGTCTTGCCGTCTTTGTCCTTGGCATAACCAACGCGGCTAGTCTTGCCGGCCTTCTCGTCGATGACGAGAGCGACGTTGCTCATGTCGATACCAACCTGAATATCTTTCTTGCCGGCCTGGCGGTATGCGCTACCACGCATGTGGCGAGTACGCTTGCCATAACCTTCGACGAAAACCTTATTTTCGGCTGGAAGAACCTTGGTGACCTTACCGGTCTGGCCCTTAGCGGCGCCTGCGATAATCTTTACGGTATCACCGGTCTTGATGCGAACACTCATTATAGGACCTCCGGCGCAAGGCTGATAATCTTACTAAAACCGAGGTCGCGGAGTTCGCGTGGTACTGGACCGAAGACGCGGGTGCCTTTTGGCGTCTTGTCTTCGTTAACGAGTACAGCGGCGTTGTCGTCGAAGCGGATAGTAGAACCATCTGGACGGCGAATAGCCTGACGAGTGCGAACGATAACAGCGCGGACTACGGCTTTTTTCTTGACGTTACCGGTTGGGGATGCGTCCTTGACGGAACAAGTGACGATATCGCCAACGTGAGCGTAACGAGCGCGGGTGCCACCGAGAACGCGGATAACACCAAGCTCTTTAGCGCCACTGTTGTCGGCAACCTTTAAGCGGGTTTCTTGCTGAATCATTTACTTTTCTCCTTCTTTCTTGTCACTTACGACCTCAGTGACTTCTTCCTTGAGCTCAACCTTACCACGGCTCTTCTCGACAATCTTGACGAGAGTCCAGGTCTTGGTTTTGCTGATTGGGCGCGTTTCGGCGATCATAACGACGTCGCCTTCATGAGCCTCGTTGTTGGCATCATGAGCAGTGTACTTGCGCGTCTTACTATACTGCTTCTTGTAAATTGGATGTGTCTCACGAGAGGTGATCTCGACGGTAATCGTCTTGTCACGCTTGTCGGAGGACACTACTCCTGTAAGTGTGCGTGCCATTACTTATCTCCTTTCGTGGCGTTAATCTTCGTATAAATACGAGCGATTTCCTTCTTGAGAGCCTTGATATGATGTGGGTTCTGAAGCGTAGTGCCGAGACCCTGGCGTGCAATCAAGAGCTCTTCTTGCTTTTCTTTGAGTTGCTCATCGAGTGGCTTGCTCGAGACAACCTTAGCCTCTTTGACGGCTTTCTTGTCTGCCTTTGCCATATTAGAGCTCCTCTCTCTTTACGATCTTGCAGCGAACTGGGAGCTTGTGGCTAGCAAGGCGAAGAGCCTCTTTTGCCTGCTCATCAGTAACGTCTGCGATTTCGAACATAACGGTACCGGCCTTAACCTTGGCAACGTGGAACTGTGGTTCACCCTTACCGCTACCCATCTTGACATCAAGAGGTTTCTTGGTGACTGGGGTATGTGGGAAGATGCGAATCCAGATCTTACCACCACGTTTGACGTAGCGGGTAATTGCCTGGCGGGCTGCCTCAATTTGACGGCCGTTGACGCGTTCATTATCAAGGCTCATAAGGCCGTAATCACCGAAAGCAACGTAGTTGCAGCGGGTTGCGGAACCTTCGTTCTTGCCTTTGCGGACCTTGCGGTGCGCTTCCTTGCGTGGTTGTGTAAGTGCCATAATTTATTTCTCCCCCTTGTAGATCCAAACTTTAACACCAACGATACCAGCGATAGTCTGTGCGTGTTCGACGTAGAAGTCGATATCTGCACGGAGCGTATGGAGAGGAACGGAGCCCTCAATGAATTTCTCGCGGCGGCTCATCTCGGCGCCATTAAGACGACCGGAGACCTCGACGCGGATACCCTTAGCGCCTGCGTTCATCGTAGAAGCACATGCCATCTTGACGGCGCGGCGGAAGTTCATACGCTTGCCAAGCTGGAAGCCGATGTTCTCGGCAACGAGCTTTGCGCTGAGTTCTGGTTTCTTGACCTCTTCGACATTAATGCGAAGTGGTGCGCTGGTAATTTTCTCGAGCTCTTTCTTGAGTTCGTTGATACCTGCACCCTGCTTGCCAATCACGGCACCAGCCTTAGCGGTGCGGATAGTGATGGTAGTAAGGTTCGGGCTGCGCTCAATGCTGATACGATCAACAGTTGGGCGGCTCTTGAAGCGATTCTCAACGGCTTCGCGGATCTTGATATCCTCGATAAGCCAGTTCTTGAAGTCGGCTTTGCGGGAGAACCACTTGCTGCTCCAGTTCTTATTAACCTGGAGACGGTAGCTGACTGGGTTAACTTTCTGACCCATTACTTGTTCTCCTTCTTATCTTCTGCCTTTGGGGCAGCTTTCTTAACTTTCTCATCGCCTACGACCTCGACGAAGATGTTACTCGAAATCTTTTCGTAAGGAAGTGCGCGACCGCGGCTAGCTGGAACATAGCGGCGCATGCGGGTACCAGCGGTGACGGAGATGCGAGAAATCGCAATCGTCTTGGTATCGATGCTACCACTGTTGATAAGGTTAGCAGCTGCGGACTGGATAGCCTTCATGACTGGCTTTGCAGCGCGGCGTGGGGTGTTCTCGAGGATCACGACAGCGTCGGCGACATAGCGGTCACGGACGAGGCTAGCAACGATGCTAACCTTGCGTGGCTGAGCGTCAATTCCTTTAATATATGCGTGTGCAGTTTTCTGGGCCATATGTTATGCTCCCTTCTTTGCTGCAGCGGCCTCAGCGGCTTTCTTGCCGCCATGGCGCTTAAATTTACGAGTTGGGGCGAATTCGCCGAGCTTATGACCAACCATGTTCTCAGTTACGAATACTGGGACGTGGACGCGGCCATTATGAACAGCGATCGTGCGGCCAACCATTTCTGGGCTGATGGTAGAACAGCGAGCCCAGGTCTTTACGATAGTGCGGTCTTCTGCGGAAAGAGCTTCGACTTTCTTCTGAAGCTTGTAGTCCACAAAGAGGCCCTTCTTAAGAGATCTAGACATAGACTATTTCCTCTTTCCTTCATGACGACTGCGAACAATCATCTTGTTAGTTTTCTTATTATGACGAGTGCGGTAACCTAAAGTGAGCTGGCCCCATGGGCTGCGAGGAGCCTTACCGGAACCGTGGCGACCACCGTCACCACCACCATGAGGGTGATCACATGCGTTCATCACGACACCACGAACGGTTGGGCGAATACCCTTGCGGCGCTTGCGTCCTGCGGAACCGATCTTGATGTTCTGGTGCTGAATGTTGCCAACGACACCGATGTTTGCGCTACAAGCGGTGAGAACCTTGCGGACCTCGCCAGATGGCATACGGATGGTGGCATAGCCGTCTTCCTTAGCCATGAGCTGTGCGGTTGCACCAGCGGCGCGGACTAACTGTGCGCCCTTACCTGGGGTAAGTTCAATTGCGTAAATCTGAGTACCAACTGGGATTTGCTCGAGAGCGAGGCGGTTGGAAGTCTCGATTGGAGCTTCTTCGCCAGTCTTGATCTCTGCACCCTTCTGCATGTTGGTGTCAGCGATAATGTAATAATATACACCGTTCTGGTCTTTAACACGAGCAATACGTGCGCTGCGGTTTGGATCGTACTCAATCTCCTCAATCTTGAGGGTAAGACCTGCAGGAAGATTGTGGGTCAAGATACGATAATGACGCTTGACGCCGCCGCCACGATGGCGGACAGTGATGCGGCCAGAGTTGTTCTTGCCAGCTTGCTGCTTTTTGCTCTTAACGAGGCTCTTCAATGGCTTACGAGTGGTAATTTCATCGAAGTCCTGCGTAGTTTTCTGACGTTGAGCCGGCGTAGTTGGACGGTAAGCTTTAATAGCCATTACTTGTCTCCTTTCTTGTCGGCTTTCTTAGCAGCTTTCTCGGCTGCCTTTTCGGCTTTCTTATCAGCCTTTTTGTCGGCTGGTTTTTCTTCTTCGACTGGTTCTTCGTCAAAGACCTTGATCTTGTCGCCTTCCTTCAAAGTGACGTAGGCGATGCGCTTGTCTTGGCGATAGGTGGTGCCTGGATATGCATGCTTGCCGCGGCTAAACTTAGTAGCTTTGCCTTTGCGGATAACGATGCGGACACCGAGAACCGTAACTTTGTACTGATCTGCGACTTGTTGTGCGACGGCCTGCTTGCTTGCGCCTGCTGGGACGACGAACATGTAAGTGCGCTTAGTCTGCTCGTGGTAGGCTTTCTCAGTAGCGATAGAACGAACTAACATTACTTAGCCTCCTTTCCGAGTAGCCAGTTTTCGATAACTGGAAGAGATTTCTCAGTGATGACGACTTTGTCGGCATTGAGAATATCAAATACGTTTAGATAGGTTGGACGGACGACCTTGAGGTTCGCGACGTTATTGGTTGCGCGAAGAACGAGTTCGTCTTTTTCGCTAACTACGAGCAAGATATTCTGCTTAGCATCGAGTTTGTTCTTTTCGAACATAGCGATAGTTTCTTTAACCTTACCCTGTGGGCAGGAGAACGTGTCAATGAGGACAACATTCTTATCTTTGTTCTGCATGCTCAAAGCTTGGCGAACTGCCTGGAGCTTTGCGCTCTTGCTGATCTTCTTGGTGAAATTCTCTTCACCGGTGCGGCCGAAGGCTACACCACCATGGCGCCAAATAGGGTTGCGGGTGCTACCGAAGCGAGCACGACCAGTACCTTTCTGCTTCCAAGGCTTTTTGCCACCGCCACGGACTTCGCCACGCTTCAAGGTTTTAGCGTGAGAGCTGCGGCTGTTGGCGAGGTAAGCGTCATAAGCGAGCTTAACCAATTCGTGATTGTCGACGGAAAGACCGAAGACGTCTTTGTTTAACTTAGCGTCTGCCATATTAGTCCTTTCCCTCCACCATTACGAGACCTTTGTTTGGACCAGGGACTGCACCTTTAAGTCCAATAAGGTTGTTATCCGAGTCAATGTAAGATACGACGAGGTTCTTAACGGTAACCTGGTCATGACCCATGCGGCCAGCCATTCTTTTACCCTTGAAAACCTTCTGTGGGTACATGGAACCGATGGAACCGACCTTGCGAATATCTCCCTTAAAACCGTGCGTATTGCGGGATTCCTGGAAGTTATGGCGCTTGACAGTGCCAGCGAAACCTTTACCCTTGCTCGTACCCGTGACCTGAACCTTGTCGCCAAGGCTGAATTCTGCGACGGTCAATTCGCTACCGAGGGTAACTTCCTCTGGAATTTCGTCGACGCGGAACTCACGGATGTACTTAGGGTTGATATCTTTTCCGGATTTTTTAACGTGTCCGGACACGGCCTTGCTCAGATTCTTACCCTGACCAAATGCCAATTGCACAGCGCTATATCCGTCTGTTTCGACAGACTTAGTCTGAGTCACCGTGCATGGGCCGGCTTGAAGGATAGTTACAGGGGTAACTACGCCATCTTCACCGATGATCTGGGTCATACCAATCTTGGTGCCGAGGATGATTTTCATCTGTGGGCGTCCTTTCCCATTAAAATCATTTGGCTTATGAGTGGTATCCCTCGTCTGCGCGATCTGGGACCTTACCTCTTGCGCCAAAGTGACGTTTATTTGATAATATACCTCGGTATTGTATCACGACTTAGGGGTTTTTGTCAACGGTTTTTCTCTGTTTTTCTTCATTTTCCCAGCACATAAAAAGAGTGCCTTTTAGGCACTCTCTTTTCGAGGGCTAAGATAATCGTATTGTCGTCTATAATAATCCCTCAACTCCACTAAGTTGGGTTTATTTTTAAGCATTCTTTCGATTTCTTCGCGCCTAAACGCAGATTCTTCTACGCCTACCTTTTCTCCTCTATTGATTCTTTCGAGAAACCCACTGTAGCTAACCCCTACTTTCGCATCATGTGTCGCAGCAGTTATTAGAACATCTATTACTGCGGGGAATGTCGAAGGTATGGTCCCAGGGTAATCTTTCGAATCGAGAAGCTTGCCCCAATCGTTGATAATATACTGCATTTCGAGAATAATGCTATTCAGGTATAAGAACGACATTTCTATATCCGTATCCGATCTACTTTCTTTAATCGACTCGAGTTTTTCGATAAATGCCAGAATCTTTCCAACCCTACGCTCTATGCTCTCAATATCGCAGATGACAGTACTCATATGTTTTTCCTCCTAAAGAACAAAATTTCCTAAAATATAGGTTGCTTCTATTATAGCATAAGCCGGTTGTTTTGTCAAATACATAAAGATAGAAGAAGGCGCCCTATGTACGTAGTATTTTATATACAATATTTTATTGCAACACGGGCAATACGATATGTCAATTGCAACAAAAAGCCACCCCTTTAGAGGTGGCTCCAAGTGCGTTATTACATCTTGATTTCGGCGTCAACGCCTGCTGGGAGGGAGAGATTCTGGAGAGAATCAATCGTCTTTGGCGTAGCGTTAATCACGTCGATAAGGCGCTTGTGAACCTTCATTTCGAAAGCTTCACCACCAGTCTTGTAGACGTGTGGGGACTTCACGACGGTGAAGGAAGAACGCTTGGTTGGAAGAGGCACTGGACCACTTACCTGAGCACCGGTACGGATAGCGGTGTCGACGATTTGCTTCGCGCTCTGGTCAATGAGGCGATGATCGTATGCCTTGAGGCGGATACGAATTTTGAGACCTTCGGCTTTTTCTGCCATTTGGAATATATCCTTTCTTTACGACCGCGTAACCTCGGATACCACCTAGACGGGGCGTCCACGAGTTTTTCGCGGCAATTTAATATGTATGTGATTATTATACAGGTTTCGCGCATTTTGTCAATCCCATTCTCTGTTTATGCTTGACTCGAAGCCTGATATTTAGGATATTTAGAATAACACTTATAGTGAGCACTTTAAAGTTAGGAGGTTTTTTATGTCGGATTCAGATGTTTTAAAGCTTAGTGATTATCTTGGGAATGGCATTATTGCGGATTTCTATAAGGCCTATGCAAAGGCGCATTCTCTAGAGCCGGAGCTATATATGCCACCCACTATTCACGACATTGGACGCGTTTTGAAGATGATTCAACGCGCGGGCGAAATTACGGACGCTAACGAGAATCGCCTCATTATCAATGTTCGTATCGGCGGCGGCGAGATCTCTAGAGATAAGTATTCTGGCAAACTCTATCCATTTCGAGCGTGCGACGTGCCTCGGACGCGCGAGATGAACGTCGATTATGGGCTTGGCTATCTGGTGAGCCAATCGGAGCCATATTCCAGAGAGAAGCATGGTCGAGCCGATGAAATTTATATCTGGGACAAGAAAACGAGTTTCCATACTGTCGTGAATATTTTGAAGGCTAACGACTTCTACTATAGCCTAGTGGCGCGCGATTATGGCCTATTTCTGGGTTTCCGGGCCTATTATGATCAGATAGGTTATATCGCAGATGCCTTGATGTTTTACGACAAAGAATTCGCTGCAGCCTTGATGGGCGAAGGAGGTAAGACATGAGAAATGGAATACCCACTGAAGTCAGCTCTTGGTCCTTGAAGAAATATTGCGATAAGCATGATTTAGAGCTGAAGACGCTAGACGATGTTGCCCAGTATCTTACCCGGATGATTCGCGATTATGGGTTCCAGAAGGCGCGCAAGAACCGTCTAATTCCTATTGCAGCTAAGGGCAAGTATGCGTATGCATTCTCGAGTGAATATGCTACTTTGAATCTTGATGGCATTCTCGAGCGCGATCCTGAACCAAAATTCTGCTACAGCGAGTCTGATTTGGGAATCGCAGATAGCGTCCAGATATGGATGAAGCATGGTACTCGGAAAGATGAAGTCGCGCATATTGAGACCGGCCATCTGGATAGAGATTTGTATATCGTGCTTGATAATTATTCGATTTTTTTCGATTTACCCGCCGAACAGATTGCGTATTTTGCGGTCTTTCTGGAAGACCATCGTCGCTTGGATTCGCTTCTCGGAATTAAGCATTGGGAGCCTTACCAGCTCGTCGGATTCCCCGATGAAGCGTTCGGTCCTAACTAGTAATATCCCCCGTAACTCGGGGGATATTTTTATTGACGCTTCAGCTTATTTATGGCATAATCTATCTATCGCTTCGCGCGCACATTTATTTTTTTGGAGGTTACACTATGAGCTACAGTTATGTATCCGTAAACACTTTCGATTCAAGATTATTGGCCGATTTCTGCAAGTTATTCAAGCGCCACGACCATTTCGAGTCCGACGAGTGCGGAATTGAGGACATGGGTGAGTTATTCCAGACCGTCCATGCCGTATCTCGCGCTTGCGGTACGATTGATGGTACTAATCTGGTTGGAATTGTCGAAAAGAACGGCATATATTATGTCCTTCATCGGTATCAGTACAAGAAGTTTAAATCTTTCTGCAGCAAGAAAGACTTCAATTTTCTCGAAGACAGAGCTTACTCTTTTGAGGACCATGGTTTGGCTGACGCGATTTGCTATTGGGATATCACAAAGCCCGATCTCCCTATTGCGACGTTCAAGCTGAAGGATAACAAGTGTGATTTGCCCTATTCTACAAAGAGTGGGGTCGCTTTCGATATTCTATGTCCCAATGCGGATATAATTAATTTCAGAGAGGAATTGCGTGTCGGCTCACACTTGATTGAACAATTTATCACCGGTAAAGCTCCAGAATGATTAAATCCCCCATTTCGGGGGATTTTTCATGGCAACAAAAATCCGCCATTTTCAGGCGGATTTTTTGCGTTATAAAGAGTTAATTACTTAACAATCTTAGTAACAACACCAGAACCGACGGTGCGGCCACCTTCGCGGATAGCGAAGCGGTCATTGTCGTTCATAGCGATTGGAGCATTGAGCTTGACGCTGAAGGTGACGGTATCACCAGGCATGACAATCTCTTTGTCCTTTGGAAGTTCGACCTCACCAGTAACATCGGTGGTGCGGAAGTAGAACTGTGGCTTGTAGCCGTTGGAGAATGGAGTGTGGCGACCGCCTTCTTCCTTCTTCAAGATGTAAACCTGGCCCTCAAACTCAGTATGTGGGGTGATGGAACCTGGCTTAGCAATAACCTGACCACGCTCAATCTGCTCGCGCTCAATACCGCGGAGAAGAAGACCAGCGTTGTCACCTGCCTGACCCTGATCGAGAGTCTTGTGGAAGGCCTCGATACCGGTAACGACAGACTTCTGAGTGTCCTTAAGACCGACGATTTCGACTTCGTCGTTGATGTGGACGGTACCTTGTTCGATACGACCAGTAGCGACAGTACCACGACCCTTAATGGAGAAGACATCCTCGATTGGCATCAAGAATGGCTTGTCGAGATCATGCTCTGGAATATCGAAGTATTCGTCCATAGCCTTGACGAGTTCCATGACAGCGTCTTCGTTGGCTGGATCGCCTTCGAGAGCCTTGGTTGCGGAACCCTTGATGATTGGGCAGTTGCGATCGAAACCGTTCTTCTCGAGAAGGTCGCGGATATCTTCCTCGACGAGTTCGACGAGGTCAGGATCAGCGAGGTCCATCTTGTTCAAGAAGACGATGATCTTTGGAACGTTCACCTGGTGAGCAAGAAGCACGTGCTCGCGGGTCTGTGGAAGTGCACCATCGTTAGCAGCAACGACGAGAATAGCACCATCAACCTGAGCAGCACCGGTGATCATGTTCTTAATGTAGTCGGCGTGGCCTGGCATGTCGACGTGAGCGTAGTGACGCTTCTCAGATTCGTACTCCTGGTGGGAAGTAGCGATGGTAATACCACGAGCCTTTTCCTCTGGAGCGTTATCGATCTGGTCGTAAGCGACTGGCTTGTTGATCTCGGAAGGAAGTTTCTTCGCGAGAACAGCGGTGATAGCAGCAGTCAAAGTAGTTTTACCGTGGTCAACGTGACCCATGGTACCGACATTGATATGCGGTTTGCTACGGTCAAAATCTGCCATAGTTTTATTATTCTCCTTATTATTTTAATAATTTTGGGCACTAATATTAACCAGCCCAAAGCTATATATGCGTATATTTTATACGATTCTGCAAATAAAGTAAAGCGCTTTTTATCTGTTTTTTCGTTGAAATTTTGCGTTTTCGATAACAGACCAATCTCGTCGTATTGATATTGAATTTCTATTCGTTTTTTTGCGCTTATGCTCGATTCTATTGCGGTTTTATGCTATAAAGATAAGATATTTCACACCAAGGAGGTGCAAAATGGTACATTTAGACAAAGACAAACTTAGCAAGAGGCCGCTCACTCCCTGCAAGCTTATCAATTTTGAGCCAGATGATTTCTGGGAAGAAGACCAGTCTTATGAGGTCTATATCGCGAGCGGCTCTAGAGACGAAGATACTCGGCCCTATAAATTTATTTTTACAGATGGTTTTAAGCCGTTTTCTGAGTTCGTAAAGAAGTCCGACGAGGCGCGCGTGCTTTTCGAGAAGCTTGGCATTATACCTGAGCACTTCCTCGATGAAAACGGCGTTTTCCTGAAGCCTTTTTTAGAATCCATCTGCGTAGCATCTTACCGTGAAGGCGAAGAGGATAAGCTTATCTTACGGTTTTACTTCTATGAGGGTCAGATTGAGTTCATGCTCTACGACGACATCTCTACGACCGTGCGCCCCAGCGCTATTATCGAGATCCCCGACGATAGTCAGATGTTAATCAAGGTTCGGAACCCCTCCGGGTATACTTACTACATGATTGACAACATCGATACGCGCGAGAAATGCAACGGTGAATGTTCCGATTGCCACTGCGGCGGTTCTGTAGAGGACTACCAAGGCTGCTAAGAAGTCGTCCGCCCCATTCCGGGGCGGATTTTTCATGCCCACCCCTTTGACTACTGATGATTTCTGTGCTATATTTGCGCGATAGAGTTTGACTTATTCTACGTACATTAGGAGGTGATTCAGATGAGATCAAAATGGAAGAAAATTACTCTGAACAGTAAATTTCTTGCGCGACACAAAGGCGTATATTATCTTCGCGGAGATAAATACGGACAGAATCCGAGGGACATCATCATTCTCGCGGATTATAAGCCGTTCGTGACAAGGGATGTCGAGAGTGAGATCGCTTTCGGGAAATATTTTGCTTTTGCTTATAGATCTGTTCCTATCTTCCATCCTGAGGACTCTGAGGTCAGCGTTGTTATCTCTAAGAAACCGTCAGTTGAGATTTTTGTCGATAAAAATCACGAATATAAGGTTTTTATCCCCGACAAAAAGTTCGAGGCTGATTATTACCCCGAGCATAACAATGGAGAATTTGCGAGGATATTCATTTGGGATCGATTCTACATCCTTTCTGATATCCACGGAAACGTAATTGCCACTGGTCGTAAGGGCGAGTTCGAGTGTAATCTCGATTCGAGCTGCGCAAGTGCGACAATTTTGGATACAACCGGAATGGACATGTTGGCGACTAGCATGAGACTCCTTTCCTGCTCTGACCGCTAGGAGCATCCAACTCCAACCACCCTTTCGAGGGTGGTTTTTCTTTGACTTTTTTCAGATTAGTGATATAGTGTTGGGATACTATATTGTCGCACATTAGGAGGTTTTTTATGAGTTATCAAAACAAGGACGTTATCGTCACGCCGGAGTTTTTCCAGAAACATTCAGACAAAGTCACGGTCATCCCGCCAAAAGATGTATATTCTCTTGGCGGAAGAGGCGGTGCCACGCGAGCCGTGCTTGCCGAATGCGCTATAAAAGAATGCGAGTGTACGGTCTTCAAAAACGTTGACCGGTTCATCTCGCCCGAGCTAAAGCGAATCGTCGAGGAGAACAACCTATTCACATTCGGTTACGCCTTTGATTGCATGAAGCGCTCATTCCATATTCATATCTTCATTTCAACTGCGCCTAGCGTCACATTGAAGTGGTACAAGGATGACGTTTGGGCGAGCCTGATACCAGACGAAGAAAAAGACGGGGACCGATATCTGGGCATGATTAAATATAGCGATTGCGGCCAATATAGCACCTATCGATACAACGATCATGTCATCAAAGTCGGCAAAGATGTCAGCTTTAGCAGCTCTCGCTTCAAGCTAGAGGACCTCGACGAATTAACCCTCGAGGTTATCGACGACAAGGGTCTCGGTGCGCTTGCAAAGGAGATTGCCACTTTTATTCAGTCGAGGCTAGACGTCTTCGAGCCCGAAAAGCGTGAAGGAGTCACCATTTTTGCAACGCCTGATAGCGAGCTTACAATCTCCAAAGATATGCTCGCGGAATCCGGAAGCATCGAGTTAGTGCCAGACGATAACCTCCCCGTTTCAGGGAAGCTACCAAAAGACTGGCCCTACGCAAAAATCGTCGAGAATATCGATCCATTCGTTACGGAAGACTTTAAAACGTATCTAGACAGCGTCAGGGATAAATACTTCGTCTTTGCCATTGATAATGGCATATGCAATGGTATGTCGGCTTATATCCCCGTTATTACCGTCGTGATTGTGCCTGGCAATCAGGCTAAGCTCGAAGTCCACACTAATTTCCGCGCTAGCCTTACGGGCTACCCCGATAGCCACTACGGCGAAGTTAAGTTCTATCCGGACTTAACCCTCGGTGGTTACAGAGTTACGATTAATGGCTCCAATGCGCGCTTTTATGGTGGTATTTTCGATACCGAGGAAAAAGCCGTACGAATTGACGATCCTAGCGGCTACGACCTGCTCGAGCTGAAGATGCGTCGAGGAAAGCTCTAAACCTTAAACCCACCCCTGTTCGGGTGGGTTTTCTAATCCACCCCTTAAACAGGGGTGGATTTTTGATGCTCATTGACTTTTTGTGCTGTTTGTGCTATAATATACATAGATTACGCCCCGTTAGGTAAATTGTTGTTTAGGAGGTCTATTATGGGAAATGTAATTGAATGCACCGAGGTTATCACGGTTTCTCCCGAGTTTTTCGAGGAGCACGGAGAGATTGTCGTCTTTCCGCCCCAGACACGTATCACCGAAGTAAATCCCCCCGAAGCAAGAGCCGGAGTAAACACTTATCGCTTTGCGAAGTGTTACAAAAATCTGCTTCCTAAGCCTTTCGAGAATGCAATCGAAAAGCTTGGCTGTTTCGCTTTCGTCGTTGAGGTTCTTAGGCTCGATGGCACTATTTCCGGAGATTTCAGAACTGCGGAAAAGCTAGTTTATATCTCTATGGGTCAGCCTTTGACTTTCGAGCGTCGCATAGAGGATTGCTGGGCTTCATTTCCTTACTATGACAAGATGGCTTCCGGGAATATCTACCAGCAGAAATTCGCGTGCACTAATACTAACGAAGAGTTCATTGCCGCCGATATAGCAGGTGAAAATCTCGTAGCGCTCGAACTGGTCCTTTATAGACGAATGGTTTAAAGCCTCAAAAAGCTCCCCTTTAAATAAGAGGAGCTATTTTGATGCTTACTTAGCGTTGCGTTTCTCTATAATCTCAGCAGAGATGTTTGGTGGGACTTCCTCGTAACCGAAGAGCTCCATAGTAGAAGCTGCACGGCCCTGGGACATACCACGGAGATCCGAGGTATAGCCAAACATGTTTGCGAGAGGCACGAAGCCGGTGATAACCTTGACGCCATTGTCGCGGTCTTCCATCGAATCGATGCGGCCACGGCGGCTGTTAAGGTCGCCGATAACATCACCCATGAAGTCTTCTGGGGTTGTGATTTCAATCTTCATAACAGGCTCGAGGAGCACTGGTTTTGCCTTCTTGATACCTTCGCGAGTTGCGAGAACACCAGCAAGGTGGAATGCGAGCTCAGAGGAGTCGACATCGTGGTAGCTACCATCATAGAGCGTAGCCTTGACATCGAGTACTGGGTAACCAGCAATAACGCCACCTTCGAGGGTTTCCTTGATACCTTCCATAACTGGCTTGCGGTATTCGAGAGGGACAACGCCACCCTTGATGGCGTCGACGAATTCGAAGCCCTTGCCAGCTTCGTTTGGTTCGAACTTGACCCAAACGTCGCCGTACTGGCCACGACCACCGGACTGCTTGATATGCTTACCCTGAGCTTCTGCGGTGCCGCGAATAGTCTCACGGTAGGCAACCTGTGGCTCACCGGTATTACATTCAACGTTAAATTCGCGCTTCAAGCGGTCGATAATGATATCGAGGTGAAGCTCGCCCATACCAGAAATAATGGTCTGGCCGGTTTCTTCGTCAGTGTGAACGCGGAAGGTTGGATCCTCTTCTGCGAGCTTGCCGAGGCCGATACCCATCTTTTCCTGGTCGGCTTTGGACTTTGGCTCAACAGCAATAGATACTGGAGGATCTGGGAAGTCGATAGACTCGAGATGAATTGGATGCGCTGGATCGCAAAGGGTGGTACCAGTAGTGGTATCCTTGAGACCTACGACAGCGGCAATATCGCCGGCGCCGACAGACTCGATATCTTCGCGCTTGTCTGCGAACATACGAACGAGACGACCAACGCGCTCTTTTTCGCCCGTAGTAGCGTTAAGAATATAGCTACCAGAGCTGAGCTTACCAGAGTAAACGCGGATGAAGATAAGCTTACCGACGAATGGGTCAGTAGCAATCTTGAATGCGAGTGCAGTAAGTGGTTCGGATTCATCGCTATGGCGAACGATGTCTTCGCCGGTCTTAGGATTCTTGCCAAGAATGGCAGGAATATCAGTAGGGGCTGGGAGGAAGTCGGTAACGAGGTCAAGGACCTTCTCAACGATAACACCGCGGCCATCGCCACCGGTGACTAGGAAGAACTGGCCATCGATAACACGCTTGCGGAGAGCTTTCTTGAGTTCGTCCTCAGTAATAGCTTCTTCGCCTTCGCTGAAGTACTTTTCCATCAATGCTTCGTCTGCCTGGACAGCTTCCTCGACGAGCATAGAGCGGTAGTTCTTAGCCTTCTCAACCATGTCAGCTGGGATATCACCCTCAACGAGCTCATGGTCTGCGTAATCCTTATAGGTGTAAGCCTTCATCGTAATGAGGTCGACGACGCCGCAGATATCCTTCTCGAAGCCGATTGGGAGATGAATTGCAAAGGCATTCTTCGAAAGACGCTTGTGAATAGATTCGAGAGACTTGTAGAAGTCGCCACCGATCTGATTGATCTTGTTGATGAAGCAGACGCGTGGAACGCCGTACTTATCAGCCTGGCGCCAAACCGTCTCGGACTGAGCCTCGACGCCCATCTTACCATCGAAGACGACGACTGCGCCGTCGAGAACGCGAAGAGAGCGCTCGACCTCAGCGGTAAAGTCGATGTGTCCCGGGGTATCAATAATGTTAATCTTGTGACCCTTCCAGTAGGCGGTAACAGCTGCGGAAGTAATGGTAATACCACGTTCCTTTTCCTGTTCCATCCAGTCGGTCGTTGCACCACCGGTGTCGCCTTTAACTAGGTCAATTTTATGTTTAAGACCCGTGCGATAAAGAATCGCCTCAGAGGTCGTAGTCTTGCCCGCGTCGATATGCGCGATAATACCGATATTGCGGTACTTGGACAAGTCTGTAACTTTTTCTGCCATATTTTCCTTTATTATTTAATAATTTTAAGCATTAGTAATAATAGCCCCTAAGTGCTTTGGTGAATATTCTAGCATATTTTTTACCCTTGGCGCAAGGGGTATTGACTTTCTTGATTTTTTATCGCGTTTATGCTATAATAGTAATATTGTAGGCCAAAAATCTATGCACATTGAAAGAGGTGATATAAATGACCAAAAATTTAGGCCCCACACTGAAGGAAAATGGAAATCTTAACGATTTATGCTGTCGTTTTTCGAATGATTATTGGTTGCTTATAGATAGGGTTCTCGGTGCCGTTCGGGCCGCATATCGCGAGCTTGCTAGTTCAGAGAAATACAAAGGATTTGGCATCAACGCCCTTATCTTCGTTCAGTTTTCATCTTGGGAATTCTTTGGCAGTACCCCCTACCAGATTGCCCTCTATAGTGGCAATAATGACGGATCATCGCCGAAAGAATATGACCAGAATAGTAAATGCATCGTCTTTGACGCCGCTTCTATCTCGGCCATGTCAAAATTTCGACTGAAGATGTGGGTTGATATTGATGGTAATACTGAAGCCGGCGCCGAGTTTGCGAATGCACTCGAGGCGTTAACTATCAAGAAGACCATGATGAATCTCAAGAGATGGTCCGACGACCGTCCGCATTATGTCGAAACCTGTAGACTCAATACCGCATTGAGTATTCTGAAAAGCCATGAGCCTATGTTCTTCGAATCCGATGAGGAGCTGCTCGCTTATGGCGAATCATTCGGTTTCGATAACGACGAGTGTATCGAGATTTTGCGTTCATCGAACGAATCTCTTCGCGCCGAAGCAGAATGCTGCGTCTGAAGTCACCCTGCATTTAGCCCCGCATGTTATTGCGGGGCTTTTGCTTTTTCTAACCCGTAAAATATGATATAATGAAACAAATTGCAGAAAATGCAAAATTTGCACATTGAAAGAGGTGATTTATTTGTCCACGGAGCAAGAGAAACGCTTAGAGAAGCGCCCGGCAAAGATTAGTTCTGTAATCTTCCAGGGTTATACGAAACGTCCTAGCTTAGCTAAGACCATTGATTTATTATGTAGGATTGCCCGTCGCTGTTTTAACGAGACCGCGCTGAAGTATCCTGATTGCGATTTTTACGGCGATATCGAAATTCGTATCTGGGGCGGAGAGGATTTCGAAAAGCGGGAATGCGTCGGCAGAGTTGAACGACATTACAGGTTGGCACAATTTTACGGCAACGGCACTTACTACGACTTGAAGGATGATCGTATCATAGTTTACTTCCCCGTCGGAAAGAATGTAAAAGCCGTCACGCTACGAATTCTTTTTGCCGACGAACTACATCCAGACGTAGATACGCAGCATTTTACTCGCGATCTCGAAGCTCATATCATAGCAGAGCTAATTAAATGGATGCCGTCTGGCTCGAAGTATTACGACCGTTTGTCGAAGAAAGCTAAGAGCGAGACCGCTTACAACGTTGTTGTCGCTCACGATCCAATACCGTTCGAGTTGGATTTCGAAGCCGATATGTACGGCGGACGCTATGGTTTTGTAAGCTATCCCGACAGAGAGATATTCAAGAAAGCCTTAGCAAGAGCTCGTGCTGAAGGTTATTACGTCTAGGCGGAGGTGATGATATGTCGAGAAGAAAGAAAGCGCCCTTAAGGATTGTTGGCCCGGCTAGCAGTATTAAGATGGGAGATCCGGCGACTATTGAACAGGCAGAAAAGATTTCCTTGCTCTTCGTAAGTATCGTAAAGAAGGCCATCAACAGATGCGAGCGGCACAAAGGCGCTCGTTGCACCGTTTCAGGCCAAATCGTCGCCAACATCAACGACGATGGATGCGAAGGTGTCGATTTTATTCGACAATCTTTTATTGCGAAGCGCTTTAGTCGGCATAAATTCCACGACTCTTCATCTGTACTGGCCACCGTTTACTACCCGGTCGGCGTGCATCGCCAGAAGGTAAAAGTAGTTTTCGAAATTAATGTATTCGACGAAAATGACAATGTCCCGCACGACGAGATAGCAATGTATCTGCATACTCGAATCAAGGAGGAAACATTGAGTAACCTGAATCGCATGATTAAGTCCAGCACCGACGAAAAATTGGCGCAGGATGCGAAAGAATGCCGCAAGGCGACGCTGAGCGTCGCTACTGACCTGTTGCCGATAGTCGGTAAAAAATCGCCCTGAAAACACCCCGCACTTGATGCGGGGTTATTTTTATGTTATAACTATGGTATTGCGATATGCAAAATATTGTTCTTTGAAAGAGGTGATTTTATGAGCAGGAGAAAATCTCCGATTATTGCCCGCTACGACTACGAAGGCGCCGAAAAGCTTACCATCGATGCCTATCTGGACAAATTCTTTGAGGCCTATACAAAGCTATTCCGCCGTCGAGTTAAAGATATCGAGAAGAGAGATGGTATTTATCTCGATTTTCGGGTTCCCTTTAGCTTAAGCGGCGAAAGAGTCATTGTGCCTGCGGCGACCTATGTCATCGAGCGCTCTATCAATAAGGGCGTCCGGGTTGTATATACTAGCCACTTCGTGACCGGCCGCCTCCGCAGAAAGGACCTGACGATTCCGACAACTTTCCACGATTACGCCGGCTCAGACCACGTATGCATCACGGAAGTGAATGCAGATTTCGCGTTATTCGAAGGAAACTATGAAGACCTTTCTAAGCTCGCCCGTGAACTGGTCCTGCAAACTCTGATCGACACGATGACTTCTATCGTCAAGACACATAGTTGGATCACAGTGTCTGCCTATATCTTATGTCAGCCCAATGGCTTCATTCTTTCCGAAATCATGGATAAGTACTGCAAGATATATGGCTGCGATAAAATGTTTGATTTCATCAACATGTTCGATTCTCTCGTGCGTAGTCGCAGAATTGCCTGCGCTATTAACAAGGATTCGAAAAAAGGCGAATTCTCGATCCTCTAAAAAATATACCCGCTAAGTCAGCGGGTATTTTTTATACCTTTATGACAGTTTCGCCCTTGTCGTCGATAAGCGTTGATACGGTTTTACCGGTGAAATCTAGGTGGACTTTGTAGACTTTATTGTCTAGGCGACGCTCGAAATCAAAGACGCCGCCCTTTGTGATCTTATTTACCTTCAGCTTTCCGTCGGCGATGACTAGGTCGCTGCGCCATAATTCGATGATGCGCGAGTAGAAATTGAGGACCGATTCCTCGCGAGCGCCCTGGAGGATGTACTCGCCCCAGTTGATTGGTTGGCGAGCATTATCGCGCGAAGTAAGCTTCACGACGCGCATCGCCTCTTCTTTCGTCTTTCCTTTGCGACGAAGACGGCGATAGACCTGACGCGATTGGACTCCAGGATAATCTTGAATATTGTTACTGAGTTCGGCATTCTCGGTGCCGAGTTCCTGCCCCTGGTAGATACAAGGGTTATAGCTAGGCAGCAAGAACTGAAGCATCGCCAGGATGCGCGGATCTGTGCTAAAACGACTAGGTGCGCGCGGTGCATCGTGTGATTCAAAGGCGATCGAGAATTTTGGCTCCGGAGCCCATTCGGAAAGCTTCTTTAGCCATTTCTTGTATCGAATCGGGTAGACCTTATCCTTCTTGCTGAAAAATGAGTCCGCTATGTCTAGTGTGCCGACGTTGAAACTGGCACTAAAGGCACGTTTAGTGAGCTCATGGAACTTCTGTTTGCTAAAGAATTCGCCCCCGACCGGCTCGGCAATAGTGAAGCATTTGCGCTTCGCAAAGAGGCGCTCGAGAATCTTCACAGTCTTCGGCTTCTGATAGTAATGAAAGAAGCCTGGAAGGCCCGGAATGCGCCCTTTCTTGAGGTCCGACTCGGCAAGGACATTGGCGGAGTCTACGCGGAAACCGGCCGCGCCGTTAGCGAGCCAGAAGTCTACAATATTTTCGAATTCTTTGACAACCTTCGGGTTGTTGAAGTTTAGGTCAGGCTGCGTCTTGTCGTAGAGATGTAGATAATACTCGTCGCGCTGGGCCGAATAGTCAAAAGCGGGGCCACCAAAGAACGAACGCCAGTTGAGCGGGCGGTCGAGCCAAACGTAATAATTCTTATATTCCGGGTCGTGCTGCTCGGAGAGCTTGAACCATTCATGCTGGTCACTTGTATGATTAAGAACTAAATCAACCAGGATGCCGATATGATACTTTTCGGCTACTTTTACCAGATAGCGAAAATCCTGCATTTTCCCGAAGCGCGGTTCGATGCGGTAGTAGTTCGAGACGTCATAGCCGCCGTCATTCCATGGACTCTCAAAAAACGGGTTCAACCAGATATAGTCCGGATGGAGTTTTTCGGCGATTCGCGGGATGATTGCCGCGATATCTCTCAGGTCGCCCACCGAAGAAGGATAAATTTGGTAGATAAGCGTATGCTTATTCATAATTTCATTATACTAGAAAAATCCCGCCGATTAGGCGGGATTTGCTTCTGAGGTTTTGATGATGCGCCTGTATCCGTTACTTCCATCTCTCGACACGGCTCCTTCTTTATATAATTCTTCCAGAGTCTTGTCGACGAGCCCGTAGTCCATAATGCCGATTTCGTCAGCAATACGATAAATGGACTCTTTCGAGAATGCTACGGGTAAATCCAGTATTACCCACCGAAGCGTCGCCTGGTAGGCGCGCTCGTGGAGCGGATTGTCGGCGATTGCGGCATTCATTCTCTTCGCAATTCTTCTGCCGATTTCCAGAGTAATGCGCCCATAGCCAACACTATTCATGTCCTTTACGTTAACATCGATAATGATTTTGCGTATGGCGTAGCCATGAGGATAGTAGACGCCTATTACATAGTTGTAATGGTTCTCCTCGCCGCTATTACGGTTGAATGTGACAAGATTCATGACCTTGCCCGAATCTTTCTCTTCGGCGTCGAAGTATACGCGTCCGCGCACATCTTCTTTTGCCTCAATCGATTCGTCAAATGCGCCATTGATGGCTTCGCAGATTATTCTCACAATGTCACCATACTCATCCTGATTGTAGAGATCTAGGGTCTCTTTTACTAAGCCGTTACTACTCATACTATCAGCCCCCTTCAGTCTTTTCTTGGATTGCATCGATTATCTCATCGACAATTGTTTTAGCTATCTTTTTATTGTCAGGATTTGTCATATCTGCAACATTAGCGTGAACTTTTATTGTCAACAAGTATTCGCCATCTTTGTAGTCCACCGTATCGCAATCATGGCACTTCGGCCTCTGTTGACGCCCATCGATGTGAGAAAAGAAGACGTAGAGACGAAAACCACTCTTATGTGCTTCCTTAGACTCCACATTGATGTCAACAACTCCGTCTACTTTATGCGCATCAAAGACACTTCTGACTGCTTTTTCGACAAGTTTCGAGACCGTGCCTGTTTCGCTACCGGAGTTAAACATGACGGTTTTAGTTACAACTTCTTTCATGTCGTCACCTCACTTTCAAAGAACGTTGTGCTTCTATCTACAATGTCTTTATATTAACAGATACGAGAAAATCCCGCCATATCTTGGCGGGATTCTATCAGCTCTAGGCGATATAGTATGCCCATTTGGGGTCATCCGGATTCTCCGAAGGCGGGTCAACTTCGCGATAGACGACGATACCCATCTGGTAAAGCTCATCTAGCACATCGTCTATCATCCGCCGATCTGTTATCTTAAGCTGGTTCTCAGCGCGGATATACAGATTAAGCAGACAAAACGGCCCTTTCATATCAACGATAAACTTGCGGAGCATCATTCGTTGCTGTTCTTCAGTCATCGACATGGTATCACCTCACTTTCCTACGCCACGTAGAAGGCCCAAGTCGCGCAGCCTTCCTTCCTGTCTTCCTCTGGGATCTCATCATAAACAATGAGCCCCTCCTGATACATTTTGTTGAATACTATCTTCAAGAGATCAATGTCTGATTCGGGAATGCCATCATCTAGCGCGCAGTTTTTCAAATCAACCCAGCAAAATGGTTTTTTCATTCCTAAAATATACTCTCGAAGCTCCAGGGATCTTTTAACGCTTGCTTCATCGAACATATAACAGTAGACTCCGCTCATATATACACCTCGCTTTCCAATGAACTTTGCAATTATTGCAATTTATTTCATTATATCACATCACTCGGGCTTCCTCGTGCTTTCTGGCAGCAGATAAAGTTGAACTTTTCGAAAAGTTCAACTTTATTCGGTTCTAAAAAACAGCAATAGGCTCCACACGCCGACAAAAAGCCCCTCCAGCGGTGAGCCGAAGGGACTAAATTGTATTCGCAGATAATTAGCCGCGGGCAAAGTGCGCGAAGGCGCGGTTTGCCTCTGCCATGCGATGGCAATCTTCCTTCTTCTTGAAGGCGTTGCCTGCCTGGTTGTAAGCGTCAACGATTTCTGCCTCGAGGCGCTTGGCATATGGCATGCCGGAGCGTTCGCGGGAAGCCTGAACCAACCAGCTCATTGCGAAATGCAACTGGCGATGGCCAGCGATTGGGAATGGAATCTGGTAGTTAGCACCACCGACACGGCGGGACTTAACTTCGAAATCTGGGCTAATGTTCTTGATAGCGGTCTCGAGAACCTCAACTGGATTCTCGCTCTTGAGCTTCTTAGCGGCACCTTCGATAGCGTCGTAAACGGCGCGCTCTGCGACCTGCTTCTTACCGTTGAGCATAGACTTGTTGATGAGGCGCTGAACGAGTACGCTCTGGTACTTGCGATCTGGAGAGACCTTGCGCTGAAGGCTAGCAGTTACTTTACGTGGCATAATTACTTATCCTCCTTCTTCGCGCCGTACTTAGAACGACCCTGCTTGCGACCCTGGACGCCCTGAAGATCGAGCGTACCACGGACGATATGATAGCGGACACCTGGAAGATCTGGGACACGACCACCACGGACGAGCACAACTGCGTGCTCCTGGAGGTTGTGGCCTTCACCACCGATGTATGCCCAAACTTCCTGACCGTTAGTAAGGCGCACACGAGCGACCTTGCGGAGAGCGGAGTTTGGTTTCTTTGGAGTCTTGGTAGTAACCTTGACACAGACGCCACGCTTGAGCGGAGCAGCCTGCTTGTAATAACGAGTTTTGAGCGTATTCACGATGGAGCCGAGTGCCGGAGCTTTGCTCTTCTTGGCAGCGACTTTGCGTGGCTTACGCACTAATTGATTGATTGTAGGCACAAAAAATCCTTTATTTAATAATTGATATTGCTGATAAAGCTCT